>NZ_CP042433.1:2857286-3174763 GCF_007970805.1 Flavisolibacter ginsenosidimutans | reverse complement strand
GGCCTCAAGCATCAACTTCACCACCGGGTCAAGGTCTTCAACATTTTTGATGTTCCAGTAATTAAGCGCATAGCGAAGCATTCGCGCCTTAATGACTTCTTTCGAATTGTTGTCGTCGTAGAACATGGTAAGCGATTTAATCAACCGAAAGCGGACTTAAAAACAAAGCCGTGTGAAAGACAAACATCTCACCGGTCTTTTTCATTTGCCCCGTTATGTGTATGTCCACTCTTTTTTTTATCTCGGTAAATTGTTTCAGCACGTTAAACTTTTCAACGTCAGAGATGGCCGCGTTTATTTCAACGTTTGTCAGCCGGTGCTCGTGCGAGGTAATGGATTTCAGCAAGGATTGGCGAAGCTTTTCTTCCCACAATCTTGCACTAACGATGAGTTCAAAATCAAGGTCCCAGATTTCGCAGCCAAACGTAGGATCGCTGCGGTGTTCGCCAAACTTTGTGGTGATGATGAGCTCCAGGCTTTTTTGAATAGAGGTTTCTAAATCGCAGGCGGGCAGCTCCCGGCCTTCGGTAACGGCGTGCAACAGCATCGGAATTTTGTAGTAGCCCATGTTTCGCTGTTTGGTAAGCACATTAAATGTGCGCAAAACGGTTGAAAAGCAGCCGGGTGAAAAAGTCAAACAAGTACGGGAAAAATCCCCTCGTTCACTGTTTCAAAACGCGGTAACATCGCATCTTAAATGTAAAAAGCAAAATTGGTTTTTTAAGTTATATTTTCTAATTTTCTGATGATTTGACAGCGGTTGTTTTGCAGAACGAACGATAAAGCGGATCAATTAGCAACAGGATACAAGAACTTCTCAACAACCAAAACCGGCTTTGTGAATTCTCACGCACTCCCAATCATCAGAGAAAACAGTTTAAGAACCGTTTAAGCGTCTGTAGCCTTTGAAGCATGAAACGTACAAAGCTTAAAGAAAATTCATGCTTACACTCTCTTTAAACGAGTCAATGAAAACGGCGGTTGAAATTGCACAATCGCTGGCCAAGGAATATCACAACGAGTATTTCTATCCCGCACATCTTTTGCGGGCACTTCTTCACAAAGACGTAGGCTTAAAAAATTTTCTTGAATCCATAGGCAAAGATGCTGGCTACATTCTGGAGTGGGCCGAAGTGCGCATGGATGAATATCCCAAAGGGTCCAAAATAAAAGAACAAGTTGGCGGTGATGAAAAAGTGCAACGTGTGTTTGAAGAAGCCGACAACATTCGCATGAAGCTGGGCCTTGATGCTGTATCTCCTATCTGCGTTTTAACTGCCATTGCCAAACCCGGCGTGGCCTTCAGCAGCGAGCAGTTAAAATCTTTTCCCGTTAAGGAAAAAGAAGTGCTGGAAGTTTATTTTAAAGAAGACAATCTTCAGCAAGCCGTAAACGGCAATGGCGTTCAGAAAGCAGCGGCCAATACAGGAGCGCTGTATAAATACTGCATCGAACGAACCGCTTTGGCAAAAGAAGGAAAGACGGATCCCATCATTGGCCGCGACAAAGAAACCCGCATGATGATGGAGATTCTTTGCCGTAGAACCAAGCCCAATGTTATCATCACCGGCGAAGCCGGCGTGGGCAAAACAGCTTTGATTGACGGCTTTGCACTCGACATTGTGGCCAATAAAGTGCCCGCACAACTGGCAACATCGCAGGTATTTGAATTGGACCTCGGTGCTTTGATTGCCGGCGCCTCTTACAAAGGCGAAGTAGAAGACCGGCTGAAAAATATTTTGAAAGAAATAAAATCTTTGCCCAAAGCTGTTTTGTTCATTGATGAAATTCACACATTACTGGATAACAAAAGCGGGAGCATCGGCAGCGGCGCGGCCAATCTTTTAAAGCCCGAACTGGCCCGCGGCGAAATTACCGTGATTGGTGCGACAACTACGGATGAATACCGCAAGTTCATTGAAGCCGACCAGGCTTTTACACGCCGCTTTGAAGTGTTGAGCGTAGCCGAGCCGGATGAAGAAACAGCAGTAAAAATGCTGGTACGGCTTGCGCCGAAATTTGAAGCACACCACAACTTAAAAATTGAAAAAGATGCGGTAAAAGATTGCGTACGTCTTTCAAAACGTTACCTCAAAGACAGAAGGCTTCCTGATGTAGCCATTGACCTTTTGGACCGCACGATGGCCGCCATCAAACTGATGGTGGATACCAATAAAACCGACTTGCAACAGCTCAATGAGGAACTCCAAAAAATAAAAGATAGCAAGGCTGACGAAGCCGATTTATTCAACGATTACAAATGGCTGAACACTGTTTTGCAAAACAAAATCAGTCCAGTGTTATTGGGCAAACTGGAAGATGCCACACAAACCGACAAATTTGAAACGGCCAAGGAATATGAAGCCTTTCTAAGCGAAAGCCTGAAAAAATTAACCGCTTTAGCCGACGACAAAAAAGACAGCGTAAGCAAAGAAGACATTGCCGCTGTCGTCTCGTACAAAACGGGCATACCGCTGGGCAAAATACAGGCGCAGGAAAAAGAAAAGCTGTTGAACATGGACGGCTTTTTAAAGCGCCGTGTAGTAGGACAAGACCATGCCGTGAAAGCTCTTTCGGAAGCTGTTCTCGAATCAAGAAGCGGCTTAAATAAAAAAGGCCAGCCCATTGGTTCGTTCTTCTTTTTAGGCCCCACCGGTACGGGTAAAACAGAATTGGCAAAATCCATCGCAGAGTTTTTGTTTAACGACGAAAAAGCCATGATTCGCTTCGACATGTCGGAGTTCAAAGAAGAACATTCCGCGGCTTTGTTGTACGGTGCGCCGCCGGGATATGTAGGTTATGAAGAAGGCGGCATGCTGGTGAACAAGATTCGTCAAAAGCCTTATTCGGTTTTGCTTTTTGACGAGATTGAAAAAGCGCATCCATCGGTCTTCGATACCTTTCTTCAAATCCTTGACGAAGGCCACATGCACGACCGTTTGGGCAAAGAAGGCGACTTCTCCAATGCACTCATCATCTTTACTTCCAACATCGGCAGCGATTGGATCACAGAGCAATTTGCCAAAGGCGAAATACCTACGTCAACAAAGCTGATGGAAATTATGACCAAATATTTCCGTCCCGAATTTTTGGCGCGGCTCACAGAGATTGTGCCCTTTGCACCTATCAGCGAAAACAGCATCGTACGCATCTTCGACATACAAATGAAAAGTCTTTTGGAAGCGCTGGACAAGCAAGGCATCCGGTTGCAACTATCGGATGAAGCGAAGAAGCACTTGGCGCTGAACGGCTTTACGCCAAAGTACGGTGCCAGGCAAATTTCCGGCGTCATCCGGCAGCAGTTGCGCCGCCCAATCTCAAAGTACATCATTGCCGGTGACGTAAAGCGCGGCGGTACCGTAAACGTGGGCCTGGAGAACACGATTCTGGCCTGGAACATTGAATAATCCTGCCGTATTAAACGAACGATATATAATTCGTACATTCACTATGATGCTTTGATTCACACATAAAACCCAACGCTATGCCGCAAGCAAAACCCGGAATCGCTACAACCATTCTCGCTCCCGATCCAGTTGGCGAAGGCTTTGTAGAAATCTCCCCAAACAAAACCCTGTTCATTCAAAAGCTAACCAATGAAGCGCCCATTAAGCCCGAACTGACGGAAGGGCTCACAACCGTTGAACAAGTGTTTGAACATTTTAAACCGAACGTTAACGTAGAGCTGGAAAAAGAAGACGGTTCAACAACAAAAGAAAATTTTTCGTTTGCCGGCTTGGGGGATTTTGATACAAAAAACCTGACCAACCAAAGCGCTTACCTGAAGAATTTAAGCTTGGAAAACGATGCCTACCTCAAAATCATCAAGCAATTAAAGACAAATAAATCGCTCAAAAACGTGATTGAAAATCCCGAAACCAAGGAGGCCTTCATTAATGCGTTAAAAGCACTTGCTTTTGAATTAGAAACTGCCGATCAATCATAGAGAGATGTCTGCTATGTGCAACATGAACTTAAAATCTAAAACTTAAAACTTCAAACGAATCCATATGGCTACCGAAGTACAAGACGTAAGCGCACAGGAATTTAAACCCGATGTGAAGCAGCAACAACTCGAGTTGCCTGCGCTTGAAACCTCCGTGAACAGCCTGGTGCGTTCGGGTGGATTTGATTTTCTTGAAGCCGTGGTGGACGGCGTGGACAATTTGAACCCGGTGCGCAAAGCAAAACGTTCCATCTTTTTAACGGACGAAAGCAAGAAGACGCAACGAGGCGAATTAAAAAAGAAGCTGCAGATGTGGGTTGACTTGCTGGAGCAGTGCAGTACGGTTTCGGAGATGGCCGATAAGTCGGTAGAAAAAGCCGAAACAGCCGAAAAGCTCTTGAAAGGCAATTTGAAAAAAGTATTGAATGCAAGCCGCGATTTGGAGCAGGCCTATCGTTCGGTGCACTTGTTTTACAAAAACACGGAATCGCCCAAGCTAAAGAACGTGGCAATTTTAAATGCTTCAATGGAGCAGTTGACAAATCTTGACGAGCCGCGCTTTATTGAATTTGTGGCCAAAGAATTAAAAGCCAAATACGACCGCCTCGACCTGCGGCAGAACTATTCGCTGATGGTGATTCCCGGTTACCTTAAATCAAACACGATTGTGGACAAATGGGCCAAGATGGCTTACAACAACAAGGTGATGATGGTAACAGATTTTGTAAACGTGGAAACACCGGATGATGCGCTGGATTTGTTCAACGATGCCAACCTTACCAGTGGCGATCCGCACAAAGCCAACATTATTATGACCTGCAACTACATTGTTGGTCGTGGCAAAAAAACCGAAGTGGGCGAAGAGGAAGATGTTTACGTTCCGGGTTCGGCCGCATTGGCTGGCAAGTTGTATTGCACCAAATTATCACAACCCGTAGCAGGGAAAACGTATGGTTCTATTGACGAAGTAGATACGGTTCGCTTTGACCAACAGAAAGGCGACATTTCGGAACTGGAAAACGTAGGCTTGGTTCCCTTGGTTGGTGAGTGGGGCCGCGTGATGCCTTTCTCGGCAAAAACCTTGTTCACCGGCGATAACCTCGGCATGCAGACATACTCAGTCGTTCGTGTATTTGACTTCATCGCCAAAGTGCTTTCCGACTTCTTGAACCGCCGGGCCTTTGAGCTTTGGAACGTGAAGATGGAAAAAAACCTGCGCACACAAATCGTCAAATTCCTCGACGGCATTCAAGGCCCCGACAAGCTGATTGAGAAGTTTCAAATCATTCGTTTTGAAAGAGACGAGAATCAAAAAGACCACATCTTTTTGGACATCCACATCACGCCTTTCTTCCCCGCGAAAAGCTTCCTGGTAAAACTGGATGGCTACAAAGGCGACGATGGCGAAGAATGGAAAGCTTCGTTTAAACAACAATAAGTTTTGTGCGATGAGAATTGTGTTGATAACCGTCTTGTGAAGAACGCAGTTGCTAACACAGCTAATAGGTAAACATGGTGATTCAATTTTTTCTGGCCTTTTTTGGAAGCGTTTTGGTTTGTGCAATTGCCTTGGCGGTGGTCGTGAAGAACCTCTCTGAAGGCTTTGCTACCAGCGGAAAAAAGCCTTTTGTTTACGGTGCGTTGTCCGGCATTCTAACGTCCCTGGCCGGTTACCTGGCGGCTTACCTTTTGACCAACCCTTTTGAACTGTTCTGGTATTTGGGTGGCATTTTTTTGTTGTTCGGTATTGTGCACCTGCTCTTTGTTCACAAGCGTTATTTTGGCGGACAGAAATACGATCAAAACAAAGTACTGGTTGCCGAAATAGTGTTTGGCTTGTCGGTTGTCTTCTTTGCCATTGTCGTGTTTTCATCACTGCAATATTTTTTAAAAAAAGACAGGGACTTTCTCTTCTATCCGGTTTTGTTAAGCTCCCTGCTGTTCTTCGTACCGCTGCTTTTTTCCCATTCGTTTCAAGCGGCCTTTGACATACCCGCAACCACCTTTCCTACCTGGCACTATCCGTTGAACAACCCGATAGAACTGCCCGATCCTGAAGACATGCCGAACGAACGGATTCTTGTTATCGGTTTTGAGATTGCAAAAAAGACAGCGGAGGGCCGTAAAACTTATTTCCGCGCCAAAGGCCCTGAAAGCATGAAGCTGGGGGAGTTTTTTTACCACTTCATGAACGAATACAACGAGAGTTACAGCGAAACGCCGATTGAATACGCCGACCGTACTTTAAAGCCTCACGAATGGTGGTTTAGCCAAAAGACAAAATGGTTTGGAGGCCAACGGATTTACAATCCGGAAATCTCCATTCGCGAAAACGGTATCAAAGAAAATACGGTTATTGTTTGCGAACGCATACCCCGTCCCGAACCCATTTCAAGCAAGATTCAACAACGCGTATGAGAGACAGGCTTCAACATTATTTCGTCAACTGGGTTGACGGCATGAAGATTAACAAAAGCCATTTTGTGGCGCAGAATAACGCCATTAGGGATGTTTTGCACGATGCCACGTCTCTTCACCTGACGCCCCACCGTTACGGCGTTCTGCCGCCATCCGTTGCGGGTGAGAATACGTTCAGCGTTCGTGTTTCGCTCGACAATCAAAATACTTTACGCGTGGTGGTAGAGGCTTGTCAGGCGGTAACGCCCGGTGGTGTGCGCATTTCGCTGCCGGCTTTCCAGTCGCCTGTTTTTACCGAAGCTGATGTGATGCCTGCCACCCTTCTTCCGTTTTCAGCGGCCAGCGGCGAACTGGATTGGTGGATCGTACTGATCGTTCACCCCTACGAAACCAAAGCCGCCGGCGCACCGGACCTATCGGAGAACCCGCCGCGTTTCCCCTTTGAGGTGCCTTCCTATACCATTGAGGTTGTTCCGCAAAGCCAGTACAAACAATTCACCTATTATCCGTATGCGCTCACGGTTGGAAAGTTGTTCGTGGCAAACAACGAAATCAACCTCGTCGACTTTTACATCCCGCCTTGTTATTCGGTCAATGCGCACCCCGAACTAATTGCGCTTCTCGGTGAATTCGATACGTTTCTTTCTTCGCTGGAAAGGCATTGCACGGTGATTGTGCAAAAGATATTCAAGAAGAGCCAGCAGAACGATGTTTCGGAGTTGGTGATGTTTCTCTGCGATCGGGTGATGTTGTATTTGGGCCAGGCCTTAACCGCTGCGCGATGGAACTTGTTGTACGAATCGCCAGCCGCTTTGTTTTTTACGATGGCGTCTCTTGCAAGGGTGTTGAAAAACACTGTTGACCTGCGCATTGGCGCGGGCAAAGATGAATTGATGGAATACCTGAGCGAATGGTGCGAACTAAAACAGGGCGAATTGGAAAGCATGTTGGCTAGCATTGCCGGCATGAACTACGATCACAACGATGTAAACAAAAACATTTCCGAAGCGGCTGTTTTTGTACGGGTGATTGCAAAATTGTTTGGCACCTTAAGCCGCCTCGAATTTATTGGGAAGCGCCGTTCGGGTGGCTTTGTGGTAAAAGAAGAAGCCTTTGCCGACGAACTGCCCAAGAAGACAAGCAAGCCACGATTCTTAGGATAGAAAAAGAAAGACCCATCCGCCCCTGACAACACCGTCCCTCTTTCACGTTTAAACTTACCTGTTTATGAAACCGCTCAACAGCGCCGAAAGAACCAATGCCTTTCTTCGTTTCCTGCTTCTGTTTTTAATCACCGTTGCGTTGATTGTTACCGTTATATTTTTTAGCATAGAAGTGCCGCGGAAAGAGAATGATCAGTTGCGCCAAAAAGTGCTGGCTATGCAAAAGGAAAAGGAGACTTCCGAATCGTTTGATGCAGCAGTAGTGGCGGTATCGAATGAGCTAAAGGAATTCGATGCTTCAAAGGAGCCGCCAGCAGCGAAGTATTATAAAATCAAAGTTGGCATTGATAAAATGAGTGACTTGCTCAAAGGCTTTTCTAACGCCGACAACCTGGCAAACAGTTTCATTGTTCAAAGCCTTGCGGATTTAAACGATGCAAAACTTAAGTTGAGTAATAAGTAGCCGAACGGGTCATTATTCTTTAAAAACTTTTTATGAATACAGCCAGTATCACCACCCGAACCATTACCGGCCTCGATTACCGGGTGTGGCTGTCGATACTGCTTACTTGGCTTGTTTGTTTGGGCTGGTACGGCTACAACAAAATGAAAGAGTGGGAGAGAATGGCCAAGCCCTGTGCCGATGCACGAATCATCGTTAACGGCAAGGATACGGAGGCGATTGCTGTTTGCTATCCTGACCGAATTGCAACCTTCCGTTTGCAGGGTATAGGAGCCGCAAGAGCCGATTGGAATTTTGGCGATGGTACCACTGTGAGCAAAGAAGCGATTGCACAACATCAATACACAGCCGTAGGCATATATACAGTGGTGGCTACGGTTAACGGCGGATGTGAATTTCGAAGAGCGGTAACAGTTACGACGCCGCTTGCAAAAACCCCCGACAAGGGTATCATTGAAATCATTCCTGATTCAATTGCCCCAAAAGCTGGAAATACAGTTAGGTTCTACGCCGTTTGCGACATCGTTCCCAGATCGTACGAATGGAAGCTGATAGGTACAAACGAAGTCCGGTATGATTCAACCGCGGCTTTTCAATTCTTGACGGCAGGAAAGTATACTGTTCAATTGGTTGTTAACAATAATCCGGCAATGGCGAAAACCAAAACTATAGACGTTGCAGAACCGCCTCAGGCGCCACTTGTCAACAGTCCGCTCAGCAGCGGTACAGGCGGAAATCCGCCTGTGCCTGGACCATTGTTTCCAAATGATCCTTCAAACGGCGGACAAAAATCGCCCGCACAAAATACGGGGGCGAGCAACGGTGGAGGCACTACAGGTGAACCGCCGAAAACGGAGCAGGCCAAGCCAAAGGCAACCGTCATTGATCCGGATGGTTTCAAAAGTCTTTTGCAGGAAGTGCTGGAGGGCAATAAAGAAGTCAGCGACTTGTACCCGTTTCTCGACTATATGGGCAGCACAAAAGTGGTGGTGAACGGCAAAGATGAAATGAAGATCACCGATTTCGTTAGAGAGAAGAGAAAGAAAAAAATTGAAGCACTGGACTTTCAAAAAGACGATAAAAATGGCATTCAAAAAATTAAAGTGAAGTTGAAGCGGGGTGGGATTTTAGGATTCCTTAAATAGTAATAAAAGCAAAATCGAAGCACCAACGCCAGCAGGCTGAAAAACACAGACCATGAAACCAATTTATTACGTACAATGTTTGCTGCTTGTGACGACGCTGTTAACGAACACACGGGCAAAGTCACAAAACATCATCAACGATACTGTTGTTTTAAGTACGAATGCGCAAGTGTCGTTTCTTTTCCCCTCGCTGATAGATAAAACGACGATGTCAAATCCCAACGGCTCGTACGAAGCCATAGTTACAAAAAAAAACCTCCTTTTGAAGGCCCAGAGAAAAGAAGCGAACCCGCAAGTATTAACGGTTAATGAAGGTTCAAATACACACACGTTTGTAATGGTTTATAATGAGAACGTTCCTGCGTTGAAACGCGATTGGTCAAACAAAAAGAAACTGGCATCCTACGTAAAAGATAAAAAAGCCAGAGCAGATGCCCGCCTTGCAGAAGCCGATGCACTGCTGGAAAAAGGCCAATACGATGCGGCTTTGGCTTTATACAGCCGCTTGCAATATGACGTGGAAGAAGCCGAACGCCAACCCATTGAAACAAAGATTGCTCAATGCGAGCAGATGTCATTTGCCGGCAAACAAAAAAAATACAGCGATGCCATGACGCGGGCGGCCAGCCTTGAAAAAGCAAAAAAATACCGCGAAGCCGATTCAACTTATGACGTGGCTTTGGGTGCGAAAAATGACGATCCTGAAGCACTGAGGAAGCGTGCAGCCAATCGTACGGTGTGGTTTCAGGATTCAAAAGGCAAAGCTCTTGATGCCTTCGATGACAACAATTTCATTCTTGCCAAGAGCGGTTTTGCCGAAGCCCGCGAAATAGACAGCAAAACCTTTCAGCAGTGCTGCAAAGACAAATACGAAACCACGTTGCGGAAAGCTCCGGACCAGGTTTTCCGATTGCAAAGAACAAAAGGCAACGAGGCTTTCGACATACACGACTGGACTGTAGCCAAACAGGCATATGATTCCGCACTGGCCGTAAACAAGAACGATGACTATTGCAGCAAACGGCTAATCAAAATAAAAGAAGCAGTAGAAAAAGAACGCGACGACGAAAAAAAGGAAGCCCAATACTATGCTCTTTTGTCGAGCGCAAAAGGGTTTGCAGCGGCGAAAGAAATAGACGCGGCCGTTGCAAAGTATGACGCAGCCATGAAGCTTTTTCCGGACAGACGATTTGCAAAAGAAAAAAGAGAGGCATTGACGAAACTAAAAACCAACGCCTCCGCCAAACGGTAACAAAGCCTTTCTATGCGAAAGAAATTTTTTCTCTTTTGGCTCATTCTAAACTCACTTGCACTAACCGCCTGTGCCAGAGACATTACCTTTTGCGGGGAACGCATTCCCGTTGACAACGCCTTCGTCGCAAAGAAACTTATGGACGCCATTCGCAGCCAGCTTAAATACGTTGACTTGCCAGGTTTGCACCGCGATGCGCAACGCTATTTTCCGATGATTGAATACATTCTGAAGAAATGCAACATGCCCGACGACCTCAAATACATTCCTATTGTGGAAAGCGGTTTTCGGAACGCAACCTCACCTGCGGGGGCACAAGGTTTTTGGCAACTGATGAAAGGAACCGCGACGGATTTTGGCCTAAGGGTAGACAATGCTGTTGACGAACGAAACGATATTTACAAAGCCACTATCGTAGCGCTGCGCAAACTGGCTGGCGATTTCAAATTGCTTCGCAATCAGCAAAATATCGCTTCCTGGGTGCTGACGGCCGCTGCTTACAACTGGGGCATCGGGCGGGTAATTGGCAGAGTTGAAAGGGGTAGCACCAACTATTTTGCGATGCAATTAAATCCCGAAACCGCTGTTTACGTGTACAAGATTGTGGCTATTAAAGAGCTGTTTGAATACCCGGAGCTTTACCTCAAAAATTTCCAATACAACGTCTTCAGTCGCACAAAGCCTTTTGTCACCGCACCCAATCCAAACCTGAAAGACTTTGAGAATTTGAAACTGGGCGTAAACAAAGACGTAGCGCCGGACGATGAGGTGATTAAGAACACAGAGAAGCCTTCGGAATCGGACGTTGAAAAAGCACGAAAGGAAAAGGTGATGGCCGCTGCAAAATTGGTGGATGCGCAGATTGACGGCAAATACCCTGGCTTTAAAGACGGTGATTCCATTACCATAAAGTTGAACGATGACTTGCAAACCCTGAACGGCTTTCAGCGAAAAGGTACCCGCATCACCGGCAAAGGATGGATCATTGACGACCGTGTGTTTATTGATTTGGGCTTTAATTCAGACAACGTGATTTTATACGACGGTAACAGCGAGCAAGGCATTGCCTTAGACAACGTGAAGAACAAGGTCCAGGTGATTTTGCGTGTGCAGAACTGAACCAGGAAAAGTTTTGACAGAGACCATTGATAAATGTTGAATCCGTGCCAAAAAATGCATTGCATCACTTTCTAATCTAATCCAATTACCCTAACTTTTAAGTGAATTAAAACGAACATTCTTTACCGTTATGGAAAAAGCAGAAGCACTGGAGTTTATTGGTTTGAAGGAGCCGTTAACCGAAGAAACGGTTCTGGCCAAATGCACCGAGCGGTTTAATTATTATCACATGCTTTACGCAAACGCACCAAGCAAGGTCATCGAAAAAATTCAGCAGCAAAACCTGGAAAAGCTGAACCGCGTAAAGCACATTTTGCTGGAAGACATTGCCGCAAAAAAAGCTGCTTTCAACAAGCGGTTTTCAGAACCCGCCATCAATCACCAAACCCCACCAGCGCTTGCAGAAAAGAAACAAGTAGTGGCTTGGCTGATTGTACACACCGAAAACAAAAAGGCCGAAACCTTTCCCGTGTACGAAGGCATTAATTACATCGGCCGAAAGAACAAAGAAGACGGTGCAAACAGTATTGTTCTTGCAGACGATCCCTTTGTAAGCCGCACACACGCCTTCATCAAAGCCAAGCGAATCAACGGCGATTTGCAAGCCGCTTTGTACGATGGCGATGGCAGTAAACCCAGTGCGAACGGCGTGTTTTTAAACGGGAAAGAAACGCGCATTAACCAGCATTGCTCCCTGGCCGAAAATGACACAATGCAGATAGGAACAACAAAGCTTGTATTTAAAATAAAAAAAGAAGACAAGACCATTAGCGGCGAATTGGAAGACGTGCTGCGCACCGGTTTTATCCGCACCGTTGACGTCAAGAGAATCTGATATTGAGATGTTGAGATATTTCGTGTCGCAGGCAATAACCCAATAATCAATAACCCAATATCTGAATATCTCAATATCCCAATTTCCTCCGGCCCTTTGCGAACGACTAAAATAGTAGCAAATGGATTTTCAAACACGATACGAATTTGATCCGAAAAAGGACCTGTTGGGAAAGGGTGGCTTCTCAAAAGTGTACAAGGCTAACGACATTTTGTTGGAGCGTGTTGTGGCCTTGAAATTCTTTACAGCCAAAACCGCGGACAAGTATCAAATCCTGAACGAAATAAAAAAGGTCATCCGTTTCGAACATCCAAACCTGTGTAAATATTACGACGTTGCCCTGCTCAATTACAAAAACGTGCTGGATGAAACCGAGCAAATGGAAGTGGGCATCATGGAATATATTGATGCCGGCGATTTTAAATCATACATTAAGAAACACCCCGAATCCACCGACAAGCTTCTGATTGATGTGCTGAAAGGGCTGGCTTACCTGCACAAACACGGCATGGCGCATCGTGATCTGAAGCCACAAAACATTTTAATTAAGATGGTGGACGATGAGCCGGTAGGCAAGATCACCGACTTCGGCATCAGCAAGCTCATTGACTCCGGCGACGATGCTAACTCAAGTGCCTTGCTCGGCACCATAGAATACATGGCGCCCGAACAATTCAATCCCAAAAAATACGGCATCAACGGCCGCATCACCACCAATCTTGACCTGTGGAGCTTTGGATTGTTGGTGTACGAATCCATTTGCCGCCAGTCTTTGTTCGGTAGCCGCAGTTCGGGCATTAGCGCGGAGCAGGTGATGGCAAACATCTTAAGCGACATGCCGCTTGAAAAAGCCGAAAGCCTTCCGCAGAAATACCGCGAGATCGTGAGCCGTTGTCTTGTAAAAAACGCAGCCGAACGGGTGCAGAATGCGCTTGAGTTAATACCCTTGTTTCAGGAGGGTGGCCTTCCTTCGGGACCCATTCCGGTTTATTCCCAAACCGACTCGGGAAAAATTTCAATCACCGAAACGCAAGTGCTTACACCGCCTCTTCCCATTACTACCGATGTAACGGAAGTGCTGAACCTTGTAAACGAATCTCACGAGACAAAAGAAGAGCAACCGCCGGAACAATTAGCCGAAAGCCTGCGGGCTGAAGAAACGCAGATGCTGGATTTGCACGAACCAAAGGAAGAGGAACCACAAACGTTTGAAACAACAGAGGATTTTTCTTCAAACGAAACGCAGGTTTTGCAACCCGTTAGCAGCACCGAAGAAGTGACGCAAGTGCTTCCCCAGCCACTGCCCGTTGCAGAAGAATCGCGGATATTGATAGCTGAACCGGAAGTGGAAGTTGAACAGGCCACGCAAGTTCTCAACAAGAACACAATTAAGCCGCTGCCCAAAGAGGAAAACGGCTACGACCGTTTATGGACGAAAGCGTTAACGGAAAGCAAGCGGAGAAAAGAGGCGGAGAGAAGAAGGAGAAAGACCACCTTGCTCTTGCTCGCGGCCATTCTGTTGGTAGGTGCTTTTGTTGCCTTTGTTTTGTTGAAATCATCATCCGCTAACACAGTGGCAAAGAAGGAAGAGGTCAAGCCACCGAAACTGGTGCCCTCCTCAGCGTCTTTCTTTGCACCGCCTCAAACAGAACCGGTAGCCGGCGGAACGTTTATGATGGGCGATGAAAACGCGAAGGCCGGAAGCGCTACGGTTGCGCATCCTGTAAGTCTGAATCCCTTTGCCATGGGCAAATACGAAGTAACGGTAGATCAGTTCAGGCAGTTCATAAACGAAACCAAATACGTAACCACAGCGGAAAATAACGGCAAAAGCCAGGTATTCGTTAACGGCAAATGGCCTTACAAGCCACAAGTCAACTGGCGCTATGACGTTTATGGAAATTTATTGGATTCAAACACGAAGAACCTTCCGGTTGTGCACGTGAGTTGGTCGGACGCAACTGAATACTGCCGGTGGTTATCTAAAAAAACAGGAAACGCTTTCCGCCTTCCTACTGAAGCGGAATGGGAGTTTGCCGCAAGAGGCGGCGACAGTTCGAGCCGTTTTTTATACAGCGGCGGTAACAACGTTGACAGCGTGGCTTGGTACGATCAAAACGCCGGCAAAAATCTTCATCCCATCGGAACCAAGGCCGCCAATGCTCTCGGCCTATACGACATGAGCGGCAATGTGGCCGAATGGTGCAGCGATTGGTACGACAAAGAATACTACAAATCCAGCCCTAAGGAAAATCCGCAAGGGCCTGCAGAACCACTAAAGGATCAGAGAAAGGTTCTTCGTGGCGGTGCCTGGGGAATGCCGAAAAGTTTTGCTCGCTGCACCGATCATATAGGTTACAGTGAAGACCAAACCGGAGGCAACATTGGTTTCCGCGTTTGTAAAACAACAAACTAATTTTTAGCCCTTATAGTTTAAAACATGAAAAAGCAATTGATACTGTCGCTGTTTTTGTTTCTTGTGGGCTTTGAATGTTTTGCCCAAGTGCCGGTACGTGATGAGGACGGAGGATTGAAAAAAGGAAAAGCCCAAAAGAAAACTGTAATGTCCGTACCGGCGGCTGTGCTTTTATCGTTCAAAGCAGACCACGATTTTTATTTAACGGTGGACGATAAAAAGCGCGGCGATAAAATTATGGCGAACAAACTCGAAAGCATTAAGCTGCCCGTTGGCGTGCACAAGCTTTCTTTTGAAGAAGCCGACTCCACCGGCGAAACCCAGGAGCGTTATTTCCGCCTTACATCCGAGATGGCAAAACAGAAAGATTCGGTTTTCTCAATAAGTTTTAAAAACGATTTCCAGGCTATCATGAACGCTTATCCGTCCACGGCAATGACGACGGTAAGTCATACGGCTTCAAGCGATCAGGATGCACAACTAAAAGCCGTTGCAAAAGAGCTTTTCGACAGCATGGTTTTAATACAAGGCGGCAGCTTTACCACAACCGTTAAAAGCGGACAAAAAACGGCCACGCCGCAGGTTGTCACCGTGCGTTCGCTGTACGTGGGCAAATACGAAGTAACCCAACGGCAATGGCAGGCGGTTATGGGCATGAACAGCAATTCTCAAAAAAATTGCACCGACTGTCCGGTGGAAGGCGTAAGCTGGAATGAAGTAAATTCTTTCATCCAAAAGCTGAACAAAGCAAGCGGCAAAAAATTTCGTCTGCCGACAGAAATGGAGTGGGAATACACCGCAAAAAAATGCATCACCGAAGCAAAAGGCTGGTCATCCGAACCGGCGATTAATGATCAAATATTTAAAACTGCCGCCGGTTCATCGGCTTGGTTTGAGCAAAGAACTGCACACAAGGTTGGCGAAAAACAACCGCTTGCCGGCCTGTATGATTTATTGGGCAATGTAGCTGAATGGTGCGCCGATGGCGGTGATAAAAAAGTTTTCAAAGGCGGTTCGTACAAAAGCAAAGAAGAAGAATTGCGCATCGCAGCACGCAGCACAGCCCGTCCCGATGATAAACCGAATGCTGTGGGTTTTCGATTGGTAACAGACACCGACTAACGCGATAAATTTTCCCCTTGATTTCAGCTACGGAAATATTTTGCCTGAACGAATTGGGTGGCCGCACCAACAACGAAGATTTTGTTTCGCCGCGGAAGGGAACCGCCTCGTTAAGCGACAAACTCTTTATTGTTTGCGATGGTGTGGGCGGCGAAAAAAAAGGCGAGGTGGCCAGCCAAATTGCCTGCCTTTCCATTCAGGAATACATCAAAAAGCAAGCACCGCTTAATGGCCGCGAGAAAGGCGTCATACAAAATGCCGTGTATCACGCAAACGAAAAATTGGCGGCCTACGTGCAAACCGATGCCGATGCAAAACGCATGAGCACAACGCTTGCACTGGTGCTTTTGGGCGAAGCTTCTGTAACGGCCGCATGGTGCGGCGACACACGGATTCACCACGTTCGCAACGGCGACATCCTTTGGAAGAGTAAAGATCACTCGCTGGTGAGTGAATTGGTAAGCCAGGGAGAGTTAACGGAAGAAGAAGCGCGGCGGCATCCGCAACGAAACATCATCACCCGAAGCCTGAACGCGTTAAACTATAACAACGTTGTTGACTATCACGAAATAAAGAATTTCGTAACGGGTGATTACCTCCTGCTCTGCACCGACGGCTTGCTGGAGCAAATCAACGACGGCTTGATTGGCGAGATACTGACGAATAAAAATGAAAAAGACAAAGCCAAATCCTTTCTCAGCTTTTGCGAAGGAGCAACAAGAGACAATTTTTCCATGTATCTCATTCGCGGGCAAGTTACGGAGCCATCCAAGCGCCGCAGGCCGGTGCCGTTCATCGTTTTGACAATCGTAGTTTGTCTTGTGCTGTTGTGGCTTGCCTTTTTCTTCTTCAGAAAATCTTAGCCGCAAGGGTTTGCACCACAATTCGGAGCTTCGAACTTTTTCAATTCATCTTTACCCGTTAACCGTTGGCGCAAAACAAGTGCAGATCATTTTCTAAACAAGCAAAATGCTCAACGAAAAAATCATTGCCTTAAAACAAGAACAGTTGCTTTTGCAAATAAAGCTTGACTGCTTAAATAGAAAATTGTATCTGAAAAATCTGTGCACAGCAGGCGGCTTGGCTGCGATAGCTGCCGGTGTCTGTCTTCTTTTTCGACAAGATGTTTTCAACGGAAAATTGTTGGCTTTTGCTTTTGTGCTACCCGGTATCTTTTTGTGTTTGACGGGCTTTTTAAAAGAAGCACAACGCTTTCCGAAAGGAGAAAGACGAAAACCAGGATTGACGAACTTGACGCAATCGTACTGGAAGAAGAACAAAGCAGTAAAGGCTTTGGATTGCCGCGCCGATACCGGCATCGTTTCAAATAAGAGAGAAAATAATATTAGAATAAAGAAAAGAAAAAGGAGGCCGCACACAGCGCCTCCTTTTTGTTATGCTTCGTTGTTGGAAAGCTTGCCTGTGGCATTTAAAAAGACTTGCCTTACGTTGGCCGGTTGGCCAATTTTAAACGCCGCTCTTCTGATTGCATACAAACGGCTTTTGTCAATGCGGGTAATGCAAACGCAGTCGCTTTGATTACCGCCCAAGACGTGATACGCCGCTTCGTCTTCGCCTACGTACATGCTTACGTGGCCTGCTTTCGCACCGGTGTTTGTTTTGCGAATGAAGGTGAGTACATCGCCCAGCATGGCGGTGGGCTGGCTTGTGCCGAAGGTGCTCCAGTTGAGTGCCCAGAGGGGATCTTTCGGTAAATCGTAGCCGGCGCGTTTGGCGCAAATGGCCATGAACAGGCCACACCAGGGAATTTCATCGGCCTTGTACACATCGGCCACAGAGCCGCCAATTTCTTTTGCCCAACCCGTGATGTCAGGATTGTTGTCGGGGCCTTTTGCTTCCAATTCACCAAAATGGCTCAGTGCTTCGAGCAGCATCTTTGGCCCGGGTTCTTTGGCAAGCCATTGATAAGCCTGTGGAATTTTGTTAACGGGAATAACAGGCGTCGCAGAGGTTTCAGGCATAAAATAAATTTTATATAGAGTTACAGAATTTATTTTATAACGACAAGAAAGTTTAGCCTTGTTCCGCACTCTTTGTAGCCAGCGCTTTCTTTACCTCTGGCGCTACTTTGGTTCCCAACAATTCGATGCTGCGCAAGGCCTGGCCGTGCGGCAGCGCACCAATGCTCATTTGCGCAAGAAAACGTGTGTGGCCAAACAATTCGTGCTCGTAGAGAATTTTATCAATCACTTGTTGCGGGCTGCCCACAAGCAAAGCGCCTTCTCGTTCGGTTGATGCATCAAACTGTCCGCGGCTCATGCCGGGCCAGCCGCGTTCTTTGCCAATGCGTGTCATCACTTCTGAATAAGGCGGATAAAATTCGTCACGGGCTTGTTGCGAAGTGTCGGCAATGTACGTATGTGAGTTAATGCCGAGTTGCAAACCGTTTGCGTTGTGCCCTGCTTTTGCATAAACGTCGCGGTAGAGTTTTGCGTACGGCGCAAAGCGTGCAGGCATGCCGCCAATAATGGCCAGCATCATGGGTAAACCGTATTGTGCCGCACGAACCACTGACTCCGGCGTGCCGCCAACGGCCACCCAAACCGGCAACTTGTTTTGAGAAGGCCGCGGGTACACGCCACGATCGTTGATGGTTTGCGTGTGCTTGCCTTGCCAGGTAATTTTTTCGCTTTCGTTTATCCGCACAAGCATTTCCAACTTCTCCGAAAAAAGTTCGTCGTAATCTTCCAGCTTGTAACCAAACAAGGGAAAGGATTCAATGAAGGAACCGCGGCCGGCCATGATTTCCGCACGGCCGTTAGACAAGAGATCAACGGTTGAAAATTGTTGAAACACACGAACGGGATCATCGGAACTCAACACCGTCACGCCGCTGGAAAGCTTGATGGCCTTTGTTCGTTCGGCTGCGGCAGCAAGAACAACAGCGGGTGAGGAGATTGCGTAATCGGAACGGTGATGTTCGCCCACGGCAAAAACATCAAGGCCCAATTCATCGGCAAGTTGTATCTCTTCCATCAGGTTGCGCAGACGTTGATGCGGCGTAACGGTTTCTTTTGTGATGGGATGCGTGCCAACATCGGCAAAGGTGCAGATTCCGATTTCCATGCGGTTGAATTTAAAATATGTTCCGTTAAAGCTTGTCGCTTTGCAAAGCTAAACGCATAGTAGCCGTTGTGCGCAACGTCCTCAATCCTCCTTCTCCTTAATTTTACTGCCTCAAACAAAACCTTATGCACACAGCGTGGAAAGACTATCAAAAACAAAACGAGCAACGATTTTTGGACGAGATGCTGGAGCTTTTGCGCATTCCTTCTGTTAGCGCCAAAAGCGAACACAAAGACGACATGCGCAAATGCGCCGAACTGGTGAAGCAACGTTTGCTTGATTCGGGTTGCGACAAAGCCGAAGTCATGGAAACGGCAGGGCATCCCGTTGTGTACGGCGAAAAAATTGTTGATGCATCGAAGCCCACGGTTTTGGTTTACGGCCACTACGACGTGCAGCCGGCTGACCCGCTGGAACTCTGGCACAGCGGGCCTTTTGAACCCGTTATCAAAGAAGGTAAAGTTTATGCACGCGGTAGCGCCGACGACAAAGGCCAGTTTTACATGCACGTAAAAGCGCTGGAAACAATGGTAAAAACCGGAGACCTTGATACCAACATTAAATTCTTAATTGAAGGCGAAGAAGAAGTAGGCTCGCCCAACCTTGGCAGCTTTGTTCGCGAACACAAAGACATGCTGAAAGCCGATGTGATTTTAATTAGTGACAGTTCGATGATCAGCATGGAAAATCCTTCACTTGATATCGGCGTTCGCGGCCTATCGTACATACAAGTTGAAGTCACCGGCGCCAACCGCGATCTGCACAGCGGTACCTACGGCGGGGCGGTGGCTAATCCTATCACGCTTCTTTGTAAAATGATTGCGGACATTCACGACGAAAACAATCACGTTACCATTCCGGGTTTTTATGATGACGTGGTGGAAGCAACAAAAGAAGAAAGAGAACTCATGGCCCGTGCACCGTTTGACGAAAAGGAATACAAAGACGAATTGGGCATAAAAGAAGTCTGGGGCGAAAAAGGCTTCACGACAAATGAAAGAACAGGCATTCGGCCAACCGTGGAAGCGAACGGCATTTGGGGCGGCTATACCGGCGAAGGCGCAAAGACCGTGTTGCCTTCAAAAGCGTATGCAAAAGTTTCCGCACGATTGGTGCCCAACCAATCATCAGATAAAATATCAAAGCTGTTGATTGATTATTTTGAACAGAACGCACCCGAAGGCGTAACGGTAAAAGCCGAATTGCATCACGGCGGCGAACCTTACATGACGCCGATTGACAGCAAGGGTTATCGGGCCGCAGCGAAAGCCATTCAAACAACCTTTGGCAAAGAGCCTGTTCCCGTTCGCGGTGGCGGTTCTATCCCCATTTGTTCAATTCTGGAAAAAGAACTGGGAACGAAGATCATCTTCATGGGCTTTGGGTTGGATAACGACAACCTGCATTCGCCCAACGAAAAATACAACCTCGAGAACTATTACAAAGGCATTGAAACCATTCCTTACTTCCACAAGTTTTTTGCAGTGGAGAGCTGAAATATAATGTAGAGACAGCATTTGTAGGGACACGCCGCGGCGTGTCCTTTTTACATTAAGCAAATGGCGTTGCTATTTCGTGAGATTGGGCTTGTAAGAATAAGACTGAACCGGGTTGGGAATCTGCGGCTTTGCCGGAACGAACGGAACTTTTATTTCGCCCTTGAAACCATTCGGCATCATAACCAAATCTTTCGTATTGGGAACGAGGCAAGGCATGTTATCTTGCCGCAAGCGGTAAACACCGGCTTTCTTGCTTTGCGGAAACGAAAGCACGTTAAGTACAATGCCTGAGTCGTTTAAAGGCTTGATAAAGTACTTATCCTTTTTAAATTCAACGGATGTTCCGGGTTGAATTTGTATCACTCGTGGCGACAAGTTTTGGGCTTGAGCGAAGGTTATGGCAAAGCAACAAATTAACAAAAGCAGCAAGGTTCTCATCGCAAAACTTTTCTCTAATTTAGAACAGAAACACAACCGATGACACACCAAAATGAAGAACGGTACGAGAAGCGACAATGTCTTTCAATTTTCTGTTTTCGCCACGATCTGCGTACTGTAGTCTTCACTTTGCTTTTGCTCGTCTTTTCATCAACTACACAAGCGCAATCCGTTAAAGACACCATCTACTACGACAACTACTGGCGCATTTGCGAAAAGCCCGTTGCCCGTTATTATCGTTTAGGTGAATTGCAGCTTGGACAGCGGTGGCATTTTGCGAACGATGTGAAAGACTTCTACATCGATGGAGGTTTGGAGATGAGCGGCCGTTATTCTTCAGACGGAAGCAAAAACGGTGCGTTCACGTTTTATCATCCCAACGGGAAAATAAAGAAGCAGGGCAGCTTTGTAAACGACACCATGAAAGGCACCTGGTCGTACTACGATGCGAAGGGTGAACTTTATTTTCAACTGGCTTGTCAAAACAATCAAACCTTCACGCCTTTGTTTATTAAAAATCCTGGAGGTGACACGTTGTTAAAAAACGGAACCGGGCAGTTTGCTTTTAAGCTGCTTGATTACCCCGATGTTTTTCCCGTTGCAAATGACTATATGGTTAAAGGACAGTGTGAGGGAGGTAAACGAATGGGTGCCTGGACCTATGATGCTTTTCTAGGCGACAACTGGCGAACGGTGGCAATTGAATTGTACGAAGACGGCACATTCCGTAGTGGCACGTTTGGCTACGTAGGAGGCGGCAATCAATTGCGACAACCGGCTTTTATCGTTGCGTTAAGCATAACCAAACTGTTGCAAACGGAAGCCTTCACACACGATCCGGTGTTTGGCGATTACGTTTCCGGTACACATGCCCCGCAATTAACGGCCTTTTTGCAACACGGCGATGTGCCGGTGTTTGCGTCGGGAGCAAAGAAGTTTGAAGCAAACGTGGCGGATTATCTTACCCTTTGCGCAACCGCTGTTGGCTACTTTAACTGGGCTGATTCCACCCTCTTTTGGCACGGCGGCTCTTTTCGGTCGGCCAAACTGAATAAAGATGCGTGGCTGGTTGGCTATTGCATCCAAACCGACGATCCCAAATTTCCGAAGCAATCGGATCTTTTTCCCGTTGAAAGATTAAAGGCCTACAATGCGCAAATCAGTTTTAATGTTTACGAAGACGGCACCACGTCCAACGTTGCGGTGAAAGGAAATTTTGAAAAAGAGATTCTCGTTCACATCGCCTATTACCTTTCCAGATTAACGGGGCTTTCGCCGCTTAAGGAAGGAGGTAAAGCCGTTGCCGCAAAGCAAAACCTCTACCTGTTTACCAAAGTAAATACGGCTACCTACCGCAAACATTCCTACATCGTTTACCGGTTGCTTTTCAGCGTGAAACCGCAGGAGCAAACAGATGACAAGTTTGAGGTTGCCGATTATGCAAAGGCAAAATTTGAAGCGGATGAAGAATGAGCACTTAATTGAAACACCATGCAAAAAGAGAAATTACGCCTCGATAAATACCTCTGGTCGATACGCTTGTTTAAAACAAGAACACTGGCCGCCACGGCTTGCGATACCGGCAAAGTAAAGCAAGCCGGAACATCGGTAAAAGCAGCAAAGAACGTAAGTATCGGGGACGAATACGAAGTAAAAACAGAAGCTAAAAAATGGGTGATTAAAGTAACGGGTTTGTTGCACAACCGCGTGGCGTATTCCGAAGCAATCAATTATTACATTGACCTTACACCGGCTGAAGAAATAGACCGCTTGCAATTCCAGGCGGCTTCGTTTCATACGGGTAAGCGGCCGAGTAAAATTGGAAGACCGACGAAGAAGCAGAGACGAGAGTTGGATGAGTTTCAGGGAGAGAGCGAAGCGGACTAACGCAGAAGGTGTTTATGAAGTTGTGGCGATTGAAAACTTTCGAATCGATTAACGACAAAAGTCGAACAACGTTTTGCAGTTGAATGCTCAATGTCCAGCCACAATTTTATAAACACGATGTTGTGTGCAGCGTTATTTTTTATGGTAAGTCCCGTCGAATACCGCTTCTCCTGTCAGCGTATTTTCGTCTTGAATCTTCAGCAAAATGTCTGAACCGCTTCCTTTGATTCGCACGTAGTTTTTGTCAATTACGTAACTTGATGCCACATTGCCGTTTGGCATTTTCATCACAACCGAACTGTTTCCCGCAAATTCAAACTCGGTTACCGTGCAGGTAAAATCCATATATGTTTCGTCAGAAGAACTGTGGTGAATCGTTGTGTCAGCTTTCTTTTTTGACTGGTCGCAAACATAAGTGCCGCTGAGGGAATTTGGTCCGCAACCTACCGCGAATAAACAAATGAGTAATGTCACATGTGAATAGAATTGTCGCATAAGTATTCAATAATAGTTTGCTTTAAAGATAAATTGCAGCCAACGTTAAAGTGTTTATGAAGTTGTGGAATTTGAAAAGCGTCAGTTTCAATTAACCGCAGAAGCAAAATAGTGATTTATAGTTGAATGGTTAGGGTTCAGCTACAATTTCATAAACATGTTGTTTGTGGCATGTGCTTCTTGTCGGTCAATAATGAGCCCAGATTATCTTTAACGGTGTTCCTACAATTTGCCGCAGTTCAATTAAATCTTTTTCTTTTATTTCATCTTGTGGGTCTGTAATTGTCATTGTAAATTTTGAAAAGCCTGCTGCTGAATGGTAAGTTAGGTCGTTTAACGATGTCTTTCTATGACAGCATGGAGTTACAAACTCTAAATTAGTAAAGTGCTTTTGATAAGCTTCATCCATTGCATTTTGCCACTTTTCTATTTCTATGTTTCGTCCGCACAAGTTGCAAGAAACGCTGTTAAAATTTTCTCCTTGGTCAATAAATTTAATCGTGTCCGTTGTTATAAAATCTATTTGTTTATCCTTATAAAGTTTAGTTAGGAAAAAGTTTGCGTTTTCCTGCTGTTTTTTGCCAGGCACATACGATGGATTTGTAGGAATAATTTTTAAAACAGTTGAAGACATCTTTATTTTTTGTTCCCGTTTGTTTTCTTCTGTCGATGAAGAATGGGTTGAACAACTGAACAATAAAATTAAAGCCAGAAAAGTGTAAATAAAGTTTCTTGTCATAGCATTGCCACCAACAGCTAATATACGCACCTTCTTGTTCAACTCTGACTTGATTCTCATGCGAAAATTGAACAAAGAATGCAAGGTTCAATAGCGAACAAAACGCACAAGAGTGCGACGCAACGAAAGCTTTATAGCAGCAATGCAGCTTGGTACAAAAAACGCTTTCGCTATTTTTCTGCGGACAACTGCGGCTTTTGATAGAAGCGACCAATCACCGGCAAACGGCTGAATTCTTTTCCTTCCACCAAGCCGATAAACCAAGTCCACACAAAAAGCAAGGCGGCTGCAAAGGCGCGGTTCACCCATTCGTTTAAATGCAGCAAAGCAAACAGCGAATACAACCCGTAAAGCACCAACACAATCAAGAGGTAAGCCACGAGTTTCTTCCACGCATACGGCACGCGGTAAACTTTTTGTCCCCACACAAACGAAACCACCATCATGCTGCCGTAACAAGAAAAGGTAGCCCAGGCACAAGCGTAATAACCAAACCGTGGAATGAACAATGCATTAATAACAAGCGTGATGGCCGCGCCGATCAGCGTTATCCACGCACCGGCAATGGTTCTGTTGGCGAGTTTGTACCAAATGGAAAGGTTATAGTAAATGCCAAGGAACATATTTGCCAACAAAAGTATCGGCACAACACCGAGCCCTTTCCAGTAAACCGGGTTGGTGATGAAATGTTTCCAGATGTCGAGAAAGAGCACCACCGCCAAAAACATAAAGCATACGGTAATGACAAAAAACTTCATCACCCTTGCGTAAATGCGTTGCGGCTCCTGTCCGCGTGAGGCGGAAAAAAAGAAAGGTTCAGCCGCCATGCGAAAGGCCTGCACCGACAGCGTAATGAGAATGGAAAGTTTGTAACAGGCGCTGTAGGTGGCCACTTGTATCAGGGCTGCTTTTTCCGTCGGTTCGCTCGACCACCATTTGAGCATAATACGGTCGAAGGTTTCGTTGATCATGCCCGCGAAGCCGGCAAGAATCAGCGGCGATGAATAGATGATGATCTCCCGCCAAAGCTTTGCGTTGAACCGCAGGCGGAAAGAAAAAAATTCTTTGGCCAATAACAAAATAGCGAACAGGGATGCCAGCAGGTTGGCCAGCAGAATGTAGCCTACGCTAAAGTTCCTGTTGTACAAAGCACCGATAAAACTGTTAGGATCTTTCTGTTGCAGCTTGGGACAAACCGACAAAAAGAAAACCGTGAACCCGATGTTGATCAGGATGCCCGCAATGCGAACCATGGCAAACTTGCGCGGACGGCCTTCGTGACGGAGTTTGGCAAAAGACAGCGTAGTTAACGCATCTGCCGCAATGATGAATGCTGTTAACGTAAGGTATTCCGGGTGATGTTCAACGCCGAGCAAGGTTGCCAGTTTCTGCCGGAACAACAACAATACGGACGTAAACAACACCGTGCTGCCGATCAGTGAAAGCATGGCCGTGCTGTACACATCTTTCTCGTGTTCTTTCGATTTGGAAAAACGGAAATAAGCGGTTTCCAGTCCGTAGGTAAAAATGATGTTCAGAAACGGAATGGCGGCGTAGATGATGCTCATCTCGCCGTAGGCGGTTTCCTTTAAAACATCCGGGTTGGTAAGGTAGGGTGTGAGTAGGTAACTGATAAAGCGGGCGGCAATGGATGAAACCCCGTACCACAACGTCTGCCCTGCCAGTTTTTTAATGCCGCTCAAGTAAGTTTTATTTAGGTTAAACAGGAATTTGGAACACGAATTACACGAATTTCAGGCAAACTGCATAATGCAAATTTTACCCCTTGTACAAGGCTGAATGAAGGCATTCAGGACAATCACTGGCGGAAGCGGGGATTGTTTAAAAAAGTTGAATCGGACAAAGTGCGGATAAAGGCCACCAGTGCGTCTTCTTCGGTGGCGTTGATGGAAAGGCCGTTTGTGAGCAGCGGATCCAGGGTTGGGCTTTTTACAATTGCGCCGTCGCGGTAATGTTGAATCATGATGCGAAAGAAACTGTAGCGTCCGTCGTGGCCGTAATAGGAAGTAAGATCGCAGTTGCGCAACGAGGGCACGCGAAATTTTAAATCATCGTTTCCGTTTCCTGTCACTCTCATGCGGCCGTGATCGTTCAGCGAAGAATCAATTGCCAAGCCGTTGTTGCGGTAAGTATAATCGGTAAACATCGGTTCTTTGTGACAGGCGGCGCATTTACTTTGAAACACGGTGTAGCCTTGTTGCTCCTGCGCATCAAAATTCGCTTCGCCACGTTTGACCTTGTCGTATTTTGAATCGGCCGACACAAGGCTGAGTACAAATTGCGAAAGTGCTTTGTACATCCGGTCTTCCGTGATCTTTTCATCGCCAAAAGCAGCCTTGAACATCTGTTTGTACGCGGCATCGGCCGTTAATCTGCTTAAAACTTCCGGAACGTTTTCTGCCATCTCGTGTGCGTTGGTGATGTGGCCGCGATAAACCTCATCCAGTGTTTTGGCGCTGCCGTCCTGGTTGTATTCCGAAAGCCAAGCTATGTTAAATAAACCCGGTGCATTGCGCAGCGTGTGCGAATGGTTGTAGCCGTGGCTGCGGTCGTGCTCAAACGTTGTGAAAGCCGCAACCGGTTGATGACAGGAGGAGCAGGGAAAAGCGCTGTCAAGCGAAAGCCGTCCGTCGAAGAACAATTTTTTGCCCAACTGAAAGCCTTCTTCGGTCAAAGGGTTTGAACCAAAATTGTATTGCGGTTGCGGAAAACCGGAAGGAACCGTAAACGCGATGGGAGTGATGTTCAGGCCTGTTTTGCGGCAACCGTTCATCAGCAGAGAAGCAGCGGTTACAAAAAGAACAAGAAGAAAGATAACGGCTTTGGATTTCACCGGAAATTGTTTGCTCTAAAGTAAAAACAATTCAAAAGGCCGGGTGTTAAAAGTCTCTGGGACGAAACTTTTTGCGGCCCTGTTTTGTTTCCGACGTTCGCTTTTTGCTTTCGATGCGTTTTTCTTTTGCCACTTTTGATGGCTTGGTGGCAATGCGCAGTTTTTTCTTTTTCAGTGCGCCTTCAATCAGCTCGTTGATTTTGCGAATTGCTTCTTCCTTGTTCTCTAATTGTGTGCGAAACGTTTGCGACTTTACCACCAGTTCTCCCTCGGCGTTGATGCGGTTGGAGAGCTTTTGTAGAACAATTGCTTTTTGCTCATCGGAAAGAAACTGCGATGCGGCAATGTTTAAATACGCGATGACGGCCGTTTCTACTTTGTTTACGTTTTGTCCGCCCTTGCCGCCGCTGCGGGTGGTTTGCAATTTTATTTCGGAAGCCAAATTCATGATAAGACAAAAGTCAAAGGTAAAAATTGTGCCTTCCTTTTTTTGACTTTTGAATTTCTACTTTTGATTTTATGCGTGTAGTTATTCAACGGGTGACAAAAGCAAGTGTAACGGTTGATGAAAAAGTTATTGGCAGCATCGGCGCTGGCTTGCTGGTTTTATTGGGTATTGAAGATGCTGACACCGACGAAGACATTCAATGGTTGAGTAATAAAATTGTAAGCCTGCGCATCTTCAACGATGAAAACGGCGTGATGAACAAATCGCTGTTGGATATTGGTGGAGGGATTTTGTTGGTGAGTCAATTCACTTTGCATGCGTCAACAAAAAAGGGAAATCGTCCAAGCTACATTCGCGCCAGCAAACCTGACTTCGCCATTCCGGTGTATGAGAAGATGATTGCGCAACTGGAAAAAGACATGGGCAAGAAAATCCAAACCGGAATCTTCGGCGCAGATATGAAAGTAGAACTGCTAAACGATGGGCCGGTAACGATCATCATTGACTCAAAGAACAGAGAGTAATTTCTGAACCACAATTTGGGTAGATGAAAAGGATTTATTGGAAAGAAAAAGAGTCGTTCATCAGCGAACGACTCTTGTGTTATCAGACTGTTTCTATTTCTTGTTAATCCTCGAAATCTACCCAAATCGTGGTTCAGACGGATTACTTACTTAGGTACATGCTCCTGTCTTTATACAACTGCCGGAAGTAAGGATCACGCAAATCTTTGATGAAACGAATGGCTTCGCCGGTGCTCTTCATTTCAGGACCAAGCTCTTTGTTCACGTTCGGGAATTTGTTGAACGAGAACACCGGCTCTTTAATAGCAAAGCCTTGCAGCTTCTTTTCAAAGTGAAAGTCTTTCAGTTTTGCTTCGCCCATCATCACTTTGGTAGCGACGTTTAAATAAGGAATGCCGTACGCTTTGGCAATGAACGGCGTGGTGCGGCTTGCACGCGGATTGGCTTCAATCACATACACCTTTCCGTCCTTGATGGCAAATTGAATGTTGATGAGCCCTTTGATGTTTAAGGCTCTCGCAATCTTCTCGGCATAATGCTCCATCGTTGTTACAACGAGCGGCGTGAGATTGAAAGCTGGAAGAACCGCGTTGCTGTCGCCGCTGTGAATGCCAGCGGGTTCAATGTGTTCCATCACACCCATTACGTGAAACGTTTCGCCGTCGAAGATGGCGTCAATCTCCGCTTCCTGGCAACGGTCCAAAAAGTGGTCAATCAAAATCTTGTTGCCGGGAATGTGTTTTAATAAAGAGATCACAGCTTTCTCCACTTCATCATCATTAATCACGATTCTCATGCGCTGTCCGCCCAGCACGTAACTCGGACGAACGAGCACAGGATAACCAACGCGGTTCGCTACTTCAATGGCATCATCAACACTGAATGCCGTGCCGTATTCGGGATAAGGAATTTGAAGTTCTTTCAGCATGTCGCTGAAGCGGCCACGGTCTTCGGCAATGTCCATGTTGTCGTACGACGTGCCGATGATAGGAATGCCTTTTTCGTGCAGTTTTTTTGCAAGCTTCAACGCGGTTTGTCCACCCAATTGTACAATTACACCCGCAGGCTTTTCGTGCTCGATAATCTCCCACAAATGCTCCCAATAAACCGGTTCGAAGTAAAGCTTGTCGGCCATGTCAAAATCCGTGGAAACCGTTTCCGGATTGCAGTTCACCATGATGGCTTCGTAGCCGCATTCCTTAATGGCGAGCAAACCGTGCACGCAGCAGTAATCGAACTCAATGCCTTGCCCAATGCGGTTTGGCCCGGAGCCGAGTACGATGATTTTCTTTTTATCGGTCACCTTGCTTTCATTGCTGTGGCCTTCTTCAAAGGTTGAATAGAAGTAAGGTGTCTTTGCTTCAAACTCCGCGCTGCAGGTATCCACCATTTTGTAAACTCTTGTGATGCCTGCGGCTTTGCGTTTTTGGTAAACATCCTCTTCTTCAGCGTCGCCTAAAATGCGGGCAATCTGCTCGTCGCTGAAGCCGTGAATTTTAGCTTGTTTCAACAAGTCAACCGGTAAATCGTTGATGCCGTATTTCTCCAGTTCTTTTTCGATGTTGACGATCTTCTGGATCTCGTAAATAAACCAGCGGTCAATGCCGGTGGCTTTTGCGATGGTGTTTACAGAGATGCCCAGCATCAGGCAATCTTTCAAACGAAAAATGCGGTCCCATTTGGGTATTTTGATGTAGTCCAGGAGTTCTTCGGCCTTCATGCCGCTTTTGCCATAATAGCCAAGGCCAATGGCGTTGTTCTCCAAACTCTGACAGGCCTTTTGCACCGCTTCGGTGAACGAGCGGCCGATGGCCATCACTTCACCCACGCTTTTCATTTGCAGTCCCAGCGTGTCGTTGGCACCTTTAAACTTGTCGAAATTCCAGCGAGGGATTTTTACAATCACGTAATCAAGTGCCGGTTCAAAGTATGCGGAGGTTGTTTGTACAATTGGATTCTTTAATTCATCCAATGTATAACCAATGGCAAGCTTCGCAGCAATTTTTGCAATAGGATAACCCGTAGCTTTCGACGCAAGCGCAGAGGAGCGGCTCACCCGCGGGTTAATTTCAATGGCAATGATTTCTTCGGTATCGGGATTAAGCGAAAACTGCACGTTGCAACCGCCGGCAAAATTGCCGAGGTCACGCATCATGCGAATGGCCGTATCGCGCATCAACTGAAATGCGGTATCGCTGAGCGTCATTGCGGGTGCAACGGTGATGCTGTCACCGGTGTGCACGCCCATCGGATCAAAATTTTCTACGGTGCAAATAATAACAACGTTGTCGTTTGCATCGCGAAGCAATTCCAGTTCAAATTCTTTCCAGCCCAATACTGCTTTTTCTACCAGCACTTCGTGAATGGGCGAGGCATCCAAACCTCTTTTAAGCGCTTCGTCCAAATCGTCTTTGTCGTGCACAAAACCACCACCCGTTCCGCCCAGCGTAAACGACGGACGAATCACCAGCGGGAAGCCGATGTCTTGTGCAAATTCCTTTCCTTCCAAAAAGGAATTCGCTGTGTGTGCCGGAGCCACAGGCACGCCAAGTTGTATCATCCACTGCCGAAACTTTTCGCGGTCTTCGGCTTTGTCGATGGCTTTGATGTCAACGCCAATGAGCCGCACGTTGTATTGCTGCCAAAGGCCAAGGTCTTCGGCTTCCTTGGCAAGGTTGAGCGCTGTCTGTCCGCCCATGGTGGGCAGCACGGCGTCTATTTCGTTCTCCTGTAAAATCTGTTCAAGACTTTCTACGGTCAACGGCAACAAGTAAACACGGTCGGCCATCATCGGGTCCGTCATGATGGTGGCGGGATTGCTGTTGATGAGAATGACTTTGATTCCTTCTTCACGCAAACTTCTTGCTGCTTGCGTTCCGGAATAATCAAATTCGGCAGCCTGGCCGATGATGATGGGCCCCGAACCGATAATAAGAACAGATTTTATGGAATTGTCTTTTGGCATAAGTAACCACGTTTAAAGTTCAATTGTTTCAATGCTCAATGTTTTGTGGTTGTTCAAAAAATTTTGAATGCTCAAACAATTGAACATTGGAACTTGTATTTAAAAAAAATCCGGGCTTTTGCCCGGGGTGCAAAACTAAGAGAAAACCGTTTTGGTGTTGGGTTAATTTTCAGGCTCAATGGTGCAAGAAAAAAGCTGCCGCAGCAGCTTTTTAAACCTTCATTTATTTGGAAAACCTGTGAACGCGAGAAACTGCTTATCCGCCGTAGTTTACGTCGCCGGCATAAACGTCTTCTCGTGCGTTGGGCGAAGAGCCGTTTCGTCCGAAAGCGTTCTTCAGTTCGCCCAGATTATCGTTAACGAGTTTTTTGCCCTTGTTCAACAAATCGCTACGCTCCTCTGCGCTCATTTTCGAAACCTTGTACAAGCCATAAGCAGCCGCTCCGGCCAAAAGCAATGATCCTAAACCTGGTTTTCTTGCCATGATTCTAACGTTTTATTGTGAAAAAATAATTGGCTCACGATGCTGCTGTTGCCTCGTCGGCCGGTGCTTTTGCACCCGTTTTTGTACCGCCAAAAAGATTGTTGAAGAACTCTTCCACTTTGGGCATGTGCTCTTTAAAAGTGTCAGTGCCTTTGTCTTTCAGTTCGTTAAAATAATCCATGGCACGGTCTTCGGCGGCCGTGGCCTGGTCTTTCAGCTTGTTTGCTTTTTCTTTTAAGGAGGCGCCGAGTTTTTCTTTTTCCTCGTCCGTCATGTTCATGTATTTGTAAGCGCCAAAGGCCGCGGCTGCGCCCAGTAAAAAGGTCGCCCAATGTTTGTTGTTTACGTTCATACAAAAAAGTTTTTGTTGAGAGAAGATGCACTACCAATTTTGTGCCCGCTATTTAAACGGAAGGGCCGACAGGTACACAACTGCCAGTCTTGAAAAAAGGAGAGGGATGTACAAAAGATTACGCAATTTATTTTTCCTGGTACTGTTGCAACAAGGTTTGGGGGCGCAGGATTATCCGAAGAACTATTTCAGAAGCCCGCTTAATATACCCATGGCGCTGGTGGCTAACTTTGGTGAAATTCGGCCAGCCCACTGGCACATGGGACTGGATGTGCGTACACAGCAAAGGGTAAACCTTCCCGTTTACGCCGCCGCCGATGGCTACATTGCAAGAATCGTTGTTGAACCCGGCGGCTTTGGCCAGGCAATTTATATTAATCACCCCAATGGCTTTACCACGCTCTATGCGCATCTTAATGCGTTCTTCCCGGCCTTGCAGCAAAGAGTAAAAGAAGAGCAATACAAACAAGAGTCGTGGCAAATTAACCTGGAATTTGACCCCGATGAATTTCCCGTAAAAAAGAACGATTTCATTGCCTTGAGCGGCAGCACCGGCGGTTCCGCAGGGCCGCACGTGCATTTTGAAATTCGCGACACGAAGACCGACAAAGTTCTGAACCCGCTTCTTTTTGGTTTTCCCATTGCCGATGCCGTGCCGCCGACGGTAACAAGAATTGCAATCTATGATAGAACCAAAAGTACGTACATGCAAACGCCGCGAATTATAAGCGTTGCGGGAGTACGAAACAATACGCTCAAACTAAGTTCGGCCAACGTGAGTTTTGCCGTTGGCGCATTTGACCGGTTCAGCGGTTCAAACAATCCGAACGGAATTTATTCGGCAAAAGTTTACGTGGACGAACATCCGGTTTCCTCCTTCACGTTAAACAATATTGGTTACGACGAAACGCGGTACATCAACGCGCAACTCGATTATCCTTACCAGGCAAGAGGCGGCGGACACTTGCAGCACATTACGCCATTGCCCGGTGCAACGGAAGTTGCGTACAATACTTACGGTGGCGACGGCATTGTTCATCTAACCGATAACAACGTTCATGCAGTACTAATCGAAGTGAAAGATGCGAACGGAAACACAACACGCATTCCATTTGGTCTTCAGTACGAAGGCTCGTTAAGCGCTTTGTCTTCTTTAAGCAATGCTGAACATTTTTTGCCCAATGACGTAAACGTGTTTGAGCGGGAGAATTTTCAGGTTGTGACAACGGAAAAGACGATGTACGATGCCGTGAATATTTCGTTCGCGGCCGCAAACAACGGCGTTGCGAACGCTGTTTCTTCTCTGTACACGTTTTTTAGCGCAAGCATTCCCGCACACGATTCAGTTACGGTACGCATTAAACCTTTGGTAGGCATTGCGGATGAGTGGAAAGATAGAATTGTAATAAAGAATATTTCGGGCAGCAAAACGGTTGTGGAGAAAACCATTTGGCAAAAGGGATGGCTCATGGCGAAGTTCCGGCAGTTTGGCACCTATCAAGCTTTCGTTGACAATGTACCGCCGAACGTAAACGGCGTGGCCGCAGATTTATCCAAAGCAAAGCGGATCGTCTTCACACCAACCGATAACTTTAATTCAATCAAACGTTTTCGCGGTGAGGTGGACGGCAAATGGCTACGTTTTACAAACGATAAAGGGCGATCGTGGATTTATACATTCGATGAGCATTTCCCTGCAGGCGAACACGAATTAAAAATGATCGTTGAAGACGAAGCCGGCAACGTGAAGGAAAAAGTTTGGAAAGTAAGGAGATGAGAGAAAGATGAGGATTAACTCAAGCATGAACGATCTTAAACTATAAATTTCAAATCTCAAATTACCGTATGGCAACTCATTTACAGGAAGGACAAAAAGCACCGGCATTTACCGGCGTTGACCAGGACGGAAACAAAGTATCTCTGGCCGATTTAAAAGGCCAAAAAGTCGTGTTGTATTTCTATCCCGAAGACGACACGCCGACCTGCACGGTACAAGCCTGTAACCTGCGCGACAATTACGGCTTGCTTTTGAAGAACGGTTTCAACGTCATCGGCATCAGCCCCGACGATGAGAAGAAACACAAAAAGTTTCGCGAGAAATTTGGCCTGCCTTTTACCTTACTTGCCGATCCGCAGCACAAGATCATTGAAAAATACGGCGTGTGGGGAATGAAGAATTTATATGGCCGAGAGTACATGGGCCTTCACCGTACCACTTTTGTCATTGACGAAAAAGGCATCATCAAAAAAGTATTTCTGCGGCCAAAGAACAAGGCCCATGCAGAGGAGATTGTAAAGGCAATGGGCAACGGACAATAAACAACAGGCAATCTTTAAAAACGGCAAGACACTCTTTTGCTTATTGCCAATTGCTTGTGGCTTATTGAAAAACCCACTCCACCTCACCCACGGCAAACCGCTCTTCCACGGCGTGTTGAACCACTATCTCGCCCAAAGCCGTTACGTCTTTCACCACGGCATCAAACACGCGGCTGCCTTTTTTTAGGCGCACGGTTTCGTTCAATTTGTAGAGATGATTTTTATACTCCTCGATAATTTCCGAAGGCAGCTTTTGAAGAACCTCATAGGCTTTCGACAAGTGTGTACACAAGGCCTTGGCCAATAAAAGCGGTTCGTATTCTATTCCTGTAATTTGCTTTAGCGAAACCGCTTTGTTTGTAAAAGTACCAAACGCCGTCTGGTTAATGTTAATGCCAATGCCGATGATGGCTGCCTTCCACTCGCTGCTTTGCACGACGTTCTCAATAAGAATGCCCGCTGCCTTTCTGTCACGCCAATAAAGATCGTTGGGCCATTTAACTTTTGTTTCATCGCCTGCATAGGCTGCAAAAAAATCCCGCAGACCCAAGGCTGTTGCCATACTGAGCAGAAACGCCTGCGACAGAGCCAGGTCTGGCGGTTGTAAAACAAGGCTCATCGCAATGTTTTTTCCGGCCTCGCTTTGCCACGTACGGTTGCGTTGTCCCTTGCCCTTTGTTTGGTGGTGCGTAAACACAACCATGCCGTGCTGTGCCAACCCTGCATGAACGGCTCCGGTGGCATAGTTGTTGGTGCTTTCAACCTGCTGTAGTTCTATAAAGGGTTCACCCAATGAAAATGTTGCCGCCAATTATCATTTATTTTTGGCAAAGAAAAGCACTCTTGAACTACCTTGTCGGAATCGAAAAAACAATTTGAAAAACAAAAATTTTTGAAGTAGTTGGAACAACCATTAGACGTATTGGCGAAACGGAAGAAATCTCCCGCCCGGCTCACCAAAGCCTCCAAGATTTACAAAACCATTATCAAGGCTATCCAGGAAAAAAAAGGCGAGAACATTGTCTCGCTTGACCTGCGCAAAATACCCGAAGCGGTTGCCGACTTCTTTATCATTTGCGAAGCCAACAACCAACCGCAAATCAGGGCGATTTCCGATTTTGTAGAAGAAGAAGTAAAGAAGAAATGCGGCGAAATTCCTTACCGGCACGAAGGCAAGCAAAACCTGCAATGGGTTTTGATTGACTATGTAAACGTTGTGGTGCACATTATGACCGGTGAAACCCGCAAGTTTTACAAGCTGGAAGAAATGTGGAGCGACGCGCCGCTGGAGGAGCACAACGGCTGAAGCGCCGTTTTGTTAATCTCTAAAATAGATACGTCACGATAACTAAAATTCCATTACTTGCAGCTTTCATTTTAAAAAGAAAAAATGGCACAGGAACCTTATAATAAGAACGATAAAAAAGCACGGTTGCCGCGGTTTAACAAGAACGGCGGGGAAGGAGATAATAACACACCCCGCAAAGGGCCACGGTTTTCTTTCTATTGGGTTTACGCCATCATCTTTGCCGTGCTCATCGGGTTGCAATTGTTCAACGGTCCGTTTTCACCGGCTTCGAAACAAATTACAAAGGCCAATTTTGAGCAAATGCTTGCGGCCAATGACCTCCAGCAATACGTTGTCATCTCCAACCGCAACATCGTAAAAGTAACCGTCAAGAAAACCAGTCTCGGTAAATACAGCGATCTGTTGGGCAAAAACGTTTCCGCTAACGCGGACGGTCCTCATGCTTACTTCAAAATAGGATCGGTTGAGTCCTTTAACGATGACATGCGGGACTTTTACAAGAATCATCCCAGCGTTGCCGACGTAGGCGATGCCGATACGGAAAGCAACTGGTTTACCCCGATTCTGCAAACAATTCTTCCTTTCTTGTTGCTCATCGGCATTTGGATTTTGCTCATGCGCAAAATGAGCGGTGGCGCTGCCGGCGGCGGCGGGCCGGGCGGCATTTTCAACATCGGTAAATCGAAAGCAACCCTGTTTGACAAAGGCACGAAAGTGAACATCACCTTTGCCGACGTAGCCGGGTTAGACGAGGCGAAAGTGGAAGTAATGGAGATCGTGGACTTCCTTCGCAATCCAAAAAAATACACGTCGCTGGGTGGAAAAATCCCGAAAGGCGCACTGCTTGTTGGCCCTCCCGGAACGGGCAAAACCCTGCTGGCAAAAGCAATGGCCGGCGAAGCGCAAGTGCCTTTCTTCAGCCTTAGCGGATCGGACTTTGTGGAGATGTTTGTAGGCGTGGGTGCAAGCCGTGTTCGAGACCTTTTTAAACAAGCAAGAGAAAAAGCACCTTGCGTAATTTTTATTGATGAGATTGATGCCATTGGCCGTGCCCGCGGCAAGAACATGATGATGAGCAACGACGAACGGGAAAGCACGCTGAACCAGTTGTTGGTTGAAATGGACGGCTTCGGCACCGATACCGGCATCATTGTTTTGGCCGCGACAAACCGTCCCGATGTATTGGATACTGCCTTGTTGCGTCCCGGTCGTTTCGACCGTCAAATTTCCATTGACAAACCTGATGTGAAAGGCCGCGAAGCCATCTTCAAGGTTCACCTTAAACCCATCAAGGTTTCGGAGAAAGTGGACATTCACAAACTGGCCGAACAGACACCCGGTTTTGCCGGTGCTGATATTGCCAACGTGTGCAACGAAGCAGCACTGATTGCAGCCCGAAAAGGCAAAAACGCGGTGGACATGAGCGATTTTCAGGACGCCGTTGACCGCGTGATTGGCGGCCTGGAAAAAAAGAACAAAATCATTTCTCCCGAAGAGAAAAAAATCATCGCTTACCACGAAGCTGGTCACGCAATATGCGGCTGGTTTTTGGAACACGCTTACCCGCTGTTGAAAGTAACGATCGTACCACGTGGCACAGCGGCTTTGGGTTATGCGCAATACACGCCGAAAGAACAATATCTGTACAATACCGATCAATTGCATGATCAGATTTGTATGACACTCGGTGGACGTGCTTCGGAAGAAATTTTCTTCGGCAAGATTTCGACCGGTGCGCAAAATGACCTTCAGCAAATTACCCGCATTGCCACTGCGATGGTAACGGTTTACGGCATGAGTGACAAAGTGGGCAACATCAGTTATTACGATCCGCAGGCCGAGAACCAGTTTCAAAAGCCTTACTCGGAAGAAACGGCCAAAATGATTGACGACGAAGTCCGGCTTCTGATTGATGATGCTTACACACGGACAAAAAATTTGCTGACAGAAAAGAAAGGCGAAGTGGAAAAATTAGCCGAAGCTTTGCTTGATAAGGAAGTGTTGTTTCAAAGCGATGTTGAGGCTTTGATTGGCCCGCGTCCGTACGAAGAAAAAAAGCCCTTGGATGATGGCCTCGAAGCACATCCCGAAGGCGGCATCAGCGAAGGCGTACCACCTTATGACCCGAACGTAACCAACCAGCAACCCGCCGCAAAATGAGTGAAGCAAGGAGTAAGATTCTAAACAAAATACGCATGGCGTTGGCAAGTCCAACGCCATTGCCTTTTCCGCAGGCCGAAGAAACTGCGGGCATCCCTGTACAACCGCAAAGCGGAGATTTGGTAGTAGAATTTGCCGAACAATTTTCGGCTTTGCAAGGCAAGTTTGTCTTTTGTGTAGACGAAGCGGAGTTGAAAGCAGGCTTCGAAAAACTTTGCTACCAAAACCAGTGGACAAAGATTTACTGCGAAGAGGAAAAGTTTCAAGGCATCGTTGGGCCAAACAGTTTGCACAACGACATTGCCTCTTGCGAAGCCTCCATAACCAGTTGCGAAGCCTTGGTGGCAAGAACCGGCAGCATTGTATTAAGTTCCGTTCATCAGGGACGCATTCCAAGCGTTTATGCGCCAGTGCACGTTTGCGTGGCTTATACTTCGCAATTGGTGTACGATATAAAAGACGCGTTGCAGGCCATTAAAGACAAGTACCGCGATTATCTTCCTTCGCTCATTACGCTTGCCACTGGTCCCAGCCGCACCGCGGACATAGAAAAAACACTTGTTGTTGGCGTGCACGGGCCAAAAGAAGTTTATTGTTTTGTGGTGGATGACCAACAGTAATCCTTCTCTTCGTTTTGTAGTAGTTTTAAGACAATGAAAGAAATTATTTTTTTGGTAGAAGAAGCCATTGAAGGCGGATACATTGCTAGATCTTTGGGTGAGAGCATTTTCACCGAAGCGGATACCTTGACAGAATTAAAGACAAACATCAAAGAGGCGGTTGAATGCCATTTCGATGAAGGGAAGGCGCCTAGGCTTATCCGACTTCACATTGTAAGAGATGAATTGATCACCTTATGAAGATGCCGCGCAGTTTATCTGCCCAGGAACTGATAAAAGCACTGGCAAGATACGGCTATCAATCAGAGCGGCAGAAAGGAAGTCACATCCGGCTAACAACTGCCGTGAACGGTGAACATCACCTTACTATTCCCAATCACAATCCTCTTCGAATCGGAACGCTTTCTGCGATTTTGAATGATGTTGCAAATCACGTGAACAAAACAAAAGAAGAGGTTATTGACGAACTTTTTGGATAATTCATGCAGCTTCCACCCAACAAAAACGTTTACTTTCTTTCCGATTTTCATCTCGGCGTACCCAATGCCGCCGCCAGTTTGGAACGGGAAAAACTCATCGTCCAATTTCTTGATTCCATCAAGAATAAAGCACACACCATTTTTTTGGTGGGCGACATGTTTGACTTTTGGTTTGAGTACCGCAAAGTGGTACCCAAAGGTTTTGTGCGTTTCCTGGGAAAGATTGCTGAATTAAGCGATGCCGGTATTCATCTTCATTTCTTCGTGGGCAATCACGACATGTGGATGAAGGATTATTTTGAAAAGGAATTGAACATCCCGGTTTATTTTGAACCGAAAGTTTTCACGTTTAACGACGCATCGTTTTACATCGGTCACGGCGACGGTTTAGGCCCCGGCGATCACGGTTACAAAGCCTTGAAGAAAGTTTTTCGTCACCCGGTTTGCCAATGGCTGTTCGGTGTTTTGCCGCCGGTGGTGGGCATGGGCCTTGCCCATTATTTCAGTGGAAAAAGCCGTGGCGCAGAACACCATCCGGAAGAAAATTTTTTAGGCGAAGAGAACGAATGGTTGATTGTTTACAGCAAGGAAGTATTGAAAAAAGAGCCACACCATTTTTTTGTGTTTGGGCACCGGCATCTGCCAATTGATTACCGTCTTACCAATGAAAGCCGGTACGTCAATTTAGGCGAATGGATAAACTATCAAACCTATGCGGTGTTTGACGGGAAGGAACTGGAGCTAAAATCCTTTACCGGAAAAGAAGACAAAATCGTACGCAAAGCATGAAGTTTTTTTTTCTCATACTAAGTTGTTTTATCGCCGGTGCGGTTGGTGCGCAAATCACTGATTCTTCTTTTTCGCTCGTCAAAACCTACAAAGGTGATATTGCCGGTGCGGCGGTTGATAACCTCGATAATCTTTACATTATTTCTTCCACCGGGCAAGTAAAAAAGTTTGGGCCAAAAGGAGATTCCATTGGCGTGTTCAACGGCATTCGCAACTACGGAAAGCTTACCGCCATTGACGTTACAAATCCGCTGAAGCCATTGTTGTTTTACAAAGATTTTTCCAACGTGGTTATTCTTGATCGCTTTCTGGCGAGCCGCAGTTCGCTCAACTTGCGCAAGTACAACATCCTTCAGCCTTCGGCCATTGGCCTTTCCTACGACAACAACATCTGGGTGTTTGATACCTACGACAACAAGCTCAAAAGGCTTGACGAAGCCGGAAACCTTCTTTTGCAAACCGATGATTTCAGAGCCTTGTTCAATCAAAGCTTTGCACCACAGAAAATCATCAACGAAAACGGCTTTGTTTATTTAGCGGATTCTGCCAGCGGCATTTTTGTTTTTGACAATTACGGCACGTACAAACGAAAGATTCCGTTGAAGAATTGGGGCACCATTGATGTAACCAACGGCCGTATTGTTCGGTTAAGCAAGGATGCAATCGTCGTTTATAACCCGGTGAATTTTTCGGAGAAAAGCTTTGCGTTTCCTTCTTCGTTCAAACCGTATTTGCATTCGTTTACTACGAGCAATAAATTGATAACGTTTTCACAGGATTCGTTGCGCATTTACCGGATCGGGTATTAACGCAATGCCTAATTTTATCGCAAAAGAGATGTTGCGATGAATTCTTTCCTTGACCGCGTTATCTGGAACAACACCGTTGAAAGTTATTTGTGGACGACCGGCATTGTGCTCTTTGTGCTTCTTCTCAACCGCATCATTTCCCGTTATCTCGCTGCGCTTCTTTACCGCGCCTTTCACGGCCTGCTTAAAAATTACGACAAGCAAAAATTCTCCGACCTGATTGTGAATCCACTCGGAATTTTTCTCGTCATTACGGTGTGTATCGTTGCCTTCTACCAACTTCATTATCCCGATGCCTTCAAGTTCACGCTGTACAAATATTCCTTGCAGCAAATCCTGCTTTCGCTGGCCATTGCCGTGCAGGTTCTTGCTTTCACCTGGCTGTTGTTGCGCGTCATAGATTTCATTGCCAGCATTCTTCAAGTAAAAGCCAACGCCACGCCTTCGCAAAGCGACAACCAGCTTATTGTTTTCTTTCGGGATTTTATTAAGGTTGTTGTGGGTGTGCTAGGCCTTATTGTGATGCTCAACAAGGCTTTTGATTACAACGTTTCCACCTTGCTTACCGGCTTAAGCATTGTGGGTGCAGCGGTAGCGTTGGCTTTGCGTGAAAGCCTGGAAAACCTCATTGCTTCTTTCGTCATTTTTTTCGATAAACCTTTTCACATTGGCGATACCGTGAAAGTGCAAAACGTTACCGGCGTGGTGGAGCGCATCGGCTTGCGCAGCACCCGCATCCGCAGCGAACAAAAGACGTATGTAACGGTGCCCAACAAGCAAATGGTGGACACGATACTTGATAACATTTCGCAACGTACCCAACAGCGGAACGAATTGCTTTTGCAAATCAGTTTAAACACGCCTTCGCAAAAAATAGAAGCGGTGATGGAAGAACTGCGGCGCTTTTTAAGCGGCATTAAAGAGATCGAAGTTTACAACGTTTTGTTCCTTGACATTAACGTGCAGGCCTATACGATTCAGGTTGAATATTTTGTGCCGGCGGCTTACCTCTCACAGTTCAACAGCCTCCGGCAAAAGGTGAATTTGTTTGCGCTGCAACTCCTGGAAAGAGAAGGATTGAAGATTGCGGGTTCCGGAAAAGATGTGGTAATGAAATAGGTGAGACGTGAAAAGAGAAACGTGAGAAAAGAGTGAACGACAAAGCAAAGGACTTTACAATTTCACGTCTGTCGTCTCACATCTCACGTAATTTATTTCTTCGCGGCGCCGGCTACCATCTCTGCCACTTCCCTTTCAGGATAACCGGTGGTACCAAATTCTACCACACGGCCAATTTCTTTTCCGTTTTTCATTACAATAAACGTGGGAACGTTGGTAATGCCAAAGGCTTCCGAAAGATTGTAGAGTGTTTTCTTGCTGCGGTCAACGCCAATTAGTGTAATGCGGTCCGGAGAGAAGCCTGCCGCATCGGCGGTGACGAAAAAATGCGGAAGTGCCATGTGCGTGTCTTCGCACCAGGTGCCGCCAAACACAAGGATGTTCACGGCGTCTTTTCCCGCCGCAAAACTTTTTACGGCATCGGCATTGGGCGTGAAGCTTTTTTGCCCCGATGGAAACCAGGCAAAGGCGGTATCAGTCAGTAATTCCTGTTTGGTAAGAAAGCCTTTTACAACTTTATTTCCGTGCGAATCGCGGCTGATCTCGGCCGATGGTGTTTGCGCAAAAATGTATTGGACAGAAAGAATTGCAAAAGCAAAAAAGAAAAACTTTTTCATGGCGAATGTTATCGTTCAAAATTAAGTGCCGAACGATATAACGCATGTTAAAAACAAAGCCGCTATTTCACCTTTTTGAGCAGCATCACGTAGCCGCACAAATCTTTTTTCTTTTGCTTGTTTTGCTGCACGGGTTTTATCATGTGAAACTCGGAGAACTTCGGGATGTAGGAGAACGAAATGATGTTTCCGTCCACATCGCCCCAAAGTTTTTTCTGATACACTACCATCTTTTCATCCCAGTCGTACATGCGCACTTCATAAAGGCGGGAGCTCATGTCGCCGATGAAGACAAACTGGTACCACGAACCTTGTTGCAAGGGCACTACCACCGGCATTTCGTATTCGCTTTCCATAGCAACGGAGGCCTCTTTAATTACCTGAAAGCCGTCGTGGGCATAAACTTGTTTTAAGCTGTCGGCTTGCCTTTTTATGTCGGCGTTTTCGCATTCCCGCAGGCGAATAACGTCTTGTGCACGCAAAGAAGAGAAGCTGGAGCAAAGGATGAGTACAAAGGTGGGAAGGAGGAGTTTTTTCATAGTTTTTTACAGGTTATTGGACGGGCTTAAAACTAACCGTTTTTCTTTTCCGCTCAAAGCGAACGACGGTTTAAATTTTAGACCTTAAGGCACCTAAAAATTAGCGCTTGCTAAGGTACAAACGCAGGCTGGCAAGGACAAGGGCTGCGTGTTAGAATTTTCCAAATCTTGGGAGGAATTGATATTGCGATAGTGGGAGAAGAGGCGATTCATGCAAACGAAGTGGAGGAACCTTCTCTGCTAAACAACACGCAAACCGGGTGTTTAATCACTCAATATTCCAACATCTCAAGACCTTATTATCGTCTCAGCTTTCACGGTTAAAATAAATGCCGTCGGCTTGCTGCACGCAGGTTACCACAAGGTCGTTGATGCAAACATTGGGCGGCAGCGTGGCGCAATAAAAAATAATGTCAGCTACGTCTTTCGCCGTAAGGGGTTCAAGGCCGGTGTAAGTTTTTTTGGCGGCGTCTTCATTGCCTTTAAACCGCACCAGCGCAAACTCGGTTTCTGCGGCGCCGGGATGGATGGCCGTAACCTTGATGCGGTGCGGAAGCAACTCTATGCGCATGGCTTTGGAAACTGTTTCCACGGCGGCTTTGGTGGCGCAATACACGTTGCCTTTGTCGTAAACGTCCTTTGCTGCAACGGAGCCAAGGTTAATAATGTGGCCGCTATTTCGCGGAATCATCAACGGTAACACGGCTTTGGAAACGTAAAGCAGCCCTTTCAGGTTCGTATCAATCATCGTTTCCCAATCATCAATATCGGCTTCTTCAAAGGAATTGCGGCCCAGCGCCAAGCCTGCGTTGTTGATCAAAATGTCAACCTCTCTCCATTCTTCGGGAAGCGTGTCAATAGCGGTAAAAACAGCGCGGCGATTCTGCACGTCAAAGGGAAGCAGGTGGCAACGAATGCCGTAGTCGTCTTCCAGTCTTGATTTCAGCGACAAGAGGCGGTCAACGCGGCGGCCATTTAAAATCAGTGCGTAGCCGTTTTGCCCAAATACATCGGCGCAAGCTTCGCCAAAACCCGATGTGGCGCCGGTGATAAAAACCGTTTTCATGCCGCCGAAGGTAAGCGAGAATTGGGGTTGGAGGTTAGAGGTTAATTATCCACGTCCCTCAACGATGGCCGCACATCCTTTGGATCGCGGCTTTCGTATTTTATTTTAAAGGCAGAAAGCTTGGGCATATATGGCCGCTTTCTTTTCAATTCGTATTGGTAAATGGTTTGTCCTAATTGGTAAAGAAAAGGGTGGCCGATGCTTTCGTATTCGTACTTGTTGTCATTCAAAATTTCATCGCTGTTTACGTACAGCGTCGCGGCCAGCATGAATTCAACCTTGTTTTTAAAATCCACTACGTAACTCACATCGGTTAAGAAACCGTAAGCCCAGCCTACTTTGTTGAACACTCTCATGTTTGGCGGCATACGGTGTGTGCTGTCCCGAAAAAAAAATTTTACATAGCTGTCGTAAAAGGTTGCGGTATCGTATTTCGGGTCGGGTGTTTCGGAAGGAAACTGGGAAAGATAACGGTACAGAAAACGGTAATCATCCCTGGTTAAATGAAACCGTTGTGTTGCTGTCACTGATTGTGGAAACAAAACCGATTGCAAAATTTGCCGCAGATCTTCCAATGAAATATTGTTGTGCGGCGTAAAATCAAAGGGTTCGTTAATCAAACTGTCGTTGCGGTCTAAATGCGCTTTGCCAATTTTAATTACCCGGCTAAAATCAAACGAATCTTTGTTGTACGCAGGCGGTTGTTCGTACAACGTATTTCCTTCGGCATCTACAAAACGCAGCGCATTGGTATAGCGGTTTTGCTCCGGTGTTAATCCTAAAAACTGCCGGGTGATGCGCACATCGGCATAACCTTTTTGATGAAGGTTGCGGTTGATTTCACCCTGCCCGATAAATTGGTAAAAGCGGTTGTACGGATCGTTCTCGCTGATTAAAAAAGCCCGTTTGATAAACTGCGCAAGACTTGGCTTTCCGCTAATCGCCGTTGTGTCGTTGTACAAAGGACGTTGCCAGGGTTGGCTGCTGTCGAAAAGAATCGTTGTGTATTTGTTGACACCGTTGCGGTGAAGCCCGTTCAATTTTTCCAGCGCCAGAAAAGCCAACGGCATCTTTACGGTAGAGGCCGGATTGAAATAAAGCAGGGAATCGTAATGAAAGAAATAGTTTGTAAAGCTTGGCCGGTTTTTCTTGTCGCGATTAATTTGCGTGTAAACGATTTGCAACCGGTATTTATCCGGATGCTGAAGCACTTCCTGAAAGACAGCGTTCTTGTTCCCGTTTAAAATTTGCGCAAGAAAGCTATCTGTTTTTGGTTGCGCAGAAAGCACAGTAAGTAAGCCGTTCGCAACAATCAACCAAACCAAAACCGGATAGCGCATCGGCATTTTTATTTTCCAATTTACCACGATACAAGTTCTTTGGGTTGGTTGTTTACAAAAAACTGGACACTGCGGGCACTGCCAACTTTGGGTATGGCCGCCATCACAACGCTGCTCTTTTCACAGGTTGAATCGGCGTCGCGTTGACAGCTTTGAGCGTAAACGTTTACCGTTTTTCCGGCTACTTCTGCCCGTGTAAAACGGAAGGCTTGCGAAGGGAGTTGTTTGGTTAAAATTGTAACCACCATTTGGCCGTCAAAATTTGGTTTGCGGGCTGTAGAAGAAGCGGCAAAGCTTGCGTGAAAAGTCGTTGCGTCCTGAATGACCTGGTAGGTTGTGTCTGCTTTAACTGAAACGTTTTGTGCGCTGTATTGCAAAAGCGGCACAATGCCAATGGCCGAAGGATTTTTCATCCGCGACGATGAGCAGGCTGTTATCGCAAGCAGTAAGGTGACCGCGAGTTGAGTGCGCAAAATTTTCATAAAAGCTTTTACGGCAAGATATTTCTTTTGCCGTAAAAATCAGGTAGCGATGTGTTCTTGCATAGAAGAAGGTTTCGTGCTTCTCTTAGCCTTAAGTGCTACTGCTCCGTTCTCACGCTGTCCACAATGTATTCGCTATCGCCGCGCCAAAAAGCCGGGCTGTTTTTTTGCTTGTAGTGAACGGTAACGCCGTGTCCTTGCAGGTTGTCCATTTGCTGTGCCACGCCTGCATCGGTTACGGAAAAATAAAATTTCTCAGAAGCCAGCGGCACGTTGTTATTGCCTTTCACGCTGCTTAAAATCATTTCGCCTTCGTAGGTTTTAAAGAGGTTGCCCCGCTTTGAAAATTTTTGCAGCAAGCCATAACGATAACCTGAACTGTAGGTAAAGTAATAGCGCCACCACACAAAAAGCGCGGCGGCAAACAGCAAGATCAAAACAACAATAGTGAGAATGCGGCCACCTCTTATCCTGCGCTTCGGTGGCAGCGGCGTTGCGGTTTGTTCCATACAAGGCGATTTGAAAAGGAGGTTGAAAAAATCATTCCGTTCAGAGCCCGGCACACGGTTTCAAAAATAAAAAAGCAGGGTGACAATGGCCGCCCTGCTTAAATTTTTACCCGCAACTGACCGGGCTTTTGAACCTTACTTCTGAATGTTGTTGTTCACAATCTTGGCCAGTTCAAACATCGAGATTTGCGCTTTGCCAAACAGCGGTTTCAGTTTTGCGTCGGCGTTAATCATGCGTTTGTTTGTCTTGTCCTGAAGACCGTTCTTCTTAATGTAATCCCACACTTTTTTTACAATCTCGGTGCGGGGCAGCGGCTTGTTGCCCACTACTTCAGCCAGCGTGCTATTGGGTGTCAAAGGCGCCATGAAGGCGGCGTTGGGAGTTCTTGCCGATTTTTTTGCAGCGGCTTTTTTTGCAGGGCTTTTTGCCGCAGTTTTCGTCGAAGCCTTTGTCGCTGCTCCTTTTTTTGCGGCTGTTTTTGTGGCGGCTTTGTTTGTCGCTTTTGCCATGATAAATTGAATTTAATGGGTTAGTATAAACGAGTTTACCGCTACTAAAATTAATGCTATCCGTGTAAAGCAGCCAAAAGATTTTTCCAGAGTTGTGTACGGGGGAAAAAGGGGGTGTTGAAGGCCTGTTTTTCGCTGCGGTAGAGAGCCGCCATCCGACACAAAAACCGCCGGGCTTCTACAATTTTTATGGTTCTCGCTTTGGTGTAAAATCTGGTTTTACGAATAATGTAAATTCAACTTTTATGGCACAAAAAACAACCTGCGGCAAAGGATAGCCATCGGGCAACAAGCCCACGTCCGGCACGGGGCATCCCGACGAAAGTAAACGATGGAAACAGAACGGACGACGAGCGACTAACGAAGGATCATGCTCACGACGATGAAAATCTGAACGAAAGCGTACCCGAAAGGCGCCCCAATCGTAACGTGGACAAAGGAGCGTAGCACATACTGTTTACGCTTGTATAACGCAAGCGGCGTTTGTGTAAACAGCACCGGCTGCGTTCGTTTTAAAGCGATTGTTGGTACACAATCGGCACTTCGGGCTGGTCATCGGCGGGCTGCACGTAAACGTGCCGCTTTGTTTGTACGTAGTCGGATTGTTTAACCAGGTTTTGCTGCGACCGGTAGCGCAACAACACGAAAGAGAAAACGGCGATGCCGAGCAGCATCATCAAAAAAATCCAGGCTCTTGTGTTTAACGAACGCATCCTTGGTTGATCATTCCTCGCTGTCATACCTACGGTTTTTCTTTCCACGATTTTTGTTGACAAGAAGAACAGGGCAGAAATTGTGCCCGTGCAAAGAAGCAGAAGACGAAATAAAAAGGAGAGAGCCAACTATCGGAGTCGAACCGACGACCTATTCATTACGAATGAATCGCTCTACCAGCTGAGCTAAGTTGGCTGATGCGGCAAATATAAAAACAGGGAATGTAAAATCTAAAATGTAGAATGTAAAATCTAAAACGAGAGGCTATAAAGCAAAGGGAAACAGTTTTACATTTTGAATTTTACATTTTTTATTCCACATCCGCTTCCCACAAACCTTCTTCAATTACTTCCAGTAAATTTTTGTCCGGGTCGTGAAAGTAAAAGGAGCGATGATGTCCATCCCAGTTATGCTCGTGTAAAATTTCAATACCGGCCTCTTTTACTTCCCACAAGGTTTTATCGTACTCGTTGCTTTCCACTTCAAAAGCAAAATGAACCGGACCGCTTGCGCCGTGCGGCGGTAATTCTTTTTCCTGCAATGTTTTGGCGGCCACAAAACAAAGCAGCACCGACTCGCCGGCTCTAAAGAAGACGTGTCTTTCTTCCACAAAAGAAATCAGCGGCAGGCGAAGCATTGTGTTGTAAAACGTTTTTGCTGTTTGCAGGTTGGTTACGTAAATGCAGGTTTCTTTAATACGAGCAACGTTCACGGCAAGGCTTGATGATTGCATAAATTTAATCCAAAGAAATTGCAACGCGATGGTCACACTTCCTTCTCTGCTCGACAACGATTTCTACAAGTTTACCATGCAGCAATGCGTGGTTAAATTGTTTCCGCGGGCCAAGGCCCGCTATCGTTTTATTAATCGCGGTCATCACCTTTTCCCGCAAGGTTTTGCCCAGGCCTTGCAAGCATCGGTAAACGCAATGGCTTCGCTGAAACTAAGCGGCGAAGAAAAGCAATGGCTGGCGCAAACCTGTCCTTACCTCGACCCGGTTTACCTCGATTTTCTGCAAGGCTATTGTTACGATCCATCGGAGGTGCTGATTGAACAAAACGGTGATGAAGTAAGTATTTCGGTAGAAGGCCATTGGTACCGCACTATTTTGTGGGAAGTGCCGCTGCTTTGCCTCGTTTCCGAAAACTATTACCGCTTGCAAAATGCCGTCCGCGAAAGTGACGCTGAAGTGGAACAAAAAGCAAAACGGAAGATTGAAAGCTATGCCGACATGAACGTAACGGTTGCGGAATTTGGTACACGGCGGCGGCATTCATTTGACGTGCAAGAGCATGTGATAAAAGCGTTGAAGCAATACGGAAAAACTTTTGTGGGCACCAGCAACGTTTACCTGGCCATGCGGCACGATACAAAACCCATTGGCACTCATGCACACGAATGGTTTATGTTTCATGCGGCGCGATACGGCTTTAAAATGGCCAACGCGTTGGCTCTGGAAAACTGGGTGGCCGTTTACCGCGGCGATTTGGGCATTGCCCTTTCCGATACATTTACGACCGAAGAATTTTTCGAAGTCTTTGATAAAAAATTGGCCCGCTTGTTTGACGGCGTTCGGCACGACAGCGGCGACCCGTTGGCCTTTGCCGACAAAACCATTCGTCATTACCAACGTCTCGGCATTGACCCGTTGAGCAAGACCATTATTTTTTCGGATGCGCTGAATGAGGAGAAGGTGGCCGCCATTGCTGCGCATTGCCGGGGCCGAATTGGAATGTCCTTTGGTATTGGCACCAACTTCACCAACGACGTGGGCTTAACGCCAATGAACATTGTGATGAAAATGACCGAAGCCTTGCCGGAAGGACAAGCATGGACACCGGTTGTTAAACTCTCCGACGAACCCATGAAGCATACCGGCGATGAGCGCATGATTGCGCTGGCGAGGGCCGTGTTGCAGATGGAATGAAAACAAGCGTGATGAAAGATCGTTCGTTGTTAGCTTAATTGTTTTTGCATTTTGTGATGGCCGATGCCCACTTCAAAAAACTGTTCGCCGCAAATTTGGTAACCGCATTTTTGATAAAAGCCAATGACCGCATCTCTTGCGTGCATCATTAGCATTTTATAGCCTCGTTCTTTCGCAATGTTTTCGGCAAAAGCAAGAATGGCTGCGCCGATGCCTTTTTGCTGAAGTACGGTATCTACGGCCATTTGGCGCAATTGCAAGGTGTTTTCGTCAACGGCTGTGAGAATGCAGCAACCAATTAAATTGTCTTCTTCATAAGCGCCGATTAAAACATCGCTCCTTTCTTTTTCAGGATTGATGTAGGAACGCGGAATGCCGATGGGATCGAGCAAAACCTTCGTGCGAAGCGCAATCATAGCCTCGTATTCGGGTGTGTTTGTGGTGATTGTTTTTAATTCCATAGCCGCGTTAAATATAAGCCTCGCAAACGGGCGGGGCGACGTAAGAAGAATTGCATTGCTGTGATTTTCTTTGTGCTCAATAGCGAGCAAAGCGTACAAGCGTGCGACGCAACGAAAGTTCAATGGATAGATGAACCCTTGGTTCATAAAAATATTTTCGTACGAAACAAAGGAGCAAAGGAGAAGAAGAGCATCGGCGCACATCACGCCAACCTCGAACCTCGAACTTTAAACCACTTTCATAAACGGCCGGCGCACGTCTTCCTCTTCGGCCAATTCGTGCAGGGCCACGGCCAGCTTGTTGGTCTTTACAAAATTGCACCAGTGACAATCGTCCTTGCCGCAGCCGGTGTAAAAATCCTTGCGCTGGATCTTCATCCACACGTCTTTGATCTGCTGTTTTACAAGGTCAATGTCAATAGAAGAAATGGACATTTTTTCTTTCCGGTATTGTTTCTTTTTATCGGGTTCCACAAAATCAAATTCAACCGACGCAACGTTCCAGTCTTTGGGGTAGAGGTCCAGCAAAATCTTATAGAAAACGGCTTGCCGCCAGTAATCGCCGCCGGCCGGTTCTTTGCCCGGCCTTACTAATTTGTCGGCGCATTTTTCGGGATCGCCGGTTTTGTAATCAATCACCGTGGCGTCCTTGCCGTTGAATTCAATTTTGTCAATAAAGCCGCGCAATGGAATGCCGTCGAGCATTTGGTTGCGAACGTTTAATTCCACCGCCACCACTTTGTTCCATTTGGTGATGTAGGTGTTGTAGTAGTTCTTTAAAATTTCCAACCCGTATTCCAATCGCCGCGCAAATTGTTCGCGGGTAAAACTTTCGCGGTGCCGCTTCATGTGCCAGGTAAAGTCGCCCAAAAAATCATCAAGCAAAGGAAAGTTCTCCGTCTTCTTCATTTTGTTGAACAAACTTTCCAAAGCATAATGCACCGCCGAACCAAACTCCATTGCTTCGTTGCGCGGCGAGGGAATGCGAACCACGTGCTGGTAATAAAATCCAAGCGGGCATTTTAAATAGGCGTTTAGGGTAGATACGCTCATTGTAAAATTTTGCACGTAGCGGTCTATCACGTCGTCGTCGAGATGTGCCACTTCCGGCGCCGTGGCCTTCTGGAATTGCAGCACGCTGAATTCGGCAAGCGTGTCATCATTTAAACGCACCGGCTCGTTCGGCAGGTTGTGCTCTGTTTGAATTTCGGCAAGAAACATCGTTGCTTCCAACTGCTTGCCTTCGTTTGTGTAAGCAGGGTAAGAAATGTAAAGATGTTTTTTCGCTCTTGTCAACGCTACGTAAAACAGGCGGCGCAATTCCTCGGTATCGTTGGCCTTTGCACCCGTTAAAAACAAGGTATCGGGAAAGGAAAATCCATTGAAGGGCTTGCGTTTTTTCTCCCAGCAATTTGAGGCGTTGCCAACAAAAAACACGTACTCAAATTCCAGGCCTTTGGAGCCGTGCGCTGTTAAAAGGTTCACACCTTTTTCCGCGCCGCTTACCTGCACCAACGGAAGAACCAAGCCTTCTTTTCGCATCAGTTCAATGCGGTTCATGAACTCGTGCAGCGGCAGCAAAGGATGGCGACGCGTTTCTTCTTTCACGTGTTCGTAAAAGCCGGCCAGGAGTTGCATCAGTTTATTCTTGTCGGCGTGCTGCATAATGTGACCGAGAAAGCCCGCTTCGCGAACAACTTTTTCCAGCAAGGTTTGCAGGGTTTCGTTCGAAACGGCTTTGATCAGTTCTTCAAAAATTTTCGACGCTTCTTTCAAGCTGTTGTGCAGTCCCGTATCGAACAAAGTTTTTTGCGGTTGGGCCGCTTCTTCGCAAAGCCATTGCCGCAGCGAGGTTTGCTGCCCTTTGTATTGCAACTCCGACACCCTCATGCTGGCCTTTGCAATTTCAATGGCCGGAATGTTGAGCCATTCAACGTGCAAAAGTTCAAACAACATTTCGTCGCCGCTGTACGGAATGTCGTGTTCAGCCGTGAGATAATTTAAAATGAGAAGCAGTTGCTGAATCAAGGGCTGATCAAGAATGTTGAGGTTGCGTTTGCTGTAATACGGAATGCCTTTTAGCCGCAGGTAAGCCCCCAGTTCCTCGCCGTATTTGTTTTCGCGGTAAATAATGCCGATGTTGTTGCCCGCAACGTTTTGTTTGATCAGTTCTTCAACCTTTAGCACCGTGCCGATCATTTCGTCGCGTTGCGTTTCATATTCGTATATCGTTGGCCGTTGGTTGTTGTTTGTTGTTCGTTGCAAGGACTCGCCGGCCAACGGCAAACGATCAACGGCCAACAATTCTTTGCTCAAGCCGTTAATCTTTTTCACCAACCGCTCTTCGTTGTTTTCAATAAGTGTTTTTGAGATGTCAAGAATAGGTTGTGTAGAACGATAGTTATTCACCAGCACAACTTTCAGCAAATCTTCTTCGTAAACTGAAGCGAAGGTGAGCATGTTCTCAACGTTGGCGCCTTGAAAACGGTAGATGCTTTGGTCGTCATCGCCCACCACAAACACGTTTGGCTTGTCCCAGTAGTTAATCAGCAATTGCACAATTTTGTTTTGCGAGCCGCTGGTGTCCTGGTATTCGTCCACCAAAATGTATTGAAACTTTTCCTGGTAATTGCGCAAAAGGTCTTCATTTGTTTCAAAGGCTTCAATTACCCAGGCAATCATGTCGTCAAAATCGTAACGGTTGCGGCTGCGCATGAGCGTTTGAAATTTTTTAAACTCGCCGCAAGCCGCCCGCAGCTTTTCCATCCGCTCTTTCTGCTCTTCAATCTTGTCCCACCGCACATCGCCTTTCTTAAAATCCTTGGTGGCCCGCTTGCAGATGTAATCATCGCGGTATTGCAGGTCATTGATGTACTCGTCAATCTTTTCGCAAATGAAATCACCCGTCCATCCTTCTCGTTTCATCAGGCTGAAAAGATTTTGCAAAGCGGCCATCTCAAAGTACACATCACCGCGGTAGCGCTTGAGCGGATGATCTTTTGGGAAAGCGTCAATGAGTTCTTTCATCAACTCAATGCGCTCCAGGTCGGAAAGCTGATCGAGCGCCGTTTTTTCAAACAAGCCAAGATTGTCTTGGATAACGTCGTTGCAAAACGCATGAAAGGTGGAGATGTTCACGCGGTAGGCGTCGGGACCGATGAATTGCGACAGGCGGCGGCGCATGGCAATGGCGCCGGAATCGGTGTAGGTAAGGCAAAGAATGTTGCCTGGTTCTGTGCCAATATCCGTCAGCAATATTTTACCGATGCGTGCACTGAGGATTTGTGTTTTTCCCGTACCCGGACCGGCAATTACCATCACGGGACCTTCGGTTTGGTCAACAGCGCGGCGTTGTTCTTCATTGAGGCGGTTGTATTCTTCGTTAAATTTTTTGAGAAGTTGGTCACGGTTAGCCATAAGCCAAAACTAAGATTTTTGGGAAAGACGGTGGACGGCTTTTCGGCCAGGCAGAAAATTTACGCGTCTTGCATTCATGCACTTGACGGTAGAGCACAGGAAGCCTCTTACTATAAACAAAAAAGCATTTGAAGAGCCATGGGCTTTCAAATGCTTTGATAATAAGCTTGCAGCAGGCGGGCTGCGGCTATCTTAATGCGTTAACAAGTAAAGGACAATAAATCCAATGGCGAGTGAGCCGAAAATTAAAAGGCCACTCATTTTCTCTGAAATTTTGCTGTTGCTATTCATACTGGCAGATTTTTTAAAGCAAGGGCTTTCAGAGGGGATGGGCAGGAAATTCAGAGGAAGGATGCGGCAAATGTAATGGCCGTAAGCCAATTCTGCAAACCTCAGCCGGTTCTGTAACAATCGTTAACTTGGCTCAACCACTTTTAATACATTTTGCTGATGAAAAACGTTTGCCTGTTCGCCTTCGCATTTCTTACGCTTCCGGTTTGCCGCGTTTACGCCGGTGAAAGCAATTTGGCAACCGACACGATGCACTACCAATTGGTTTGGGCCGATGAATTTAAAGGCAATAGGGTTGATACCACTGCCTGGTTGTTTGAAACCGGCAACAGCGGCTGGGGCAACAACGAACAGGAATTTTACCAGGCGTCGAACGCAACGGTTAAAAACGGAAACTTAATCATCACGGCAAGAAAAGAAGCGGTGGGTACAGCGTCTTACACATCGGCACGAATGAAAACGCAGGGCAAGAAAAAATTTTTATACGGCCGCATCGAAGCAAGAATAAAAATTCCCGTTGGTCAGGGTTTATGGCCTGCCTTCTGGATGCTGGGTGAAAATATAGCGACCGTGGGCTGGCCGAAGAGCGGCGAGATTGACATCATGGAGCACATCAACACCGACAGTCTTTTGTACGGCACGGCGCATTGGGACGGAGGGAAGGGCCACGTTCAATCGGGCGACACGATTTTATTTTCACCGTCGGTTTATCATGTGTACGATGTAGAATGGACGCCTGAAAACATCATCTGGCACATTGACGGAAAAGAATATCATCGCTTAAACATTGCAAACAGTGCCCACAACACCGCGGCCTTTCATCAACCGTTTTTCATCCTGCTCAATTTTGCCGTTGGCGGCAATTGGCCGGGCCATAAAATAGACGAGAGCAAATTACCAGCAAGCATGTACGTGGATTATGTTCGTGTCTATCAGTTGAAGTGATGTAATTATTCGCCGCTTTGCTTTTTAAACACCAATTGCTCATTGGCTTTTGCACGTGTCATTAACACTCCGTCTTTCTTTTGCAGCAAAGGCAAGGATGTGTAATTCCATTGCGGGTGCGTACTGGCAATCCAATCGGCCGAAAGGTTCAGCGTTACCACAAAATTGTTTGCAGTATCAGTGGGAAATTCAATTCGCTGTCCAAAAAGTTTGTTCAGCGTGCGAAACACAATCCTGCCGCCGCTTCGCCTGTACACAAATTTTTTTGTACCCGAAGCGTCGTTGCCAAACAAATAACTTCCGCGTCCGCTCAGTTCAAGGCCAACGGAGATTTTTGCGCTTATGTTCGCACCGTCTTTATCAAGAACGGTGAGCCAGATGCTGTCGCCGGGAACGGTAGCGGCTTCAATACTTTTTACGACGGCAAAGGTTTTTGGATTGACCGGTGTGAATTTAATGAGGTCTTTTTCTCTTGTCCATTTTCCAAATGAAAGTTGCGGCGAGGCTTCGCAACCGGTTTGGTAAGCATAAGTGCCGTCGGTATAAAGTTTAAGCGTGCTTGTACAAGCCGTGCTGCTCTGCTTTGCTGTGTACGTTTCGTGCGGTTGTGCTTGTGCAAAGAAGGCACAGGAAGTAAAAAGAAGGGCGAAAAAAGATTTCATGGCAAAAAGGTAAGCGTAAATATAAAGTGGTTTCGTGCGACGTAACCAAAGCATTACGATGGCCACAAAGCTTGTTGCATAAAAGCAATTGAAAGGAGTACAAGTTTGAAACGTATCGTGCAAAGCGGCGTTGGTATAAGCGTGCTTGTGCGTTACGGGTGCGGCCAGTATATTGCGCCAACAAACAATTCGGATGGAATCAACTATGCCGGCAACCAACAGCGCCACTTCTTCAGCGAGTACAGAAACCGTTTTGCAAGTCGAAAACCTGCGTGTGACCTACGGTTCTTTTACGGCCGTTCACGACGTTTCATTCTCCGTGCTGGGCGGCGAAATTTTTGGCTTACTCGGCCCGAACGGCGCCGGCAAAACCAGCAGCTTAAGTGCCATTGAAGGACTGCTAAAACCAGCGGCGGGCAACATTGCCGTGGGCGGCTACAACCTAAAAGAAAAGCCGCTTCATGCCAAGGCAAACATGGGCATTCAGTTGCAGTCAACTTCTTTTCAATCCGAACTGACCGTAACCGAAATCATTCGGCTATATGCCGCCGTTTACGGCCTCTCGCTTTCCGATAGCGAGATTGAAGCCTTGCTTCAAAACATAAAGCTTGAAACAGCGAGTAGTAAACGTTTCGGCCAGTTGTCGGGCGGACAACAACAAAGGGTTTCGCTTGCCATTGCCACCATGCACAAACCCAAATTGGTTTTGCTGGACGAACCGACAACCGGCCTTGATCCGCAATCGCGGCGGCAGTTGTGGGAGCGCATGGAAAGTTTGCGCAACGCCGGTCACGCCATCTTGCTCACCACGCATTCAATGGAAGAAGCCGAAGCCGTTTGCGACCGCATTGCCATCATTGACCACGGCCGCATCATTGAAATAGACTCACCGCAAGCGATTGTTGACCGACATCGAAATGATGCGGAAGTGATTCGTGCTTCGCGTAAAGGAAAGATTACACTCGAAGACGTTTTTATTGGTTTAACCGGAACGGCCATCCGTTCTTAAAAAACATTTATGTCTGCTGTATTGCCCAAAACATCCGCTGCCATGGCAGCCTTGCTTCGCGCCGATTTTACCACGCAATGGCGCAACCGCCGTTCGGTCGTTCTTGTGTTGCTGGTGCCCGTTATTATCTTAATGTCATGGAAAGGTTTGGTCAGCAAACTCGGTCCGGCCTTTGTGCTTTCCACCGGCATTACCATTGGCTTAACGGCCATTGGTTTAATGGGCTATTCCAATGCCCTGGCAAGGGATAGAGACAAAGGAATTTTTCAGCGCCTGCGGGTAGCGCCCATTCCTACTTCGTACATCATGATGAGCCGTCTTGCGGTGCAAATGGCGATGATTATTTTATTGACAACGCTGGTGTTTATCGTGGGTTATCAACGCCTGCACATTGAATTGCCGGCACAGAGTTACGTGCTTGGCTTTTTAACCGCTTTTGCCGGTGGCGCTTTGTACCTGGGATTGGGGCAAATGATTGCGGGACTGGTGAAGAATTCCGAGACGGTAAACTCCACTACCCGCCTTGTGTATTTTGTTTTCATCATGGTGGGCATGTTTGGTGATCTGGGGATGCTGGGCGAGCAGATAAAAAAGATTGTGCATTGGTCGCCGTGGGGCACGGTAAAAACCATTGTTTCGGCGGGACTGCAACCCGGTGGTTGGAGCAACGAAGCCACCGTGGCTTTGCTCGTAACGGCCGCTTATGCTTTTGTATTTTCTTTCCTCGGCATTAAGTGGTTCCGGTGGAATGTGAAGTGAGGGGGAAGTTGTAAGTTTTAAGTGATAAGTTGTAAGTGTTGTTTAAAGAATTAGGTCTCTTTTATTGCCACATAAAGCCATGCTTCCTTACCCGATGCAAGTTTGATTTTGATTCTCTCATAACCTTCGGGTTCGTATTTGTCTGCATTCAACAGTTCTTCTTCTGTGAGTTCAAATGCAGTGCCTTCAATGCTGTCGTTTTCGTTGTTTGTAGCTACAGCCGTTTGCTGCATCGTTTGTTCGCCTTTGGCAAGAAAGGCTTCGTCTTTTATTTCAACGGTTGTTGTTTTGTAACCGTTCAACACATCAGGCCATCCTTGCAAAATTCTTCCGAACAAAGCAATTTGTGTTTGTGTTTTTTGAAGCGTGCCGTATGAGAAAAGGCACTGGTTCAATGAAGTGTTGTTTATCGATAGTGAGAACGGAGAACGTATTTCGAAGAAGCAGATTTTGATGTCCTATTGCTTCATTGACGTTCTATCGTTGGGTATTAATACACCGTTGAAAGGTAGTTTTGTCGCCACTTTTTTGCAAATACGATGTTAGGGGCATATCGGATTTTACAAATGCGAGGCTGTCAAATGCCAATCTCTTTTTGTGCGAGGGCAAAAGCGGTGACATTTCCCTGTATAGCGGAACCTTGATTGTATCGTCTCGTACGCAATTATAATGCACCAACGAGTCGCCGACGGGTCTTTCGCCGATGAAATAGTAAACGTTTTGATTAGGGTGCTGATTGGTTTCAAGGATGTCGTAAACAAGTATCAAATGATGCCAGGGTTCTTTCGTGATTTTCGTTTTTCCAATTACGTAAACTTGGCTTGTCCATGCATGTTCCAGCCACGCCTTTTTTAGTTTCAGTCGATGGCTGCTATCCAACGACAGGTCAGTTTTGCAGGGAACAACCTCAAATTCAAAGACGCCTTTCTCCTTTGCTTCTTCGATGCTTTTGCAATAGCCACCTGACCACGGAGGACTTTTCTCATTCCCTTTCGATAGGATGAAGTAAAATAGTACAGCGAGTGACAGAATAAAAACAGACAGGATTATTCCTCGCATCGAATTGTCTTAAAGGTTAAAGCTGTGATTTTGGTTGCCGCTAACATTTGTATTTGCGTACGTTCTTGTTCCAAACATACTTAATTATCAACGGTAACAGGAACAAGAGATGGTGCAATCCAACCCGCCTACAAACTTCTTCTTCCAGTAGTTTTGTTCTTTCAACCTTAATCACAAATCATGAAAGCAATTATCCTCACCGAAGCCGGTTCACCCGATAACCTTAAACTTCAGCAAGTAGATACACCGCAACCGAAAGAAGACGAAGTGTTGATAAAAATAAAAACCATCAGCATCAATCCCGTTGATGTCAAAACCCGCAAAGGCGGTGGCTTGTTGGAAGGACTGCAAAAGAACCCGTTAGTGATATTAGGCTGGGACGTTGCCGGTGATGTCGTGGCCGTTGGCGCAAGCGTTACCAAATTCAAAGAAAGCGACAAGGTCTTTGGCATGATAAACTTTCCGGGCAAAGGAAAAACTTATGCCGAATACGCAACCGCTCCCGAAGCGCATTTGGCGCACATTCCCGACGGCATTAATTACGAAGAAGCGGCTGCTGCAACACTGGCCGCACTTACAGCCTGGCAAGTGTTGGTGCACCAGGCCGAAATACGAGCCGGGCAACGAGTGCTGATTCATGCAGCGGCGGGCGGGGTGGGGCACTTTGCCGTGCAAATCGCCAAGCATTTCGATGCTTTCGTCATCGGCACTGCATCAGCGGCCAATAGCGATTTTCTTAAAAGTCTTGGCGTTGACCAAACGGTTGATTACACCCGCGAAGATTTTTCGCAAACGCTAAAAGACATTGACATTGTACTGGACCCAATCGGCGGTGCAACCACCATCAAATCTTTGCGGGTACTAAAGCCAGGCGGAACACTCGTGTCCATTGTGGGCGGCGTAAAGGAAGAAGCGCAGTCCATTGCAGGAGACAGCAACTTCACAGCAAAAAATTACCTCGTGCATTCCAGCGGCAGGGACATGGAGCAACTGGCGATCTTGTTAAAAGAAGGAAAGTTAAAGCCCTTTATTTCGAGCCGCTACACGCTTGAACAAATGCCCGAAGCGCACCGCAAAATTGAAACTGGAAAAACGAGGGGAAAGATCGTGGTTAACGTTGGTTAAAGAAATGGGCTTGCCTTTCATGGCTGAAAAAAATTGGATAATTTGAAGGGCTTCTGCTGAAGAAAACAGGAGCAAAGTCGCCGATGAAAAATATTATTGCACTCCTTCTGTTTTCTTTCCCGGCTCTTGCCTCTTTTGCACAAAAAGAAAAGCTGGCAAAAGTTGTTGCGGGCTTCCCGGTGAATTACGAAGAAGACAGCGTGGGCACTTACGTTCTTCCCGATCCATTGACGTTGAACAATGGACAAAGAGTGACCAATGCAAAAACATGGATGGAGAAGCGCAGGCCGGAAATCGTAAAGCTGTTTGAAGAAGAACAATTTGGCAAAGCGCCGCAGCGGCCTTCCGACATGCACTTTGATGTGTTTGACAAAGGCACCGAAACCTTTAACGGCAAAGCCATTCGCAAACAAGTGCGTGTGTATTTTACAAAAGACACGACGCACAAGATGGATTTGCTCATCTACCTTCCAAAACAAACAAAGCCTTCACCACTTTTGCTCATCATAAATTTTTCTGCCAACAACAGCGTGGTTGACGATGCCAGTGTAAGGCAAGGATTCATCTGGACGAAAGAAGGCAAGAAGATTCCCGCGCCGAAAACATCCTTCGGAAAGATTAACGTTGATACGTTTGTCACGCAAGGCATCGGCGTTGCCACGGTTTACTACGGCGACATTGAGCCCGACTTTAAAGAAGGTTTCAAATACGGCATTCGCGGCGCTTATTTAAAACCCGCACAAAGCTATCCTGCTGACGACGAATGGGGTGCCATCTCCGCCTGGTCGTGGGGCTTGAGCCGTGCGATGGATTATTTTGAAACGGATAAAGACATTGATGCAAAACGCATTGCTTTGCACGGCGTTTCAAGGTTGGGCAAAACCGTTTTGTGGACGGGTGCAAAGGACCCGCGGTTCAAACTGGTGATTGCCAGTTGTTCGGGCGAAGGCGGTGCGGCCTTGAGCCGTCGCAACTACGGCGAAAGCATTAACCACATGACCGATACGTCGCGTTACTTTTACCAGTTTGCACCCAATCGCCACAACTATGCAAGTGATCCGAATAAATCGCCGGTAGATGCGCACATGCTTGTTGCGTTGATGGCTCCGCGACCATTATTGCTACAGACAGGTGATACCGATTATTGGTCCGATCCGAAAGGTGAATTTTTAGCGGCAGTCGCCGCGGAACCTGTTTATAATTTGTTCGGCAAAAAAGGCCCCGGTACAACGGTAATGCCGCAACCCGGCGATCAATCACTCTTGAACACATTGGGCTATTACATGCATGCTGGTGGTCACGGCACTGTTCCATCCGACTGGGCTGTGTACATGACGTTTCTGAAAAAGTATTTGTAATCACGAATGAAAAATGTAAAATGAAAAAATCAAAATCTGCGCTCCAATAGCAAGGCATTTTTCATTCTATATTTTAATTTTTCATTGTTCGCTTCTCATGCACGACAAAAACTCTCGCCGCCGCTTTTTAAAACTTGGTGGACAAGCCTTGCTTCTAAGCCCTCTCGCTTCTTCGCTTATAAGTTGCGGCACAACAAAAGTTTCCACCGGTAGTACGCCAGCCACAAACCACAAACCCCAAGCGCCAAACCTTTTACTCAACGTTCGCGACTTTGGCACAACAGGAGACGGCAAAACAAAAGACACGCTTTCCATTCAACAAGCCATTGACCGTTGTTGGGTGCTTGGCGGCGGAGACGTTTTGTTTCCGGCAGGAGATTATTTCACCGGTGCAATTGCATTGCATTCAAACGTTACGCTTCGACTGGAGAAAGGCGCAAGCATCATCGGTTCACCCGATTTTGCCGATTACCCCGTGGCGCAAGTGCGTTGGGAAGGCAAGTGGATCAAAGGACACACGGCTTTGATTTATGCATTTGATGCGGTCAATATCGGCATCATTGGCGAAGGAAAAATCATCGGCAACAATGCCTTGGGCGGACGGCCAAACGAAAAATATCCCTTGCGTCATCCGGCACTGATTGAACCCATTGGTTGCAACGGCATTCACTTCGAAGGTTTCTCCACGAGCTATCATCTCATGTGGTCCATTCATCCAACCTATTGCGAGAACATTACGATAAAGAATCTAACCATTCGCAGCACCGGCGGTAACGGCGACGGCATTGATCTTGATTCGTGCAAGCACATACTCATTGACGGCTGCGACATTGAAACCGGCGATGATTGCATCTCGCTTAAATCGGGAAGAGGCATGGAAGGCTACACATTGCTGCGCACCACCGAAGACGTACACATCACCAACTGCACGTTTGCCGACACCATCTTTGCTTGCATCGGCATCGGCAGCGAAACATCGGGCGGTATTCGCAACGTACTCATTGAGAACTGCAAATTCACCAAAGCGCAAACACACGCCATCTACATCAAAAGCCGTCCGGGCCGCGGTGCTTTTATTGAAGACATTACCTGTCGCAATCTTGATGTGTCGGGAACAACGCAAGGTTTTCTCCGTTTTAATATTTTGGGTAGCGGTATTCAGGACCCCGAGCCTGTGCCCGGCGATGAAGGCATTCCCACGATAAAGAATTTCCGCTTCTCGGACATTCGCGTGAACGATGTGCCGGTGCTGGTTGATGGCAGTGCGGTTCATCCAACAAAACCATTGAACGGATTGGTGTTGGAGAACATCAGCGGTACGTGCAAAAATGGAATCACGCTGGCCAACGTGAAGAACGCAAAGCTTCGCAACATAAATGTTTCGGGTTACAGCGGCCCGCTTCTTTCAACCTACAACGTAAGCGGAAGTGGCCTGGAAGGTGCTGTTGCAATTGAGCCACCGAAACTTCCTGAGCCGATTGTTGCGCCGGCGCAGCCGTACAAGTTGCATTGAGGGGTGAAAAGAAAGAGATGGTAAATTTTGTTTCCGGCTTCTGTAATTCTGTTCATCGTCTGTTGCGTCGCACACTTGTGCGTTCGGGAAGGCTATTCGGCAAGCGAATGTTTGTAACAGTATTATCAATTAACAATTTGGCTTTACTTAAAATTCTTTTTTGTTTCCAGTTGCGGTAGGCTAAAGGTTAATTTCTCAGTTGTGTCTAAATTTGAAATTACTGTCATTTTCCCGTCCGCAGTCGTGTCCCATTTCGCCCACCGATTTCCGCTAACTGTTTTTAAGATATAAATACTGTCTCCTTTACAAGTGTAGGAATATCTTTCGTGTTCTTCATCCCAATCTCCGATATACTTTCTGAAGTTAACAGAGTCAGTCAGATAGTCGGCATCAAGTCCCAACGAATTTGCTTCATAAACTTCAACGAATAGTCTTCTGTCGCATACTCTTGATGTGAATTTGTATTTATGACTTCTAAAGCAACTTGTCAATAAAACAATTGAAAGAGTACCGCATGTAATCAGGGTATGGAACTTTATCATAAGCCTTAATTGCTCGTCTTAAATTTTAATTTAGGTCTAAGAAGATTAAAAGTTAGATTTCTTTATCTGCTTTCAAGAACGTTCTCGAACTATGGCACTAACGTTTGGGTTTGCGTACTTTCTTATTCCAAACATAGAGTTAGATTTCAAAGCCAAATAAAGCAAAAGCCTGCTTGCCGCACAGCGAACAAAGTGTACAAGTGTGCGACGCAACGATGCTCAATGGATAGGCGAATTTCTGGCTCAAAATATTCTCTGCTGGCGTAAGCTTATGATCGTTTCAATTTGCTACAGGTTCTGTTTCCTCTTTCAGCGCATCTTCCACATAACCTTTTTTCAACCGCTCGTAAAGCGAATGTTTGTCTATTAACAACGCGGCAACGTTGGAGACAAGCGCTGCCACCATCAAGTGAAAAATCACGCTGTGCCGGTCGGTCATTTCCAATACCAAAATGGCCGATGTAAAGGGCGTGCGAGTAACGCCAGTTAAAAAGCCCACCATGCCGCAAAGAATAAGCAAGTTTGCGTTGGAGCCCGTTACGTCAAACAAAGAAGAAAGCCAACCGCCAATCGAAGCGCCGGCCGCCAGCGAAGGCGCAAACACACCGCCTGCCGCGCCGGTGTTGAAGCAAATAATTGGGCCGGCAACTCTCAACAAGGCTGTGTCCCAGCCGGCGGCTTTGTCGCTTGTAAACAACAACTGGTTCATCAGCACTTTGCCCGAACCCAAAACAGCGGGATGGACAAAGTAGGCTGCGGCTGCTACGGCAAGCCCGGAAAGGAGCAAAAACAAAACGGTTTTTGCGGTACCGAAATTCCTCTTCCAACGCATGACCACCAAAATGGCTTTGCACATTAAACTGCCCAAAAGACCGGCAGCGATGGCCGTTGCAATCACGCCTAAAAAAATGGAAAACCGCAATCCCGTTACTTCGGGATAACCAAGGTAGAGATAAGGGCCGAGGAAGCCTTGTGCCGTTAAGCCCGCAATGATGACCGCTGAAAAAAGCGCCGTGCGAAAATGGCGCACGTGAATTTTTGCGAGCTCCTCCACGGCAAACACAATTCCGCCGAGCGGAGTATTGAACGCAGCCGCCAGACCCGCCGCAGCGCCGGTTAAAACAAAGCTTTGATCGGAAAGCCGTGCCCAGGTTTTGGGTATCCATTTGTGAACGATGTAAAACACCGAGCCCGCAATCTGTATCGTTGGCCCTTCGCGGCCAATGGCGCCACCGCCTAAGACCATCACGAAACTGGAGAGGATTTTTACGGCTGCAATGCGCAGGCTTAACAGGCGGCCAATCTTGTCTTCGTGTTTGGGTGTAGCCAAATCAATGGCGGCCATCACCTGCGGTATGCCACTGCCTTTTGCGTTGGGCGAAAGTTTTACTACCACCAGCCAGGCCAGTAAAAAACAAAATGGCGTTACAAGAAAAATGAGCCAGCCGTGCCAGGCGAGTAAATGATGGAGAATGTCTTCGGCCAAGCCAAAAAGTTTTGTATAACCAACGGCTATCAGGCCCACAAATAACGAGGCAATCCAAAACGGAATGGCCTGCTGTGCGTTTGCCCGCAAGCGGCTAGGGATGAGCAGGTCCGTTGCAAAGGTGAATCGTCGCTGAAGGCGAAGTTTAAACGGTTCTTTCGGCATTGGTTAAACGTGGATAAGGGTGTTTTGCACAATCGTGCAAAGCTAACCGAAAGAAAGTGCGGCGTGGCCTTTGTTTTGTAGCGTTCAAAAACGCTTGTTATCCCAATGGCCTGTTTTTGAAGGCAAGGATTTTTTTTAACCGTAAAAAACTTTTATGACAGCCGGATATCATCAGTACCAATCGTGCATCGAATCTTGTTTGCGGTGCGCAGCCATTTGCAATCATTGTGCTTCGTCGTGCACGCAGGAAGAAGACGTAAAGATGATGGCGCGGTGCATACAGTTGGACATGGAATGCGCGGCACTGTGTTACGCATCGGCGCAATTAATGAGTTTGGGAAGTGAAAAGGCAAAAGAGATTTGCCGGCTATGTGCTGATGTTTGCCAGGCTTGCGGCGAAGAATGCGGCAAACACAAAACCGAACACTGCCGGGAGTGTGCGCAGGCATGCAAGCAATGCGCGGAAGAATGCAGGAAGATGGCTGCCTGAGGCTTGCCGCATCATCCGGAAACAATTGATGGAGCAGAACCGTAGCGATTGTTTTATTTTTATCGTTTATCGTTTTTGATTTTTTACTTCACAAACCCTTTTTATGCCTTTTGACCAGTACCACGAACCGCCAGAAGAACTCTCACAGGAGGTCCGCACGTTTGCCCGCATGATTGCTTCGCTTACCGAAGAAGCCGAAGCCATTGGCTGGTACGAGCAGCGCATTGCGGTAGAAAAAGACAAGCAGGCCAAAGCCATTATGGAGAACGCACAGCAGGAAGAATTCAAGCATTTCGGAATGGACCTTGAATTTCTTTTGCGCAAAAAAGAAAAGTGGCGCACTATTTTAAAAGCGATTCTTTTCAAAGAAGGTGATATTGTAAAGTTGGGTGAGAAAGGAGAAGAGAAAGCGGATTAAACCTCAATACCGTTTTTTCACGCAACGGCGCAGCGTCGTAGCTCCTCTGCGTCGCTGCGTGAGGTTTTTGTTGCGTAGCGATAGGAACGCACAAGAGTGCGACGCAAGCAAAGCTCAATAGATAAGTGAACCTTGGCTCATAAAAAAGCCGCACCTTCTGATGCGGCTTTTCCTTTTGCAAAAAAGTTTTTAAAAGCCTTTCTTCACGTCGCCGCCTTCAGCATTTACCATGTCAATCATTGCCGTCAGTTCGGTTGCAAGTTCGTCGGCGGTGCCGTCAAAACCAACGGCTTTAAAGCGAATGTTGTTGTTCCGGTCAATTACAAATTTTGTGGGTATGCCTTCGACCTTAAAGTTTTCTACCACTACAAAATCGTTTCCCTCTTTTGATTTTGCATCGTCGTACAACACATGAAAAGAATATTTGTTTTGCGCAACAAAGTCGGTCACTTTTTGCACGCGGTTGCTGTCGTTTTCCCAGGTATCAATGAAAAGAAAAGCAACGTCGGGATTGTTCTTGTATTTGTTTACCGCCGTTTGCATGCCCGGGAAAGAGGCACGGCACGGTCCGCACCACGTAGCCCAAAAATCAACCACCACAATTTTGCCTTTCAATGATGCCAGCGAGACTTCTTTTCCGTCTAAATCTTTCAACGCAAATTGTGGCGCAGGCACGTTGATCATTTGTTTGGCCAGTTCGGCTTTGAACTTGTTGTAAGCGGCTTCCTCAAGGTTGCTTATATACGAAGTCCATTGCGCTTGCGTGCCGCCGTTTGCAATGTACAACCGTTGCAATTGTTCTTTCATGGCCGGCGTGTACTTGCCTTCTTCCATAAATTTTTCCAGTTCGGCTTGCGCGGCTTTGGCGCCTTTTGTTTTCTCCGTCAGCGCCGTGAAGGCTTCGTTCATGCTTGCGTCTTTGCGCTTAAAGCCTTCCACTGCGGCTTTTTCAACGGCGTACGCCTGTTCGTAATCGCCTTTGTGATAAAGCAAGGTAGCGTACGTGTCGGCGTACATATTGTGCGTGTTATCAAGGTTGCGCTGGTATTGCTTTGCAGTGAGATAAGCCGGTTTGTTTTTCATTGCTTTCTTTTCTTCATCCACCAACGCCAACGACTGTTTAGAGAAATCCAACCCTGCTTTTGCGTCTTTCGGTTGTTTGTTGATTCCTTCGCCGGAAAGCTTCCAGGCAATGCTGTTCAGCGCATTGGCGCGGGCCTGTTTGTTTTCAATGCGTGCCAGGTATTTTTTGGCTGCCTCGTAATTGCCAGAATCGGCATACATCCCCGCTATCACCTGGTCAAAAAACTCCAGGCGGTTCTTCGCCAACTCGTTGGCGGGGCTACTTACGGCAGCAAATTTTTGATAGACTTCTTCTCTTTCCGGAAGCGTTTTTGCTTTGTTCCATTGGGCTACCAATTCGGTTTGTTGTGCGGCGGCAGGGTAGCGGCTTTTCAGCAACGCAGCCACGCTGTCGGCCATGGCCTTGTCCTTTAATGCATTCTGATAAAAGAATCGCGTTTGTGTCAGGTCTGCTTCTGAAATCTTCTCGTTCTTTAATCTCTCCGTCAGTAGTTTCCGTAAAGCATCCTGATCGGCCGCATCTTTTGATTGACTCAAATAGCTTGCATATTCCGTTGCAAACTTTTTTTGCGATGCAGTGTTGGCAAATTCTTTTTTATTCAACTCAGCACCTTTTTGCTGGTTGCGCTTTAAACCCCAGATGCCGCCGAAGTTGCCGAAAGCCGACGCAAGGGCCGCATGAGCGCCGGGAACTTCTTCGCCTTTTTTATCGTACAGCGCTGTGTAATACCCTTCGTCGTTGTTGTTGTCGCGAATTTCATCTTTGGCAAAGGCAAAGAACACGGCTCTTGTGCTATCAGCCGTTTTTACGCTTCCGCGAAAGATGCCGCCTTCCTGTTTCAACGGAACCTCAACTGCCCGCGGCAAGCCGCCTTCGAGCAAATAAGCCGTGGCCTCAAAATCTTTTTTGCCTTGCAGCACCGTGTTGCGCGGCATGTATTCAATAACGATGGTAGAACCCGGCGTGGGTTTTTTCGTCATCACTTCAAAAGCTTGCTGGGCAAAGCTGGCGAGAGTTAAACAGAAAGCAAGGAGGAGCGAGGTTAGTTTTTTCATACACTGGTTTGTTGGTTAAAAAAAGTCTGGCTTAAATGTAAGAAAGATGCCGATGCAGAATTAAAAAAATAAGGCATAAGAGAAACGCAGCCGAATGCCGGGCGGTAACCGTACCGCGATGTGTGGCAAAAATCCGCGTTGGTTAGAAAAAAACCGTTGCCTTGAAAGCACGGGTTAACTTTCATGGCAAATCAAAACAATCAGCACCGTGAGCAAAATCACCGTAACGCGGCCAAAGGAATGGACCAACCGGCTGCGTTCTTACACGCTTTATCTTGACAACCAAAAACTCGGCACGCTTGCCAACGACGAAATCAAAACCTTTGAAGTGCTGCCGGGTACACATACCCTGCGTGCAAAAGTTGACTGGTGCGGCAGCCGCGAAGTGCAGTTCAATCTTGCCGACAGCGAAATGAAATATTTCCATCTCTCGGCTTTTCGTTATTCCAATTTTATCATGCCTTTGTTTTCCGTCATTGTCATTCTGCATTTTTTGTTGCGGCGTTTTGCCGGTTTCCCTTATCTGGTTTGGTTCGTTATTCCAGGGTTTTTGGTGCTGGTTTATTACCTTACCGTTGGCCGCAACAATTATCTCTGGTTGCGCCAAAGCGATACCTGGTGAGCGGTTATAAATTGCGATTCTTGTGAAGATGCTAACAGCTTTGCGTCCTAACTTTCGGTTTGAAACACACTAGAAACATCCTAATTAAACGCATCATGAAAAAAGGAATCTTGTTTTTCTTGTTGATAGCTGCTTTCGCGGCAAACGCACAGCAAAAGCAATCGCTGAAAGATCTTTTGTACGGCGGAAAACTGAAAGCGGACTCCAATTCGGTTGTGCGCAAAAACGAAGACCTGAGTGCCCGAATTGATACGGCCACAAAAAAACAGGCGGAGCCTGAAGCACCGAAAGCAGTGACGCCGGCTACAAGCGAGCCGCAAAAAACGGAAACCGCTACGACCAATACTGCAACAAGTGGTGAAGCCACCGATTCATCTATCACCACTACTGCGGCCGCGAAACCTGCTCCTGTTAAAAGCACCAACAAGATCTGGAAAGAATACGCTGATTCGTTAACAAAGGTTTTGAGCGCCGAAGTATTGCCTTCAAAAAAAATTAAGAAGGACACATACTTTATCACGGTTGAATACGAAATAAATACCGACGGTACGGTGAATGTTTTGAACCTGACCTCCTCGCCGGAAAACGCTTTTCTGCAAAGCGAGGTAAAGACCCGTATGGACCTCGGCACGCCGCAGCTTGCGCCGGTTTTGGACAGTACGGGCAAGGCCCGCAAAGTGAAAAGAAGGACCAGCTTTTCGCTCACCAAGGAATAAATCTTCGCCACACGTTCAAATGAAAAAGGCCGCAGCTTACAACCGCAGCCTTTTTCATTTGAACGGAATGCCAAAAATTTTCTTAAGGCATTTATTGCACAAGCGATTAAACAATCAAAACCATGAAAACAAAAAACGCTTTCGGTCGTAGCGCTTGTTACTTTCTTTTTGCACTTCTTTTATCCTTCGTGTCAAAAGCACAACAAGGCAAGTCCGATACCGGTAAGCTTGCCCACGGCAAATACGGCTGCACCGCTTCCAGCTGGCACAACGGCAATGTAGAATACACACCAAAAGGCTCATTTGTAATTAACCCCAACGGCAAGTACACTTACCTTGGTTTTGAAAAGCCAAGCACCGGCACCTTTACCGTTGACAAAGCAGGCAATCTTTGGTTCTCGGGCGGTTATTTCAACGGCGGCAAGGCTGAGAAAATTGACCGGCCCAACAAGTTCTTTCTGACATTTCCTGCTAACCCCGACAACCGCTGGACCTGCAGTTTGGTCAAATAAACCCATATATTCTCCATCTTGTTTCAAAACCCGCAATGCAAGCGGCAGAAACAGAATGCTGATTACAACGGTGGCATAAGTTTTTTGCCACCCGGAGTATGAGCAAATGTTTACTCCACAGCGTCAAAATCATTTTCCTTTTTTCGGCTGTCCTTCTGCTTTGCTGCCGCTCTTTTGCGCAGAACGATACGACGGCTTTGAAAACCGACACAACGGCGCTGAAAGCTGATACGACAACCGCGAAAGAAAACATCCGGGCCAACCTTAAAACCGTTGACAACACAGCGCCTGCCGTTTACAACATCAATCCCTGGAGCACGGCCATTATCGGCGTAGCCGCAACGGCGGCCAACATGGTGGCCATAAACAACGTGCTGCACAACAAACGCGACCTGACACCGGTGGAAGTGCAGGCCTTGCGGCCCGATGTTTTAAACGGTTTCGATCATTGGGCACTCGAACTTGATCCATCAAAACGCGATCATTTTTACTCGCTTTCCGACAAGTCGCTTACCGTTGTTCTGGCCGCATCTGCCGCCACCTTCGTTCTTGGCAAAAAAACAAGAAAAGACTGGCTGCGGCTTGCCCTGATGTATTATCAAACGCAGTTTCTTACGTTTGCTTTTTATGATTTTAGTCCGTTTGGGCCACTCTTTCAAAACCGCCTGCGACCTTACGTTTACTACGATTATTTTTCCTTCGACGACCGCAAAGGCGGCAATCAGCGCAACTCTATGTACAGCGGTCACGTGGCCAACGCAACGGCGGCTACGTTTTTTGCGGTGAAAGTTTACCTCGATTATCATCCCGAAATGCGCAGCAAGAAAGTATTGTTGTACGGCCTTGCTTCGCTGCCACCCCTGTTTGTGGGCTACACACGCATAAAGGCCCTGGCGCATTTTCCGTCGGATGTGTTGATGGGTTATCTCATTGGCGGTGTGTTTGGTATTGTGGTGCCCGAACTGCACCGCATCAAAAGTTCTAACCTGAAACTGAATACGTATTACAACGGCCAAACCGGCGGCGTGCAAATGACTTATCGTTTTGGCAAACAAAAGAAAGGCTTGCTAATGGAGTAGCCGGTCTCTGTTCAAAACAAAGACAAAATCCGCCGAACAAAAGCCGGGGTTCTATCTTTAGCAACAAACTCCCAGCTATGAGCGCAGGTGCGGTACTGATTATCCGGATGCGGCGGATTGTTGAGGCATTTCGCGGGATTGGCGCAACGCATCCGGCGGAAGCTGTGCGGCCCGCTGATATCAACGTCAAGCCTTCTTTTCTTTTTCAACGCCTGGTGCAACGCGGCGTGCTGGTTGCCGTTGATTCGGAACGCTATTATCTTGACGAAAAAACAGAAGCGCACTATCGCCGCCGACGGCAAACGGTTGTTTTGTTGCTGCTGGTGGTGGCGTTGGTGCTTTTTATCGTATCGTTGAAAACAGCACACAAATAAACCGGTTGTGCAAGCATAACTTAATACCTCAATTCATCTGTTCATGTTGCGTTTCTGTTTTTCTTTTGCCCTCTGTACCGGTTTTCTTTTAGCCGGTGCGCAAAATTCTTCTTCAAAAACCGGCAACCCTGTTTTTTCCGGTTGGTATGCCGATCCGGAAGGGGCTATTTTCAACCATTCGCTTTGGGTTTTTCCAACTTATTCTGACAAGTACGAGAAGCAGGTTTTCTTCGATGCTTTTTCAACAAGCGACGGTGTGCAGTGGACAAAACATCCGCACATCCTTGATACGGCTGCCGTGAAGTGGGCAAAAAAAGCCATGTGGGCCCCGGCCATTTTAAAGAAGGATAACCTCTATTATTTTTTCTTTAGTGCCAACGACGTTCATCCCGGCGAAGTGGGCGGCATTGGCGTGGCCGTGGCATCGCATCCCGATGGGCCTTTCAGGGATTTGTTGGGTAAGCCGGTAATCAACAGCGTTGAAAACGGTGCGCAGCCCATTGATCAATTTGTGTTTGCCGACAAGGGAATCTATTACATGATTTACGGCGGTTGGGGCCATTGCAATATCGTTAAACTAAAGCCTGATTTCAGCGGCCTGCTACCGTTTGATGACGGCACGACATTCAAGGAAATTACACCGCAGGGTTACGTAGAAGGGCCGGTCATGTTTAAGCGAAAAGAGAAGTATTATTTTATGTGGAGCGAGGGGGGCTGGGGCGGACCAAACTACCGCGTGGCTTATGCAATGGCCGATTCGCCAACGGGTCCTTTTCAACGTATCGGAACGGTGCTGCAACAAGATTCAACGGTGGCGACGAGTGCCGGCCATCATTCGGTTGTTCATTTACCGAACAACGAATGGCTGATTGTTTATCATCGCCGGCCTTTGGGCGAAACAGCCGCCAATCACCGCGTGACCTGCATTGACCGCATGTACTTTGACGACAAGGGAAATATAAAGCCGGTGAAAATGACATTTGAAGGCGTTGGCAGAATAAAGTTGTAGGTTAAACGTTCTTCTTTTTCCGTTTGGGCTGTAGCATTGCCGCAAGGCAAGGCCATGCGTTTGTGCGTGCCGATAAAACCGGTTATTTTGTGTCAATTGAAAAACACCATGAAAAATCTATTCTTCCTTTTTTTGCTGGCCATCCTTTCCACCACCGCATCCGCACAGGACAAGCAAGCTGCCGATAGCAACGTTACACTAAAAGGATTTCCCGTGCTTCATTCATACGTAGCGCCAGACGTTATCGAAAGAGCAAAAAAGAAATACGGCCGCTCCCTTTACAGCATGGAAAAAAGCACGGCTGCCAATTGCCAGAATTCTTTCCTGGTGGGACTCATCCGAAACCGCAGGCTAACGATGGAGTGGATGTGCGATGACCCAAAAATGGTGTTGCGTACCGGTGCGTTAAACTTTTACGCAAGCATGAAATCAGGAAGAAATTAAAGTAAAGCAAGATTGCAGGAGGAACGGTTTGCGCCGTTCTTAAACAGCGTTGTGTGCTTTAAAAGAACGCTGAGCAGGATTCGTTACTGCCTGCTGACACATTAACAGACGGTTTTATCTCTGTCCGGTGGTCTGAATTTCATGCGTTTATATATAGTCGCAAATTTACCTCCCTCCAAAAAGCTATGACTTACGGTTTTGCCGGACTATGTTTGTCGTCGGTTTCAAACCGAAAACATTTTCCGGATTGAAAAACCTGTTTATCCGACCCCCGGAAAATGATGAGCAAAATCTCTCCAGTATCTTTTGAAAAATTCGCCAATCGTCCTTTGACAAATCTCTAATCCAAACCCAAGGGCCGGCATTGTTCACCTAAAACGAAAAACAATGTTGCGCAGAAACCTGATCTCGAAAACGTTCTTTGGTCACTTCTTTCTGTTGATGGTTTTGGTGGCACTCAAGCAGGGCATTTGTTACGCTGAGCCCATCAACACAGCACCGGGCAAAACCCTTCCATTCCTTTCGTTGTACAATGCAACAAAGAAACTTTCTCCTGATTCGCTGACGGCGAAAGTGGTGGCCACAACGGTAACCTTAAACACGCACGTCATCGGCTTTGTCAATGCGTACATAAAAAAAGAAGACGAGTTCCTGCAAAAAATGAAAGGCAAGAGCGGGTCATTTTTTCGCACGATAGAAAACGTGTTTGATCAATACGGTATTCCCTCCCAATTAAAATACCTCGCCATAGTGGAATCTCAACTTCGCACAAATGCTTTATCAAGAGCAGGCGCAAGAGGATTGTGGCAATTGATGCCCGTGACGGCAAGCGAATTGGGCCTGCACACTTCGGGCAAAGCAGATGAACGTACCCATACGTACCGCAGCACCGTTGCGGCCGCAAAATACCTGCGAAGTCTGTACGTTGATTTTGGCGACTGGCTGCTGGTGCTTGCCGCCTACAACAGCGGACCCGGGACTGTTCTCAAAGCCATGAAAAGATCCGGCAGCAAAAACTTTTGGGCACTTCAACGCTTTCTGCCGGCCGAGAGCCGCGGACACGTAAAGCGGTTTATCGGCATTCATTATTTTTTTGAAGGCGAAGGCAGCGTTGCCACACAAACAGCAGCCGAAGCAAAAGCATACCGGGAAAAATCTTGCACCGGTCAAGCTTCTTTGTAAGCAGTAAAAACGGGAGAGGCTTTCTTAAATTTTAATGCCTTTCCATTTTCCAATTCTGTTTAAAACAGAAACGGCGAAAGGCGGTGGATTTACTGGCCGCATTTCTTCGGGATGCGCCGCGCCTTTGGGCACAGTAACAGTTTCGCCTTGTTTGAATGTTGTCCATTTTCCGTTCAGCATTACGTCAAGTGCACCTTGCAACACCGTCTAAGTTTCATCAACTGCGGGATAAATGTGTACCGGCGTGCCGGACTGGTGCGGCAGTAAAGTCCATTCCATTTCGAGGCTTTTGCCTTTTGTTTCTTTGGCTGTTTTTATAACCTGCATCATCATTCCGATGGGGAGGAAGTTCAAGGCTTGTCGCGCTTGAGGCACGGCGTTGTTTTGCGGACGAAAATGAGTTGCCCGGTAAGAAAGGAAAAAGACAGGCTGTATAGATTGAACCTTCTATGTTATCAATTGCTTTCTTTTCCAATTGATACAATCAGGCTTGAAGGAAGTGCCGCTGTGTTATTTCATCATTGCGAAATATAGAAGAAGGGCCAGTATCCCGAAACTTTACTGTGAAGAAAGTTTAACGCGAAGAACCAGCCCTTCTTTGTTTTAAAGAGATGCTTTTGTTTTACTTAATGAACAACGTTTACTTTCATTGATTGATTCATGGTTGGCGTAGAGACCTGGATCATGTAACCGCCTTTCTGCACCGAGCTAACGTCCAGCTTGTATTCCGATGAGCCGGACGGGTTCACTTGTTTGATCATTCTGCCGGTAATGTCATAAAGCCTTATTGCGTTGATTTTGCTGTTGTCATTTGAACTGATCCTGATAAAATCACTGGCCGGATTGGGATAGATCGAAAGCGATGCCTTGCCACTTACAATTGCGTTGGAAAGAATGCCTCTTGTATCAACGTTGGTGATTGAACTGTTGGCCCCAACCTGGAATGCGTAAAATTTATTGTTTGGCGAACCAAGGCCAAAATTAGAATACCCTGATCCCCAATAAACAGTTCCGTTTACCACGGCCGCACCGGAGTTGATGGACCCACCGCTTTCAAACGACCAGAGCTTTTCACCCGTGGCGGCATTAAAGGCATACATTGTACCGGGGGCGTCGCCAGCGCCGGCGAACATAACGCCGTTGGCAATTGTTACAGCGCCGGTATTGTTGGCAACAGCACCCGTTGGCGGTGGCGGAAAGCCGGGAATACTAACCGGCGGATTTGTGCCTGCGTTTTCCCAATTTACGGCCCCGGTAGAAGCATCCAGGGCGGCCCAAAAACCGCCGTTTACCGTGGTGCCTGTGCCGGGTCCTTTTGTCATTGTATGCGGTAGATATCCGTTGTTTGAAATGGCCGTGTAAATCTGGTTGCCGTCAACGGCTGAACCCCATTGCAAGCCACCCAATGTTCCGCCGGGTCCAACTTGCGTATGCCAAACTTCCTGACCGTTGTCTGGATTAACCGTCCAATAAATGCCGCTTTTTTGTCCCGCGCCCAACAACTCACGCTTGTTGTTTCCAGAGCCTATGGTAAACATGGCAACGCCTTGCCCAAAGTCAAAGTCGGGGCCTGCATTGTCGGGACAGTTGGGGCCACCAAAAAAGCAGGATACGTTCCAGGCATCGAACGGTATTCCCGACTTTGTCCATTTGACCGCACCGGTTGTTAAATCAAGAGCTACAATCGCATCAAAAAGGTTTTGGCTGCTTCCGTCAACGGCCATGACACAAGCACGCACTTCATCGGCTGATTTTCCCCCGGCGTTGCAATCAAGTGCCGCCTGCGGTACTTTATAATTGTTGCCTGTTGTCACGTAAAGGGAATTTCTTTTTACGTCAACAACCGGCGTACTTCCCCAAACGGCCACACCGGCAAAGCCTTTGTTTGCGGGAGTCATGTAGGTCTTCCAAATAATTTGCCCGGTATTTACGTCAAGACATAAGACACTCCCACGAAACGAGCAACAAGGGTAAGTGGGATCGGCCGCAAAATTTTCTTCCAATGAAGCAACACCCACATAGGCCCTGTCGCCCTGAACCATTGCCGATTGCGTAATAATGGAGAGAGGAAAATCTTCCACCTTGGTTTTCCAGAGCAATTCGCCTGTGGTTTTGTTGATGCCGAGGACGTGCGCACCAATGAACGGGAAGCCGAGTTGCGTGCCGATGATCAGCGTGTTGCCGGCAATGGCAGGAGAAGCGCGGGCAAAAGCCTTCACCTGTCCTGTGTAGCTTGTAAAGGATTTTTTCCAAATAATTTCACCCGTGTTAGCGTTCACTTTGTAAAGGCTTCCGTTGCTTGTACCCACCGGCCCCCAATCGGGAAAGTACACGGCCTGGCCGTCAACCACTGGCGTGGCGGATATATCACCATCGGTTGTAACCACCCACTTTTTCGAAAGCTGGCCTGCGTTGGCCGGTGTTATTTTGGTTTCGCTAACGGCATTGCGGGTGTTGGCCGGGTCGCCGCCTGCGGTTAGCCATAATTTGTTTTGTGCCTGGATGGCAAACGCGAAAAACAGGCAGAGCAAGCTTGTAAAAGATCTTCTGAAGAATACGGGCAGTTTGCTGTTGCTTCCTTTGCAATAGAGCCCCGATTGCAGATTCCTTTCTTTCATTTTAAAATGTTTTAGAGTGAGTAAATAGAGCCGGGTTCTGTGGGTGTTTTGAAAAGGAAGCACGCAGCGCACTAAAGTCAGCAAGGACAATGCCGTTTTCAGGAAGGGACAAATGCACCTTCACACAGCCATGGCAACTTGAAGCGGGGCAGGGAACCTTGCATTTAACGGCAATTGAATTCTATCAAGGCAAGCGTGTTGTACCGCAAAAGCAAACAAAAAAGAATTAGCGAAAGGTGTAAGACATGAAGGTGCGTTGACTAAGGTAAGATTGCTGGACGTATTGATAAGGGGCGGGTCAGCAAAGGGCGAAGGGTCTTTGTAAAAGTATTCCTTGCAGATGATATAAACAAATGAGCGTATTTGCGCCGTAGATATTTTGCTCATTGAGCCAACATGCATTTACACCGGATATATTTATCACGTTGCCGGCTGCGGGCAATTACACTGTATTGGCAACAGGAGGAAGGTTAATCAGTTTAACCGTTCGGACAATCCGCTGCAGACAGCGAATTGTTACAAGCATTGAAGGCTGTATTCCTTGCTAGTGGCTTGCACCGTAAAGTATCTTCTTTAGCCTTGTCCTATTTCTTTAGTCCCGCACGCCGCTTCCATTCCTCCGCCGCCATCACGTTTATTCTTCCCACTTGTTGCTTGCCGCGATACGTCACAACTTTAAGTTGCGCCGCATCCTTCGGCGGCGTTAACGGTGCAGTGTACTTCGGGTAAAAACGGTCGGGAAAAGAATTATCAAAGCTGTAATAAATATCAAGCCCTTTCACTTCGGTTTCCAGCGCAATGCGTACCGTGCTGTCGGCGCCGCGAGTGACGGTGAAGATTGGATCGTACACACTCGGTGCGTATTTTTTTTCGGCTTCGTTGTAACGGGCAAAATGCTGTTCGGTGCGGGCAAAAAAATCGTCCCAATTCTTCTTGTTCTTTGGCGACCAGAAATCCTCTGCTAATGCAAAAGCTCTTGGCCACAACATGTACTGCACCTGACGGTAGTTGTACACTTGTTCCGTCCACAAATTGCCTTGCCCGCCCTTGATGCGGGCCGCGTCAACGCCTTCGGACACCGGGTCAAATTCGTATGTTTTGTTCAACCGCAAAGAGGCATAAATGCGGCTCTCAATCACGGGGTCGGCCTGCATGTAATCGAGGTAAGCGTAGGTTGTTGGCGTCATCACCACGTCGTGACCCTGCTTCGCGGCTTCAATGCCGTTCTTCACCCCGCGCCAACTCATGATGGCCGTGCTCTTGCTTACGCCGGCATCCAGCACTTCGTCCCAGCCAATCATCTTCTTTCCTTTCGACGCGACAATTTTTTCCAATCGTCTTTCAAAATAACCTTGCACCGCGTCCATTGTTTTTAAGCCTTCGCGGTTCATGAGTGTTTTTATCTGCGGATCTTTTTCCCAGAAGTTGTGCGGGGCTTCATCGCCGCCAACGTGAATGTATTCGAAGGGAAACAGCGTAGCCAATTCGGTCATTACTTTATCAGCAAATTCATACACTTTTTCATTCGCGGGACAAAGCACGTTGTCCACCATCGCAATGGGCGGCGCACCGTGGCTCCAGTCCATGATTTGTTCGCCGGAACGCACACGATACTTATCAGCGCCTTCAGTACAGGAGAGTTCAGGGTAAGATGCAATGGCTGCAAGACAGTGAGCAGGCATGTCAATTTCAGGCAGCACGTTCACAAAACGTTCTTTGGCGTATTGCACAATCTCGCGAATGTCGTCTTGTGTGTAAAAGCCGCCGTAGGTCCGCGGCTCGTCGGGTGTGGGCGGTGAAAAGGTGCCAAAATAACCTTCCTTCTTCACGTTCCAGGCGCCTACTTCGGTAAGCTTTGGCAGACTGTTTATTTGAATGCGCCAGCCTTCGTCGTCGGCAAGATGGAGGTGCAGAAGATTGTATTTGTAGCGCACCATGTCGTCAATAAAATGTTTCACTTCTTCCTTGGTGAAGAAGTGGCGTGCAACGTCGAACATCAATCCGCGCCAGCCAAAGCGGGGATAATCGGTAATGTCAACAAAGGGCAAAGACCATTGCACGTTGCTTTGCTTTTCGACGCTTTCAATTTGTGGCGGCAAGAGTTGAATAAGTGTTTGCGCGGCATAGAACAAGCCGACCGGTGTATTGGCTTTAAGCACAGCACCGTTGGAAGAAACATTGATTTGATAGCCTTCAGTGCCAAGCGTTGGGTTTGACGTTTTGTTGAGTTGAAGCCGAACGGCAGCGGCCGCAGAAGTATTGCTAATAGAAACGTTGTAGCCCGTTGCCGTTGACAACATTTTTTGCAGAAAGGCTGTTGTGGTTTTTAGTTCTGCATTCGCAGGCGCTTCAATGCTGATGGATTTTGGAAGAATAAATTGACCGGGCTTTGTTGTCAACGACACCGGTTCGGGAATAATGGCAATGCGCGGCGATTGGGCAAATGCGGCCGGTGCAAAAAGTGCGGTAAGAAGAAGCAAGCGAAATTTTTTCATGGCATTTGGGTAAGGGGTAAAAATACGGAAGACAAAGCAACCTGTTTCTCTTTCATGGTGGTTTCATAAAGGAGAAAAACTTTGTGCTTCGCTGTGTCTTTGTGCCTTCGTGGTTCAAAATGCCAACTCTCTTTTCAAATACACCGCCGTCTTGCTTTCTTTTGCATTCGCTACTTCCTGCGGTGTACCTTGTGTTACAATTCGTCCGCCTTCCTCACCCGCGCCAGGACCAATGTCAATCACCCAATCGCTTTGCGCAATCACGTGCATGTCGTGTTCCACCACAATCACGGTGTTGCCCGCATCTACCAAACGATTTAATTGCACTACCAACTTTTCTACATCGGAAGGATGCAAACCCGTTGTTGGTTCATCCAAAACATAAAGCGTATTGCCTTTGCCCAAGCGTTGCAGTTCTGTTGCGAGTTTGATGCGTTGCGCTTCGCCGCCCGAAAGTTCTGTTGCGGGTTGACCGAGGCGCAAATAACCAAGGCCTACTTCGTGCAACATTTGCAAAGCACGATGGATGATCGGGTCTTCATTGAAGAAGGCAAGTGCTTCATCAACCGTCATGCGAAGCACATCAGCAATGTTCTTGTCCTTGTATTTTACCTCCAATGTTTTCGTATTGTAACGTGTGCCGCCGCAAACCGGGCAAGGCGCATACACGCTTGGTAAGAACAACAACTCAACCATCACAAAGCCTTCGCCTTCGCAGTTCTCGCAACGGCCTTTACCAACGTTGAAAGAAAACCTTCCCGCATCGTAACGACGGCTTCTTGCCGTAGGCGTTGATGCAAAAAGTTTTCGTACACCGTCAAACAAGCCCGTATAAGTTGCGAGGTTACTGCGCGGCGTACGGCCAATGGGTTTTTGATCTACACGCACAAGTCGTTTGATGCCTTCCATGCCCGCCGTTATTTTTCCACCGAGTGTTTGTACTGTTTCTTCGTGCAATAGTTCGCCTTCCTCTTCTTCTGTTTCTATTTCATGACCCAAATAATCCGCTACTAATTCCACCAACGCTGCACTTACCAAACTCGATTTACCCGAACCCGAAACACCGGTTACACTCGTTAACACACCAAGTGGAAAGGCTGCATCAAGATTGTTCAAGTTGTTTCTTGTAACGCCTTGCAACTTGAGCCAGCCGATGGCAGAGCGGTTGGCCGTTGGTTGTTGGTCGTTGTTCGGATCGCCGATAATGTGTCGTTCTTTTTGATTGATAATTTCTTTTGTTGTCCGTTTGTCGTTCACCTGTTTTGTATCGCTCTCTTTCGGCCAACCATCAACGACCAACGACCAACTTTTAAAAAGATACTTTGCCGTCTTTGAACCTTTCGCATCTTTCAATCCTTCCAACGGCCCGCTGTACAAAACCTCACCACCCTTTTCTCCCGCTGCTGGCCCAACATCCACTACCCAATCCGCAGCACGAATCACGTCCAACTCATGCTCCACCACAAACAAACTATTACCGGATGCTTTCAATTTATTCAATGCACGTAATAACGCTTCTGTGTCTGAAGGATGCAAGCCCGCCGAAGGTTCGTCCAACACATAAACAACGCCAAACAAATTGCTGCGCACTTGCGTTGCCAACCGCAAGCGTTGCAATTCACCTGGCGATAAGGTTGGCGTGCTGCGTTCCAGGGTGAGGTAACCCAAACCCAAATCCAGCAACACGTTCAAACGCGCCACCAGATCTTCCGCAATGCGTTGCGCCACCATCGCTTTTTCTTCGTGCTGCGCCGCGTGATGCGCTTTGATGCAATCGGCCGTACCATCAGCACAGGGCTTGAATATATCCAGCAACTTTTTCAGGGGTTGCCGCGACATCTCCGTAATGTCCATGCCCGAAAACTTAATTGACAAAGACTCCTTGCGCAAGCGCTTGCCGCCGCACATTGGACATTCGCTGCTCACCATAAATTGCTGCACACGCTTTTTCATTTGCGCACTTTGCGTGTTGGTAAACGTGTAAAACAAGTTGCGCCGTGCGCTGCTGAAGGTGCCCGTATAACCCGGCGGCATCTTTTGTTTGACGGCGCGTTTGACTTCTTCGTGCGTGAACCCCGGGTACACCGGCACCTGCGGTTGTTCGTCGGTGAAGAGAATCCAGTCGCGGTCTTTCTTGGGCAACTCTTTCCAGGGCTTGTCCACGTTGTAGCCAAGCGTGATGAGAATGTCGCGAAGGTTTTGTCCGCCCCAGGCCGTAGGCCAAGCGGCAATGGCCCGTTCGCGAATGGTGAGGTTTTGGTCGGGCACCATGCTTTCTTCGGTGGCGTCGTACACGCGGCCCAAACCGCTGCATTGCGGACAGGCGCCTTCGGCCGTGTTGGGCGAAAAGGCTTCGGCGTAAATAATGCCTTGTCCTTTGGGATAATCGCCGGCACGCGAATACAACATGCGCAAAAGATTGGAGATGGTAGTTACCGAACCCACCGACGAACGTGTGCTGGTGCCGCCGCGTTGTTGTTGCAGCGCCACAGCCGGCGGCAAGCCTTCCACTTCATCCACAACCGGCACGGGCATTTGGTGAAAGAGCCGCCGTGCGTAAGGGCTCACGCTTTCGAGGTAACGGCGCTGCGCCTCGGCGTACAAAGTGCCAAAGGCCAGCGAACTTTTGCCCGAACCCGAAACGCCGGTGAAGACCACCAGCGCATCTCTTGGAATTTTTAGAGAAACGTTTTTGAGGTTGTGTTCCCGAGCACCGCGTACGTGCACAAAGCCGTCGTGAAGAGGAGAGTTTTGCTTTGACATAAAGAAGGGGTTTCAAACTTTATGCCTTGAGAGGATGATGGGCCAGAGGACAGTGCTTCTATTGAGCGGCGGTGGAGTTTACCCTGACGAAGGAAGGGTCGCACTCTTGGGCGCTTTGTAATTCTATTCGGCACAAACCATGTCGAGAAGAATTTATAGCGATAAACAAAACGCTGGAAATTATAATTTCTTGTTTGATGCAATTTTTATTTTAATCTCATCATGTACATCTATATCATCGTGCAAGATTGGACTGTCATCTAAACCTAAAGCCTGCTTTGTTTTATCGTAAACTTTTTTTCGAAAGTCAATTAAGGTTTTCATACATGGACCAATCGTTGCAATAAGAATGATACGTTCCTCGGCTTGAGTGGATTTAATATCAATATCAACCTCAGTTTCCCATGTCTTATTTCGTTTATCGTACATCAAATGTTTTTTGGGCCAATATTCATTTGTTCTTGGGTTTAGTACAATAGCATGAACAATGCCGTGCGGTGGAAGAATGTCATAAGTCCCGGAAACCCTTACGGGAGTGCTCAATTCGTTAAGTTCTATAGGTGAAGTTATCTTCAAGCCATAAGGCCTTTGATCTTGTGGTTCAGCTTTACTGATTCGCTCAAGGTCATCATTCATTTCTTTATTTAGTTGATGCCAGATGCCTTTAAAGCTAATATCTACTCTCCTCGCATCTAGATTTGTTTTTTCCGCTAACAATCTGCATAGTTGTTTAATGCCTTCTTCATCAAAATTTTTAGATTGAAATGTATTTAATGGGCCGGTCAACTGCCTCGAGTTAATATTCAATAGCAGAGGGCAAACGGGAGTTTCTCCAATGCCTTTCCATAATGCCCCAGCCTCAAAATTTATCCATGGAGAATTCAAATTGTCATTCGTTAAACAGAGAATTCCATAATCTGCTTCTTTAAGCCACCTTGCAATTTCATTAGACCAATTAGCGCCACCGGAGATTGCTGGAGAGAAAAATATTACAATGTCTGGAACGATTGATGGCAACCACTCATAAAGTCTTTTTGCCATGGCCATGCTTTTTTCTCCTGACCAACCAATAAAAATTTTTAGCTTTTTGTGTTCTGCACTTTTCATGTCGATTGTATTTAGGGATTCGCTAGTACTTCTTTCTTGCACAATATTTTTCTGCAACGACGCAGAATTTTTTTGCCTTGCCTTGTTTTCTTGCATTAAAGAGTTCAAAAAGTATAAACTCATTTGATGCCCTTTTTTGAAAAAATCTCCCTGTCGTGTTTTTGTAGTGATGATAATATATCCTCCTAGTTCGAGAAATTTTTTGAAATCACTTTGATACATATCCGGTACAAGCAATTCTGAAATAAACTGATTTAATGATATTTCACTATCTGGCATTTGATCCAACTTTCTTACCGCAAGGTCTTTGTACATCATTAGCTGTTCGTTGCGAAAGCGGTCAGTTAACATATACGTTTGCCCAATCGCGCCTTCTACTCTTCTTATATAGCCTTCGTTTTTTAACGATTCTATTATTGCAAAGCGCTCTGTTTCATTTTTAAATCTTCTTCCGTCAAGAAGGTAAAAGTTAAATACACCATTATTGTTTAAAAGCTCTCGGACGATATAATCTTTACCTTGCTCGTTTTTACCTTCATCAGTATTGTTATCTATTATAACCATGGAATATCAATTGTTTTGGTAGGTTCTTTACAGCAAATCAAGTTTTGCAGCTTTCGTTGACGCACTGCCCTCCGTATTTGGTTTCCGCCTCTAAATTTATGTAATAACGTGGTGCATTCTCTGCTATCCGTAATGTTCTTCAAACTATAAACGAGCTGGCCTGCATCTATAACGCAAGCCGGCCAATTCAAAGCATCTTGCAAAAGCTCTTTCTCAAAATAAGCAATAGAAAAAGGGTACCTAATAGGCACCCTTTTTCGCATTCAGATTAAAAGTATTTTCTTAAATCAGCTTTACGTCCACGGCGTTCATTCCCTTCTTGCCGTTCTGCAGGTTAAACTCTACATGATCGCCTTCTTTGATCTGGTCAATAAGGCCGCTGCTGTGTACAAATGTTTCCTTGTTTTCGTTGTCGTGTTTAATAAAGCCAAAGCCTTTATCTGCGTTGAAAAATTTTACGGTGCCTGTGTTTTTGTTGTCCATGATAAATTGGTATTAAAGTATTGAGCACTAATGTAACCCCTAACGGCCAGAAGTACGCAATTCTTTTGCTGCCCGCTGTTTTTTCGCTGTTCTTTGTGGTCTTCAATAAACGGACCGGCTTGCAAAAAACACGGTATCGTTTTACTCACTAACACCCAACGAAGCCGCCAGCAAAGCCTGCATGTAAGCCAATCCTTTTTCTTTGGCAAAAGCAATGTTCCTCTGCGGTATTTTGTGCGTGTCGGGATAGCTTGCAATGGCCTTGCTCACGCTGTCTTCCCGCAACAGGTGCAGCATGGGATAAGGCGAGCGGTTGGTGTAATTAGCCGGATCGGAAGTGGAACTGCCGGCAAACAAATACTGCGGATGAAAAGAAGCCACCTGATACACGCCTTCGTAGCCTTTTTTCTTTATTGTTCGTTCAGCACCGCTTACCAGTTTCAGGTAATCGGCAAAGCGGCCAAAGCCCTGCGGAAGAATGAGGAGCATGGTTTCGATTTCTGTATTTGCATCAAGCTTCTTCATGGCCGCTTCAAAAGCCGCCAGCACCGTTTGAGCCGAACCCGTTTTTAAGACCTCGTAAGCAACGGTGCCGCGTTTTACTTCCCGTCCGGCGAAGGGGCAGAAGTTGCAACCCACTACAACGTCAAGAATCCATTTTTTTGTTTGCGCAACGACGGTTTCGTTGGCTGCTTCTGGCGCCGGCTGGTGACTCATTGCCCAAAAATACATTGGCCTGCATTTGCAATGAATGACTGTTGATCAGTTCCGTTCTTCATCTGCCAAAACGCTCATTCAATTACGGGCTTCTCTCAATTCATTACCGCGCCAGGTTTAATCATCAGCGGCAGATTCTAACATCGTATCCCGAAACGCAAAACCAAATAAATGAAACAGCTTATACTCTACCTGCTCGCATTCACACCGTTCGTTATCTCTTGCAAAAAAGAAAGCGGGACCGGTGACACGGTTGACACTACATCCGGCGGTTCGTCAAACGGACAAACCGGGGGCGTGAATGAGCCCGGTTATGGTCCATCTACCGCACCGTTTACCGCACCCGCCTGGAAACTGCCTGACGGCGTAGAATTGGTGGACAGCCTGCACGATCTTAATTTTTGTTTTTACATGAGTACACCGCCGCATTTTGAAGAATTCAAAAACTTTCGCGGCCTGCCCGGCGGCGTGGCGCAGCTTTGCGGTACGCTGCGCAATAAAACCAATTTACCCATCACCATCCACTTTCCCGATGCGCTGGTGGTTAGCAGCAGCAGCCTGATGTCGCAAGGCGTACTGCTTTTGTTTATCGGCGACGTTACGCTTACACCTGGCAGCACAAAAACCATCATGGCCGGCGGCTTCTGCATCAACCAGTCCCGCCACGCACCAAGCCCTTATGACGAAGACGGAAACATTCTTTCGTATTCGCTTGGTCCGTCCGTGATACCGCCAGCGTTGAATGAAATAAAAGACATTCTGAAGCCAAAGAATCTGGGTTATCAAAACGTGTTGAAGGCCGATGGCAAACCCGACACAGACAAGGTGTCAAAACTTTCGGTAATACAAGCGGCGATTTGGGAAGTAACGGACGGCGGAGGATTGACCGAAGGCACGCGGAAAAAATTAAAAGACCTGACGTTTTAAAAACCGGACCCGCAACCCTCATTCGCCAACCTGACGAAAGGGTCTGAGTTTGTAACTTAGGCTTTTTCATTTACACAATGCCGGTACTATAACGGATAGAACAAGTAAACCCAAAACAATTCTGTAAACATGAACCAGCTTCCTCAACTCAGCACAAACCGGTTGTTGCTTCGCAGCTTGCAGGTAACGGACATCGCCTCGCTTGTTAAATACGCAAACAACAAAGCCATTGCTGATAACGTCCTGAACATCCCGCATCCTTACACCGAAAAAGACGCGGTCTTCTGGCTCAATTTTGTGTTGCAAGGCTTTCAGCATAAAGAGCGTTTTGTTTTTGCTATCGTGCAAAAAGAAGGCAGCGAATTTATTGGTGCCATCGGCTTGCACCCGGCCGGTAAACACGACAATGCGGAGATGGGTTATTGGCTCGGCGAACCTTTTTGGGGCGGAGGCCTTATGACGGAAGCCGCAGGTGTTGTATTGAAATTTGGCTTTGAAGAACTGAACCTTCACAAAATTTACGCAACGCACTTTACCGACAACATCGCTTCGGGAAAAGTGATGGTGAACAACGGCATGATCAAAGAAGGCGAACTGAAAGACCAGTACAAAGTGGGTGATGTTTATAAAAGCGTTATTCAATACCGGTTGCTGAAAAACGAATGGGCAGAAATGGCCAATGCTTCACATGCATAACGGCTCTTGCACAAGCCGCACGTAATTTTTCTCTTCAAGAGTGACTTGCACCCGCCTTTACCTTCACTCTTTCAACAACCATTTAAACGAACACCATGCAAGACTTAAAAAACAAAGTGGCGTATATAACCGGCGGTAGCAAAGGCATCGGCTTTGGCATTGCTCAACAACTCTTGTCTGTTGGAATGCGGGTCGCCATCTCCGGGAGAAACCTAAACACTGTGCAAAAAGCAGCGACAACGTTATCAAACGATTCATCAAAAGTTCTACCCTTGCAATCTGACGTAAGCCACATGGCCTCCGAAGCAGCAGCGGTAAAAGCCGTCATTGAAAAATTCGGGCAGTTGGATGTGTTGGTCGCCAACGCCGGCGTGGGACATTTTGCGCCCATCGATACGTTGACCGATGAAGCCTGGCACCAAACCATCAACACCAATCTCACGGGCGTTTTTCACAGCGTAAAAGCAAGCATCGATGCGTTGAAAGCATCGCAGGGTTACATCATTACCGTTGCCAGTTTGGCCGGTACAAATTTTTTTGAAAACGGCGCAGCCTACAATGCCAGCAAGTTTGGATTGGTGGGCTTTACGCAAGCCATCATGCTTGACTTGCGCAAATACGGTATCAAGGTTAGTACCGTCATGCCCGGCTCCGTGGCCACGGAGTTCAACGATCACAAACCAACCGACGCCGATGCCTGGAAGATTCAGCCGGAAGACATTGGCCAGATCGTCGTTGACCTTTTGCAAATGCATCCACGAACCTTGCCGAGTAAAGTAGAAGTGCGGCCTTCAAAACCGGCGAAAGGCTGACTTGTTTAGCGGGTAAAGCATTTGGTTTCATACAGGCTTTGTGCGGTTGTTTACGCCGTCTTTAATGTACCAAAAAAGACGGCGTCTTCATTTCATGGAACAACCATTCTCGCCCTATTTTTAAAATTCAATTCCGTTTATGCGCAACAAAATCTTTCTCTTCCTTGCATTTTTCCCGCTTCAATTTTTAGCCGCGCAAGCGTACAAAAAAGCATCGCCGCTGGCACACACGTTTTCCATCGTTGCCCGTGATTCGGCAACCGGCGAAATGGGCGTGGCCGTGCAAAGCCATTGGTTTTCGGTAGGCACATCGGTTAGTTGGGCCGAAGCCGGGGTGGGTGCGGTAGCTACGCAATCTTTCACCAACAAATCATTCGGCATAAGAGGTTTGAATTTGCTGCGCAGCGGTTTAACGGCGCAACAAACTTTAGACAGTTTGTTGGCCACCGATGAAGGCCGCGACGTGCGGCAGGTGGCCATTGTAGACGTACACGGCAACGTGGCTGTGCAGACCGGCAAAAGTTGCATTGATTACGCAGGCCACATCAAAGGCAATGGTTTCTCTGTTCAATCAAACATGATGCTGACGAACAAGGTTCCCGCAGCAATGGCCGCTGCGTTTGAAAGGAGCAAAGGCAAGGTTTTAGCCGAACGATTGTTGGCCGCTTTAGATGCCGCACAAGCGGCCGGTGGCGACATACGCGGCAAGCAATCCGCAGCCATCATTGTTGTTCCGGGTAAAAGCAACAATCAACCCTGGAACGAGCGGCTGGTTGATTTACGGGTTGATGACAACCCGGTACCGCTGGTTGAATTGCGTCGGCTGTACAATACGCAAGTAGCCTATGAACACATGAACAACGGCGACCTTGCGGTAGAAAAAGCCGACATGCAAAAGGCGATGCAGGAATACAACGCGGCGATGAAAATGTTCCCGCAAAATTTAGAGATGCAGTATTGGACGGCCATCACACTGGCTAACAACAAACAGTTAAGACAAGCCATTCCTGTTCTGAAAAAAGTATTCGCCGCCGATGCAAATTGGAAAGAATTAACCCGCCGCTTGCCCAAGGTTGGTTTGCTCACTGTAAGCGACAGCGAGTTGAAAAGTATCCTGGCTTTGTGATTGCGCCGAATGGTTTCGCTGCAAAAACCAAAAGCTGTTCAATTGCTCCCGAAGAATTGTCGGTACATTGGTGCGGGTCACCGATACAAACCGTTTGATCCGCAATAATTAGGACGGGTTTTTGTTAATCCTGCATGGCGTTATACTTTTTTTTAGGTATGCTCCGTTAGCTTTATTGAAAACTTTTTTCCCATGAAATTCCTTTCTGTTTTCATCCTGTCGCTCTTTTTAAACAATCCGCCCGTTTGGCAAAATGATTTTGAAAAAGCGGCGCAGGAAGCAAAGAGCGAACACAAATACGTGTTGCTTTCTTTCTCCGGTTCAGATTGGTGCATTCCCTGCATTCGTCTGCACAAAGAAGTGTTCGACAGCAAAGAATTTACGTCTTTCGCCGAACCTCACCTTGTGCTGGTGAACGCCGATTTTCCCCGGTTGAATAAAAACCAGTTGCCCAAAGAGCAACAAAAAAGAAACAATCAACTGGCCGACAAATTTGATCCCGAAGGCCATTTTCCCTATACCGTTTTGCTGAACGAAGAAGGCAAGGTTGTAAAAACATGGGACGGTTATCCAAACGCCAACGCAGCGGAATTTACAACGCAGCTCAAAGACCTGATGCATGTTCAATAGCGAAACGCTGTCCCCTTCTTTAGCGGTTCACAAAAAAGTTTTGCGGCTCATGGGCAACCGCTTTGAGATAAGCGTAGTATGGCCTGATGAGGCTGAAGCGATGCAGCACATTGATGCAGCTATAGAAGAGATTCGCCGCATTGAAGCCTTGCTGACAACCTACAACGAAGAAAGTCAAACGGCACTCATCAACCGTCATGCGGGAATTAAGCCCGTGCAAGTTGACCGCGAAGTGTTCGATCTCATTCAACGTTCAAAGCGCATCTCGCACATCACCCAAGGCGCATTCGACATTAGCTATGGCTCCATTGACAAAAGCCTCTGGAATTTTGACCGGCACATGACGGCTTTGCCCGATGCCGAAACAGCAAAGAGAATGGTGCGCCTGATTAATTACCGCAACGTCGTCTTAGATGAAAACGATTGCACCGTTTTTTTAAAAGAAGAAGGCATGCGCATTGGCTTTGGCGGCATTGGAAAAGGTTATGCGGCGGAAAGGGCGAAAATGATTTTGAAACAGCGCGGCGTGCAAAGCGGCATCGTAAATGCAGCCGGTGATTTAACCGTGTGGGGACATCAGCCCAACGGCGAAAGATGGACCATCGGCATTGCCAACCCAAACGAAATCACGCAGGCTTTTTCCTCCCTCGAGCTGAGTGAAGGTGCGGTGGCTACTTCGGGCAATTACGAAAAGTTTGTGCTTATTGACGGCAAGAAATATTCGCACACCATTGACCCCAAAACGGGCCTGCCTGTACGCGGCATCAAAAGCGTTACCGTCATCAGCCCAAATGCGGAAATAGCCGACGCCATGGCAACACCTGTGATGATCATGGGCATGGAAGTGGGTCTTGACCTAATCAACCAGATTAATGGGCTGGCCTGCATCATTATTGACGACAACGATGGCCTTTACACATCAAAAAACATAAACCTGAAATAGCATGAAATTTTATTGTTGGCTTTGCGCGGCTTTGCTCTTGGCGGTTATTTCGCTGGCTTCCTGCACCACGGTGAAGGAATACCAGAAGAACAAAATCAACGACAGCGAAATGGCTTTATCGGCCCGCAAGGTGGAGAAGACCGAAATGAGTTTTCAATCCTACCGCGAAGGCGCATCGGGTGCCAACGGCGGCAAAACCGGCGGCGGCTGCGGATGCAATTAAAGCAATCAGCTTAGTTGAGTATAAATCTTTTCAATCGGATAGCTAATTGCTGATGGTTGTCATCTCTTTTCTTACTTCTTTTTAATCTCGTTCATGAAAAAAATTTGTTTATCCGTCGTCGGGATGTTCCTTACTTTCTTTGCGGCCTTTGCACAGGACAGCACGGCCTACAAATCGCGTAAGCTAACCTTTGAAGAAGCCAATCTTGTGTCAAGTTATTACCACCAGGACGGAAACAATTCGGCCGTAACCGGTGGCGTGGGCACGGAAAACCTGACCGATTATTCCAACACCATTGATTTAAAATTTGTGCGCTGGGGAGCCAACAACGTGAAGCACAGTTTCACACTCGAAGCCGGCATTGATCATTACACATCCGCATCGTCTGACAAGATTGACCCGCGAACAATTTCTTCCGCTTCCAGCGCCGACACACGCATCTATCCTTCGCTGAGCTGGATGGCCGAGAACAACGCAAAAGGAACAACCTTTGGCGCAGGCGTTTCTTTTTCCTCCGAGTTCGATTACAAATCCTTTGGCGCGAATGTTTTGTTTGCGAAAAAAACGGCCAACCGCAACGGCGAGTTCAGTGTAAAGCTGCAAGCTTATCTCGACCAGGTTACCATCATTCAGCCCATTGAATTACGTTCGAATCAAAACATTAACTCCCACGAAGACGACTACGCATCGCAGGCCCGCAACTCTTTTAGCGGCTCGTTCTCGTACTCGCAAATCATTAATCCAAATTTCCAGTTGGCGCTCATTGCCGACGTGGTTTATCAACAAGGTTACCTGGGCTTGCCTTTTCACCGCATTTATTTTAACAACGGAAGCGAAGGCGTAGAAACGTTGCCCGGCACACGATTGAAAATTCCGCTGGGCATTCGCGCCAATTATTTTCTGGGTGACAAGGTTGTTCTGCGCAGCTTCTACCGCTATTATCACGACGATTGGGGATTGAGTGCACATACGGCGCAACTGGAAGCTGCGCTGAAGATTTCGCCTTTCTTTTCCTTCACGCCGTTTTATCGTTATTACAACCAGCAGGGAACAAAATATTTTGCGCCCATCAACACGCACAGCGTTTCGGAACAGTTTTATACAAGCAACTACGACCTGTCAACGCTGAACAGCGGCTTTTATGGCGCGGGTTTCCGGCTTACACCGGAGAAAGGCGTGCTGGTCATACAGCATCTAAGTGCATTGGAGATTCGCTACGGGCATTATTCGCGCAGCAACGGGTTGAATTCAAATATTCTTTCGCTGAACCTGCAGGTGAAGTAGGCTTATTGCACTTTTATTTCAAACGTGAGTGGTTGGGTATGATAGCTGCGCACGGGACGGCCAAACTGTTGTGCCGGCGTCCAGCGCGGCGCTCGTCTAAAAATATCGATGACGGCGTCTTCTACGCCATGCCCGTAATTCGTTAGCGGCTTGAACTCGGACAAGCTGCCGTCTTTTTCCACCACAAATCGTATCACTACGGTGAGCTGCCCGGCCGACCATTCGCGGGAATTTGCTTTTGCTTCTAACATGCTTTGCAGGCCGTGTTGCAAATAGTTTTGCCAACGATAAATGCCGCCTGCAGGGGCGGCTTCTTTTTCGCGGCAAAGGGCTGTGTCAAGCGCCTTGCCGTTTTCATCGTAACAATTGCATACTTGCAACTTGCCGTCGGCATAATCTTCGGTCGCCATCACGTTGGCTTTTTTATCGTAATACTGCCAGCGGCCGGTCTTCAGCGTGTCCGCTTTCCACTTCCCGCTGCTTGCGGGTGCGCCGTCCTCGTACCAACTTACCTGTACACCGTTGCCTTGTCCGTCAAAGATGAGCGAGTCGCGTAAGAATCCGTTGTTGTACCAGTGATAAGCAATGCCGATGCGGCGCCCGTTTTTATACGTCGAAGAATCGGTCATGTGGCCTTCTTCATCGTAGCCGAACCAAACGCCTTCTTTCTTCCCGTCAATATAATATCCTTTCGAAGAAGGAAACCGCGTGGTATGATACCAGTTCATAGCGCCGTGTGCTACACGGCAAGCTTCATCTTTGTACCAACCTTGCATGGCCAAGGTTCTTTGCGAAACATAATAGGCTTCGCGGTACCAGCCGCTGTCTTTCTTTTCGGTAATCACGTAATAGTAAGGACTTCTGTTGTCGGGCTTAAAACGGGAATCGAAAAATTCTTCGCGTTTTTGTGCCTGCGCAAAAAAGTAAAGCAGGAGAACGGCAGCAGTTAGTAGTGTTTTCATGCAAAGCTGATGAAGCACCAAAGTAAAATATTTTGGCACATTTGAAAAGGCCTCACCGAAACGCACCTTGTAACAACGGGCAAAACGAAACAGTAAACTTGGGTCAGATTCCTGTTCTTAGCGGGCATACAAAAACAGGGCTTATTTTAGGTTTTCAAATTCTGCACATGAAGAAAGGATTTCTGCTTTTATTGACCTGCGTTTTTGCCTCTGCACTTTTTTCGCAAACCTATATTTCACTGGCGCCACAGTTTACCAACTCTGCCGGCACGCTGTCGGAAAAAGGAAACATTGCGCTGGAAGTGGGACGGCAATGGGACGTGTTCAGCATGGGCGTTGACATTGGCAAAACGACTATGGCTAATGTGCACGGACGTGACACTTCGGTTTACCTGGAACTGCGGCCAAACCTCAACGTGTTTCAGCAGGGACGCTTTACCAACACGTTTACCGCCGGCATCGGCGGCATCTTCAACGCCAAAGAAAATTTTATGACCGAACTGACCTCGGGCATTGAATACGCTTACAGCGAACGCATTCACTTCAACGTGGTCTTTGGCCAATATTTTTACAGCGGTAAATACTCGTCAAGCGACGTGACTTTCTTCGGTGTCTCCGCCATGTTTTATTTAAAGCCGTCCAATCCCGGTTCGATTATCAAAAAGGAAAAGCAGTAGTGCAAAATGGATTTATAAATATTGCTTCAGCCATTCTCTTGCATCCACATCGTTTGAAAATTGTTTCATCGGGATGGGCGGTGGCTTTAAGCGAAACAAAATCTTCATGATGAACTGCGCAAGGCCCTGTTTTGAAACCATCGCCATCGCTTTGTAAACCTGTGGCAGTTGTTCGGTCGAAAATTTTCTTGTTGCCTTATCGGGCACCGGCGAAGGACGTAAATAAATCAGCAGCGGAACGGTTTTGTTACCCGTTATTTTCTTGACCAGCCAAACATTATCGCGGATGTTTTCAACCGTGCGTTTTGTGCTTTTGGAGTAAGAATAAAGAATGCCGTCGTTGTACCAATAATCCGCTATTTCTCCTTTAATGATCGCTGCATCCGCCGGCGGTTTGATTTGTTGTGCATTCATGGGAAGGGCGAAGCTAAAGGCGGAAAGTGAAAAGAGAAGCCATAAGCCGGATTGGCTTGCAAAAAGAAAAGCCGCTTCAAATGAAACGGCTTTTAAAATCAGGTTCTGCGTTGCGGCACTTAAGCCGGCTGCAGGCTGTTCGAAATTTTTATCACACCCAGTTTGTTCAACAAAACGATGAAAGGATAGCAGGGGTCAAATTCACCTTTCTTTGCCGCAAAATTGCTGCGCGAAGGAAAGGTGTGATGGTTGTTGTGATAGCCTTCGCCAAACATCAGCCAATCCACTTTAAATAAGTTTTTTGACGTGTTGTCGGTTTCGTAATTCACGTGGCCGTACTTGTGTGCATACCAGTTAATGATGACGCCGTGCAAGGGTCCCATCACCGCGTGAATGGGCACCAGCAACAGAAACCAGGCAGACGGTGCAAACAACAAATAAAGCGCTACGTAAACCGCAATCCATAAAACACGTGAGGGCCAACTGCTGGCAAACAGGTCAAACTTTTTCCACGCCGGAACGTTTTTGGTAAAGCGTTCTTCCACCGGCGAGGTCTCGTACAAAATACCGGTGTAGATGTTTTTTGTGCGCCACATCATGGCCAGAAGATTTTTATCGTAGGAAGGTGAGTGGGGATCGAGTTCGGTATCGGTGTAAGCGTGGTGAACGCGGTGAAGAATGCCGTAAGCCCTTGCGCTTAAATACGACGAACCTTGCGTAAACCAGGTAAACAAAAAGAAAAACCGCTCCCAGCCTTTGCTCATCGTAAACGATTTGTGGGCCGCATAACGGTGCAGGAAAAAAGTTTGCGAAAACAGCGAAAGGTACCAGTGAAGAACAAAAAACAGAATAACGAATAACACGGTTAAATAAACTTTGAATGAACAAGGCCTCTACGAATCTTACGCCGCAAGCAGGAGAGAAAGACGGTAGAAATTGACGGCGCAAAAGTAGGCCATCAAAAGCAGAAGAAGCGCAAAAAAGAACGGAAGCTTTTTATCGTAACGGGAACTTAACAAGTTCGCTCTTTCAAAGCAGGATTTTTCACCTACATTCGTGCCGTTAATGAGCATCGCATTTGGGCTTTTGGTTTTACTGAATCTGCTACGTTTTTCTGCTATTCGTTTCACCCTTTGCTTTTTTGCCTCGTGCCTCAATTATTTATTTTTTTAAAAAGAAAGCATGAACATTTACGTTTCCAACTTAAGCTTCAGCGTACAGGATGAAGACTTAAAAGAATTTTTTGCCGAGTACGGCGAAGTAACTTCAGCCAAGGTTATTACCGACAAATTCACAGGCAAAAGCCGCGGCTTTGGTTTTGTGGAAATGAGCGACGACGAAGCAGCAAAAAAAGCCATTGCTGAATTGGACCAGGCAACCGTTGACAGCCGCACAATCCGCGTAATGGAAGCCAAGCCCAAAGAAGAAAAAGCAGGCGGCGGTGGCCGTAGCGGTGGCTTCCGTAGCAACGGCGGTGGTGGCAACTACGGTGGCGGTGGTTACAATAAAAATCGTTACTAAGCACAAGCGGCAGTCGGCAGTAAACACTCCCTGAGATTGCCCTTCAACGAAAAGAAAAAATCCTCTTCATTTGAAGAGGATTTTTTCTTTTAAGGCTCCGGCAAACAAGGCTAAATTTCTTTTCGTTCAAGGCTTTGTTTGGCAAATGTCTTTCTGCCGAAGTCAATCAAAACCGCATCACTTATTCACGATTGACTACTCACCACTCACTAATTTAAAACCGGTAAAGAAGTCCCGGCGTAAGCTGTCCATAATTATAACCCATCGTAAAGCTCACGGAGTTTTTCGACGTCTTTGGCGATTTCAGCTTTGCATACCGGTGATAATTGTTCACAACCTGCCGGCCTGTTAAATACCCCAGTGCAGCGCCAGCCACTACATCGGTTAGCCAATGTTTGTTTTCCGTAATGCGGCTAACGCCAATCAGGCTTGCGGCCGAATAAGCAAGCCAGGGCACCCAAGGCAACTTGTCTTTGTATTCCATGGCATACACCGTAGCGGCGGCAAACGCCACCGTTGTGTGGCCCGAAGGAAAAGAACTGTTCAATTTATTTCCCTGTGCATCACGGATGGTTTTAAACGGACCCCAAAACTTGGGCTCTGCTCCCGCTTCGGCCGCGTTTATGGCTTCAGGCCGTTGGCGGCCGCTGACAAATTTCAGCACGGCTTCCACGGCCGCGCCGGTAATGTAGGATTGCAGGGCTAAAAGCGTTGTGGTTTGCATTTTTTCATTCTTGAACAGAAATCCGTAGGCGCCCAGTGCACCCAAAGTGTAGCCCTCGTAAAGCCCGCCAAAATTGGTAACCTGGTGACTCACGTTGAGCAAGGTACTGTTGCTGTTGTGTTCGCGCAGGTCTGCCGCCCATCGCTGAACCGGTTCATCGGCAAAGGCCAAACCCCCCAGTACCAATACAAACTTGCCGGTGGTTTTCCAGTCTTTACCCGTCATGTGAAAAGGCTTGGTAAAAGCTTGCTTCAGGTTACTTGCCTGCAGGGTAAGAAAGGCAGACGGGGTAATTTCAGTGTACTTGTTGTAAGCTCTTGGCGCGGTATTGTTTGCCTGCTTGCCCGCGCTGTCAGTCTTTTTACTCAGACTGTCTAATTTGTGAATCAACGAATCTTTCTGCCCAAAGGCAGTTCCGGTAAAAATGAAAAACACCGGGAGGAGCAACAGTTTTTTCATAGCGCTTCGTTCATTGTTTTACATTGTGGGTAAATCTCGCCAAGGAAAATTCCTCAATTGTTAACGAAAAAATCATACCCGTTTAATTTGTGCCGCAACGGGCTTTGTGTACACGGATTTTTCCTTCGCGGTAAAAGCAACGCGGCCTGCTTTCGCCACAGTGCAACCCTTATTTTTGAACCGTGGACACACCGCTTCGATACATTGCCCATTTTGACCTCGATGCTTTTTTTGTATCGGTCGAATTGTTGAAAAATCCTTCGCTGCGCGGCAAGCCCGTGATTGTGGGCGGCGACGGCCAACGCGGCATCGTGGCTGCCTGCAGTTACGAAGCCCGCAAGTTCGGCATCGAGAGCGCCATGCCTTCGCTCACCGCAAAACGCCTCTGTCCGCAGGCCATTTTTTTAAAAGGTAGCTACGCCGATTACAGCAAATATTCCCGCGCCGTTACCGACATCATCGCCGGCGCGGTGCCCGTTTACGAAAAAGCCTCCGTAGATGAATTCTACATTGACCTCACGGGCATGGACAAATTCTTTGGCGTAAAACAATACACACGGAAACTGAGAGAAAAGATCATCCACGAAACGGGCTTGCCCATTTCCTACGGTCTCTCGGCAAACAAATTGGTAAGCAAGATGGCTACCAACGAAGCCAAGCCAAACGGTTTTTTGGAAATTGAACACGGAAAGGAAACCGAATTTTTATGGCCGCTGCGGATCGGAAAGATCCCCGGCGTTGGCAAACAAACACAGCACCACCTGCAGGCCATCGGCATTGACACCATCGAACAATTGGCCAAAACATCCGTAGCGCAGTTGGAGCACGTGTTTGGCAAATGGGGCGTCAGGCTTTGGGAAAAAGCCCACGGCATTTCTACTTCCGAAGTAGAAGGCTACAGCGAACAAAAATCGCTTTCACACGAAAACACCTTCGACGCCGATTTTGCCGACCTCGGTTTTTTGCACAAGGAACTCGTTCGCCTCACCGAAAAAGCCGCACACGACCTGCGCGGCGAAGAACGTTTGACCGGTTGCGTAACCGTGAAAGTCCGCTATCCCGATTTTACCACCGTAAGCAAGCAGGAAGTTATTGCCTATACGGCCCTTGACAACGTGCTGCTCGCAAAAGTGAAAGACTTGTTTGCGAAGCTGTACAAAAAAGGCGAGAAGGTTCGTTTGCTGGGTGTGAAGTTTAGTCACCTTGTTCCCATGACCCTGCAAATGAATTTATTTGACAAAGAAGCCGAGAAACTGCAACTGTATAAAACGGTGGACGGCATCAAAGCGCAGTTCGGAATGGATGCCGTGAAGAAAGCAACGGGCTTAACCAAGCCGGCGGCTAAAAAGAAATGACGTCTTCGCAAGAGCGCAAGGGAACAAATGGCGGCGTTTGTTTTAAACCCAACAAAAATCACGGGAATACAGTTCTTCCTTCCGCCTTTCTATTGAAGTCTCTTGCGGATAATTTAACTGGCCACGGCTGCTTCGAGAGGCGGTAAAGTCCGGTAATTTCTTAACGATCCCCAGTTGTCTGCCCGGCCCCTGTTTTGCAACAACCGGGAAAACGACGTTATGAAAAAGTTTCTTCTCGCTCTTGTTTTTCTTGCAGCCACCGGGCTTGGCGCTTCAGCACAAAAGGAAGTAAAGGCCAACGACAAAAAGCTGAAAGTGGAAACACGCCGGCACAAAACCAAGGTGAAAAAAACATCCACGCCTGCGCAAAAGGTGCACAACCTTGTACGCCCCAAGCACAAAAAATACAGCGGTGTCAAAGTAAAGCACGAGGCAAAGAAAGACTAAGCAGGCAGCCTCATTGAACGACGACGGTTTGTTTGCCGATAAGTTGATCCTTACCCGTGAGCAGTAAAACATAGCTTCCTTTTGGCAACCCGGTTACGCTCAGGTCAAAACGGTTTTGGCTTCCATCCCTTTCCGTTGTTCGCACCACGCGGCCAAAAACATCAATAAACTGAAAGCGGAGCGTACCGCCGGGGGGACGGGAGAGCGAAACCTGGAATTGATCTTTTACGGGATTGGGCGTAAGCGCCACGCCAGGGTTGCTCTTGTTGCCTACGTTCAGGATAAAAGAATAGCTGAAACGCTGATCCTGGTCTCTGGCTTTGATGCGGAAAAGAGCGGCTTCGTTGGGGGCCAGGCGGTCAACAAAGCCATAAGAAGCCGGGCCTCCCTTTGCAGCCACAGTGCTCCGCTCCAACCAGGTCAGGCCGCCGTCGTCACTTCTTTCCACCACAAAATCGCGAACGCTCTTTTCGTTTGCCGTTTGCCATTGCAGGGAAACACCGTCGTTTTGCAGCTTTGCGGAAAAGCCGGTGAACGTTACCGGCAAAACGCCAGACGAGAAGCCGCTCAGGGGTTGACCAGAAACCGAAGACCCGGAAAGGGCATCTGCAAATGCGGGGCCTGCAAGGGTACCGTTGTTGGCGGCATTGTATTTGGTTACGCCACCCAATACAATAAGTTGCGATGACGCTGAATTTTGCGGAATGATCTTGCCGCCCACAAAGAGTTGTAAGGTGCTCGTAGAAGAAAGATCCAGCTTGCCGGATGGGTGAAAGTCAATTTCTCCCGCAACCTGGATGATTAAAGCGGGAGCCGTGTTTGTGTACACCTGGTTTGATACCGATATGGCTTTGCCTGCCGGTATAACCACGAGGTCTCCCGATTGCGGCACTGTGCCCGACGACCATGAACCGCCTGTACTCCAGCTCCCCGGCGAAGCAGTGCCGGTAACCGCGGTGACGGTATTGGCAAACAAAAGCGTTGAAAAGAGCAAACAAATGAAAGTAAAGATCCCCGTTCTCATGCGCGATAACTTTTGATTTTTCAGTAAGCGCACAAGATTGCAATTCCGCTGTGTTTGTTTCACACAAAAAGTTGAGCAGGGCAAGCTCTTCGGTAAAAACCCTTAATATAGAGGTAAATACTTATGGGGAGATAAGGGAGTATGAGCGATTAGAAAACGTTATGTAAGGCCATTGAAATAAGTTAGGGCAAACTCCTGTAAAAAAGTATTTATTTATCTGTAGAGCAATTTATAGCAGTTCTTTTTCTTTTAGCTTTCAAAATGCCAATCGAAAATGAATACAATTGTAGCCATGCAAACAATCCAGTAATAGTCTTGCTATGAAACAAAATCTCATTAACAGTTAGTTTTGATACCGGCCTCCACGGAGGCTTTTAGTTCACTTCCGTACTTCGGTTGCCGGTGGATTTTCTTACTTCCTTCGGTGAACACCCGCTCTATCGTCTTCAGTTTGGCGCCAACATCTTTGCGGCAGGCTTTTCATAGAATATTGGATGTTACACCGGGCTGCATTTTTATGCGGCCTTCTGTTTGGTCGGGTAAACCCCACGCTTTCCGTTACCAGTTTGACTCCGGATTTTCGTCTTCTGCTTTGAGATCCTGCAGGAGTTTTGCAAAGGCAGTCTCAAAAGCGTCGTGATTTTTCCAATTGGAGAAGTCCGGAATAAAGTAGCTGCGGATTTCTGTTGCGAGATCGTTGCCGCTGTCACTGTCGACAAGCTCCCATTCTTTGAGGCGTTCGTAATCAACTAAACGGATAGGAAAGAGCTTTCGCCGGTTTTCTTTTTTCTCTGTTTTGAGGGCCCGCCGCACCTCGGTTAGCACCCATTCGCTTTTAATGCTGGTTTCCGAAAGCACCAGCAGCAGCCGGTCGTGTACTTGGATGGCGGATTCGATTTGTTCATAGATCTTTCTGCCGCCCTTCATGTCCTCGGGCGCAAACCACACGCGCAGCTTTGCTTCGCGCATCCGTGCGTGCAGCCGCCGGGCAAAGGCTTCATCGGCGCTGGAATAGCTAATAAAGCAGGAATAGAATTGTATGGCCTGCTCCGCACCAATGATAGAGGGTATATAACGCACGAACTCCTCCGGTACACCGCAACCAAGAAGGAATGCCTCCGGCACCCGGCCTTTTGAAAGATACAACGTGTCAATGCTGAGGTAGGAAGGGCCGAGATGACTTACCTGTTCAAGGCCCGTTGCCTCGCTCAAATCGACCGCGTTAAAAGAAGCTGCGTTCAAAAAGGAGTTGGTAAAATCCGCCCTTTTGAAGTTCCCTCGCAAAAAGTAGGTGCGCGAAAAATAGGCACGGGATAAATCGGAGGCAAACAGGTTGGTGCGCGAAAGGTTAGTGTCGGATAAATCGGCGCGGGAAAAATCAGCACCGGAATAATTGCCGTCCCGAAGTTGCGCATTCGACAGATCAGCCCCTGCTAGGTTGGCGCCCAAAAGGATGGCATAGGAAAGATCGCAACCTGAGAGGTTTGCGCCTGCGAGGTACGTTTGGGAAAGATTGGCGCCAGAAAGATCTGCGCCGCTGAGGTTTGTATCCTTCAGGTTAATCCCTGACAGGTCTGGATACGCATAGATTTTCGTCTCCCGCCATTTGTTCCAACTTTCCACTCCTTCTTGAAGCTTGTTGACATGCACAGAATTTGCCATAAACGGTCGATTACATTTCCTCTCGCAGGTTTGAGCTATAAGGTAAGTTTTATTTGTGTAGATCAATTCATCAAGTTCAACGAACCTTTGCAGCAGTGAATGAATTCTTTGACCTGCCGGTAGTCTACAACGGAAAAGAGTTGCTCTTTCCTACACGCTTCTTGCAGCTTGGATATACGTACAAGTTTGCCGTAAACGTTCACGGTACGAGCATTTTGTTTGAACCGGATGAAGAAGGGCTTTTCAGGGCAGTTGCTACACAAAATGGAATACCCAAAAACGTTGACACAGGCTTGCTGCAAGCCATTGCCGAAGGCGTTGCAAACGTGCAGCGCTGAATCGGAAGGTCTTTGCGTTTAGGATGATCGTCAGCGCATCTTAACGCCGAGCGATCGGTGCTTTTTTTGCCCTTAAGTTTTCAACAAGTCTGCACAAGTTCCGTTGCCCTTCGTGCGGATTGGTGCTACATTAGTCAAACACCCAAAACCCTACGTCATGAAATCTTCGCTCCTTTTTGTTTTCGCCGTTCTTTGCCTGGCGGTTATCCTCACGGTTTACAGTTGTCAAAAACAAGCCGCACCGGAAAGTCAATCAGTGGCCGCCGTCGCCGTTTCCCACCACGATACCGTCACCACACTTGCTTCTTTCACCGCCGATACCGCCGTCTGGCACCACGACGGGCAGTACACCCTGGTGACCCGTGAACCCGATCGCGACGACGAAGCGGAAGCCGAAGAAGGCGAAGCACAGCACGAGCGAATCACGGCCTGCTCGGACGCCTTTGCGGGCAGTGCACGCAGTGCGGCCAAAACTTCCTATGCCTCGGTTTCATACGGCACCTACGCCACCATTAACGCCCTTCGCGTCACGCTGCCCACCGACGCTTACATGCAGGGCTTGGGAATTACCAATTCCTCGCCCAGGGTGTCGGAAGAAAACCGCAACCGCGACATCACAACCGCTTACCTCTACGCCATTGCAAGAGAAAGCGACAACGATTTTCACATGATCATCGGCGATGCCAACAGTGCAGCGGGCAACCTGCTCAACTGCGAGGCTTCCGGCAATCCGCCCAGCACACAATCCTCCTACGCTGCTATCAGTGCAGTGCGCAGTTATCTTAAAAGCTATTTTGGCACGGATTTCTGCGGACAGAGCGGCTACACCAAGTTCAGCCCTGCCCTGCGTCTGACGGTTTTAAAAGGAAGCCTGTTTTTTGACATTGACCACGCCGCCGGAGCCGTAGGGCCCACCGGGCTTCGCCCCAACACCGCCTGGGAAATGCACCCCATCCACAACATTACCTTTTAATCGCATCCACAACGGCCCGCACACCGCATTCGGTTTTGCAGTAATGGCAACATACACCCCTTTCGAAAATAGAGAGGCGTGTGAAAGCAGGGCAGAACCGTTGATTAAAGCATACCTTCGACTCCTCTTAGAGACATGAGTCTCATAAGCAGTTAGTTTTGGTATCGGCCTTCGTTTCCACGGAGGCCTCTTTCATGTCATGGGCATCTGCGGTTTGAAAAATTGAACGCATTCGTTCATTACTGAACTTTTTCAAAACGACGTAAAGGATTTGAAGGGCTCGGTTATAGTTATCAGGCTCTTTGAAGGCTGCTGTAATTCTTTGTCCTTTCGAAATTCTATTAATGATTGCCAACGCCGAGCCGAGGAAGTAAAGAAATACCCATGAAAAGGTCTTTCTTTGCAGGGCGTTTCCTTCTAAACAGACCCACGAAAACAACGCTTTTTTTCAAATGGACAAGCAATCTTTCAAGGTCTTAACCGGCAAAACAAAACGAGCTGCCCTGGTTTTTCGCGCCCTGAACCACCACCTGCGCCAGCAAATTCTTTCTTACCTGATAGCGAATCCCCAAACCGACGTGACGTCTCTTTACAAAAAGTTCCACATTGAACAATCCGTGGCCTCGCAACACCTGGCCATTCTTCGCCGTGAAGGACTGGTGAGCGCACAGCGCGAAGGAAAGCGTATGCTTTATTCGGTGAACAACAAACGCCTGGAAGACGTGGAAAAGATTGCCGATCGATTGCTGGCAGCTTCTTCGTCCTCCTTCCGATAAACTGCCTTCAATAAAAGATGAAAAACCAGACCGAAAAAACTTGCATCTCACTTTTTACTCTTTACCTGACTCATGCTATTTGATTTGTTCGAAAGGGCGTTTACTTTTGGTTAAGAACCTTTCCTCCTAAATGACCGTATCCGCTTCCGCCCTCGATAAAGATCTTTCAGAAATGCTGATGGAGCTTTCCGTCGCAATTGCTACGCTCAAGAACCAGCAATCAAAAAAGGGCTGCAGAAAGCTTGCTGCCTTGCTTGTCCTCCATGCCAGCCTTCTTGATTTGCAAAACAAGGTGAAAAGTATGGAAGCTACCTACCGTATTCAAGTTGGCGTCAATAATCCTTTAGTTTAAGCAGGACTTTACAATTGACAGACCATCCTCGCTCTGCCGGATAATAATGTACTCGCTTTTGCAAGCGCAGTAAGTGAACAATTTTATTTATTCCGCATATTGTATCAGCTTACATTATGTGTGCAAAGTTAATTTCGAAGACGCCTCTTGTTCTCTGCGGGAGGCTTTTTTGTAACTTTAAGACATCAGAGGATAGAATTTTTGCTTTAGTGGATTTTGCCTCTTGTCTTTATGAGGGGCTTTTCATGTACACATAGCACTTTTGGTTTTTTGAAAACGCTATAGGAGTTCGAACAAGGTAATCATCCAGTGCAAAACAAAGACCGGAGACGATGACGCGATTGTGTCCAAGGCTTCACAGAGTGGAAGATTTCCAAAGAACGCCTGTTAATTGCATGACATAGGGAGTTCGACTTGCAGCACACAGCCCTTATTGGGAGAAGAGACAAGGTTCATCTTACCGGAAAAAAACTCAATGCGGTTTTCGATGTTGCGCAGGCCGATGCCTTTTGCTTTTTCGCCAGGATTGAACCCTACACCGTCGTCGGCAATCCGCAGGTACACCTTTTTATTTTGGGGCTTTACTTCAATGTGGATACCGCTTGCCTTGGCATATTTTAGGGTATTGTTCATCTGCTCCTGAATAATGCGGTACAGGGCAATCTTTGCCTTTTCGGACAACGGGTTGATTTCATCCTCCGTGCAAAGGGAGGTCTGTACGTTTATCTTTCCGCTTAAATTGATCCGGTCGGCCAAATCCTTTACGGCGCTGGTAAAGCCTCCTGCGGCAAAAGAGGGCGCGGCGAGAGCATGTGACAAATTACGGATCTCTGAAATGCCTTCTCCAATTGCCTCTTCACATTTGCGCAAGCAGATATCGTGCAGCTCTGGATTGGTTTTGGCGGCGTCCAGCATCAGCTTAGCAGAAGCCAACAGCTGATTGATGTTGTCGTGCAGTTCGGTAGAGAGGTGCTTTCTTTCTTTTTCCTGCGCGTCCACGGTGGTTTCGATAATTTCTTTTTGCTTTTCCACCTGCTTCTTTGTCATCAAATCGGTAAGGTCCGTGGCAATACCGGCCACCCCGTAATTTTTCCCGTTCCTTTTTTGCAGGGGAAATTTTACCGAATAAAAGTGATGCAATTTCCCTTCAATCACCGCGTCTTCCTCCACTTCAAGCAGCCGGCCGTCGCGCAAAACCGTTTGATCGTTCAGGTCGTATTTACGAGCGTAGCGGGTCGGTGCAAGGTCGAAGGCTGTTTTTCCAATTGCCTGCCCGCTCGTAAGCTTGTATTTCTTTTCAAAGGCTTTGTTCACCAACGTAAACCGACCTTTGTCGTCTTTGACATAGATCAGGGAGCTGGTGTTGTCGATAATGGATCGCAGAAGGACCTTGTTTTCCCGCAGCGATTCTTCGGCTTTTTTTCGGGCGGTAAGATTTTTTCTCAACGCAACAAAAGAAACAACAAGCGTTGCCAGTAATACCGCAATCAGTAAAAAATAAAAGGCGAAAAATCGTTGGTTGCTTTCGTCATTGGCCTGCTTTCGAAGGGTTAAAAGCGCTTCCTCTGCGGCCTCAATGCGGTTTAGCAGCGCATCCAGTTGACGGGTAAGGTGAAAGCCGGCTTTGGTTTGAATGTATTTCTGTGCACCCTCCATCCCATGAGTATTTCGCAGTTCCAGCGTGAGCAGGGCAGCCTTCGTCCTTTTCTCCGTCAACAGGTGTAAGCTATCTATTCTTACCTGTTGAAGGGGGTCATTTTCAGTAAGGATAGACAGCTTTCGGATGCCGGCATTGATGGTTTTGCTGTTGGCAAGGAAGGGCGATAAAAAAGCGCTATCGCCCGTTATAACATATCCCCGGACAGCGGATTCAAGCTCCTTGATCGAACTGGATATTTCTTCGGTATTGTAAAGGACGTCCTTTGTGTGTTCAACCAAGACGGAAGTACGCTGGTGAACCTGGTTGTTTTTGTAGACAAGGGTCGCCAGGGAGGTGATAATGGAAAAAAGAACCAAAAAGATAGGAAGCAGCTTTTGCTCAAAGCAAGGCCTTAAAAATAGCGTTGATTTCATGGGGAGTGTTAAACGAACCAAGAAAGGTAATTGTTGAGACAACCTTACGCTTCTTAGCGCATGTAAAAGAATTGTATTGTTTCCATGATTTTGATCAATATCGTCAAAGCAGCGGAATGATTCGCCTAAGCATTGTTTAAGTCCGATGGAGAAAATGCCGCAGGGGATTACACAAGCAAGTCACGAAAGGTTCGTTTTTTACCTTCACATGTTCTAACGGAATGAAGTAAAGAGAGTAAGCGTCGTAATTAAGGAAACACCCTTATTTTCACCAACAGCCCTTTGCGCGTCGCAACCATGGTAAGTTCAGCCTCTTCTTTTGGAGAGGCTGTTTTTGTACATGCTACGCTAAACAGGGCGGCTAAACGTCTTGTAATTTAATGCAAGTCAGAAGCCTGTTTGCCGGCTGTTGTTTTGTACGGGTCTTGTTATTTATTCGCTTTCCTCGATCTAACAAAATCTTGGTTATCGTTCGTCCCATTGCGCATTGAGCTTGGGCCAAGTGATGAAGGGCAAGGGAAAGCGGTTATTGCTTTACCACCTTGTCGGTGAAAGCATGTTTCCCCTCTTCACATACCTGCAGCACATACAGCCCGTTAGGCAGGTTTTCCAGCCCCACCTGCAAATTATTATCGCCACTGGTGATTTGCTTGATCAAAGTCTTGACGACCCGGCCTTCCATGCTAACAATCTTGATGGTGACGGTCTTGCTGATGGAGGAGAAGATGACTAAATCGATACGCCCGGCAACGGGATTTTGAACGATCCTATAGGAACTTTCAGTACTGCCAAACGCCAGCTTTACCACAGGACTGTATTCTTTTTTGCCGTCTCTGTCCAACTGCTCCAGGCGGTAATAATTATTGCCGCTTAGCGGGTGCGGGTCCAAATAGTCGTAGTCAAGTGGCGTGCTACTGTTGCCACCGGCTGCTTTTGTCATTACAGTACCGATCGTTTGATAATCGGTTCCGTTGCTACTGCGTTGCACGGTAAAGTAATTGCAATTGATCTCTGTCTCGGTCGTCCAGGCAAGGGCGCCAGCGTTGCCGCTCCTACGGCCACTGAATTTGGAAAGCAGGACCGGTAAGAGGCTGCCGGTTGTGCGGTTATAGGAAAATCCGGGACTGCCGGCAGTCCACGAGTTAAACGTCACTTGCAGGTAAACGTTTTCGGCCAGCAGATGCAGGACCATCGGCCGCCCGATCATGGCTGTAGGGTCGCATCCGTTGGTGGTATAAAGCGTATTGTACGATAAAGTATTCCAATTGGCGATGCTGCCGTAAGCCCATTGGGTATTGCACACATTGAAATTGCAGGGCTGCTGACCGGACACGTTTTGGCAAATGAGGTTATTAAGCACTGTAGTTCGACCAAGATGGGTCTGAGGCGAAATGGCGTCATACTGGCCGGCGCCTGATTGCGTGAAATTCATACTGCCGGTACTCCAAATAATTTGAGTCTTGGCCGTAAAAGAAACGGAAAGGAAGAAGAAAGCGCTGATTACATTACGAGCCAGCAGGGCCCGCGAAGGCAGAATAAATTTGTTTTTCATATTAAGATATTGGGCTGCAGTTTTGGTTTTTACAGCGAATGCCGCAAATATAGAAAGCCAGGCGTATAAAACGAATACGCCTACAACCTGCTTGGGTGCATCAATGAACGCTCCGTTCTTCCACGACCTGCCTGGACATGGTAACCGTTAACAAACATCCATTTTGGGGAGCAGTTTCAATCTGTACGGTACCATCAAACACTTTGGCGCGACTGATAATATTAGTAATTCCCATTCCGCGGGTCTTCGAAGTGGCATCAAAACCTTTCCCGTTATCTCTCACGGTTAGTATGACGTTATCGTCTTTCCCAAAAAGTGATATCCAGACATGCGTGGCCTGTGCGTGTTTTACAATGTTTGTCAACTGCTCCTGCAAAATGCGGTAGAGGGCAAGTTTCTGGCTCATCACAACACCGGTGTATCCGGAATAATCAAACGCAAACTGCAAGTGGTTGGAAAAAGCCACGGTTTCAATCAGTGCATTGATGGAATCAACCAGTGAACCGGTGCCCAACGTGGGTGCAGACAACTGGTGCGATAGATTGCGGATCTCGGTGATCGAACGATTCACCAATTGCATACTTCTTGGTATCAGGGGACTTCCTTCTTCCCTTGCTGCTATTTCCAGGTAAAGCTTTACGGTCGTCAGCACCTGGTTCACATTGTCATGCAGTTCGCGGCCAATCCATTCCCGTTCCCGCTCCTGCACGGCGACCATCTGCTGCGTAAGAAGACGCCGGTACTTTTCTTCTTCCGCCAAAAGCCGATCCGCGAGTTTGCGTCGGCGTAAGAGAAACTGGGCACCGAACAAAGAAAACAGGACAATAAAAAGGGATATAATAACCCGGGGTATAATAAACCGAGGCTGCCGGTTTGTAAAATCAACGAGAATATTGGCTTCCGAACTTCCGACGGTAGCAATGATCGCGTAGTCGTTAAGCTTGCGGTAACTGAACCAGGTTGGAATATGCCTGATCGCGTCCGGTGCAAAATAAAAGCTATCGGCACACTGCGCCACATGCCGAAACAAGGGGCTTTTATGGACGTCCTCCCCGGAGCTTTCGACGTCGCCGGTTCTGCGGGCATAGGTCATGCCATCGGGCGCTATCAGTGAGATGATGTCATTTTGCAAGGGATGCGCCTGCGCATAAAAGGAAGTGAAAACAGACGGCTGGATTTCAAGGGTAACCACACCGGCAAATCCACCTTTTTCATCATAGAGTCTGCGACTGATGACAATCACGGGTTTTCCACTAGCTCTTGATACCCGGGGTTCGCTGATCAGCAAGGAATCGCTATTGTTTTGGGAATGAAAAATAAAATACGGCTGGTCTGAAAAATCAGCCGCCGCATGACCCGGGAAGGCAACGTTTGCCATCTTCAGCCGGCCGTCAGGACCAATAATGGAAACACAATCATCGATATCCTGGCTTATGGATATTCGTTTCAATAAATTTTTCAGGTCCAGTGATTCGCCCTTGTCGGCATACTCCATTTTTACAACCTGTAACACCGCATCTGCATTGTGCAGCGTTCGGATTACATATTGCTCCAATGCGACCGCCAGGTTAGAATTTCTTTCTATGGCAAACCGGATGGTATCGCTCTTATCAAACGATCGTTGGCGACAATAGCTTACCCATATCATGGCCAACAAAAAAAGGCAGAGGGTCGAAACGGAGAAGACAATGCGACCGGTTTTTGACTTCAGGCTATTCATGGCTGGTGAGGGTTGAAAAAGAAAGAATAAGCGGAAAAGCCAAGCGGAGATTTCGGCGCGGTCATGGAATCGGATTTGCATTCAAAGAAAACATTAAATTCACTGCATTGCAAATGACCGCGCACAAAGCAGGGCGCAAAACCGGTGTTTGTAACAATTAATTCTGTTTGGCCTCTTTCGTTTCGAAGCTTTCGTTGCCGTGTAATGTTTTTATGCACAGCGGTTCTTTGATTTTCACCGATATAAACGGTTTGGCAGACGTTCGTTTGACGCACCAAATTCAATAGACGGAGGTGATTTCCTGACAGCAAAAGTTGGCGGCGGAACAAACCGAAGATGAGAGGAGGTTTGCTTGTCCTCAGTTCCCGGCGCGATGGATGTTAAGTTTTTTTGAAAGCAAGGCAATCCTGTTTCTGTCTGCCTGAATTCTCTCTACTTTTCCTGCATGGACCGGTTTTTTATCCTTTGTGCCAACGACTTGTATCTTGTCTGTTTTCTTATTGCCGGCATTTATTTTCTCTTACAGGCAAGAAGTACGCAAATTCAGCTTGTTTTCTTTGGCCTATCCGTTGCCCTGATTAGCTACAGCGTCGCCCTGCTTGCCGGGTTGTTTTACTTTGATCCGCGACCCTTTGTCGAGGGACATTTTGTTCCGCTGATTGCCCACGATACGGAAAACGGATTTCCTTCCGATCACGTCCTGCTGGTCTCTTGCCTTGCGGCAACGGTTGCCTTTTTTAATTCCAAACGTAGCGTGCTGCTTTGGGCCTTGACGCTGTTGGTGGCGTGTACGCGGGTTTACGTCGGCGTACACCACGTAATTGACGTGGCCGCAAGCATGGTTATCAGTGTTGCCGTGAGCAGTCTTGTTTACGTTTTTCTATATCGCAAATATTTTCTCCCACTAAGCTACGCAGTTCAAAAACAATGGTTCAAACCTGGGGTAAAACGATAAAAGCAGCAGGCCCTGTCGCTGCTTGGCTACCTTGCTTGTGAAGCCTTGGGTCTTTAACTTTGAAAAGCCTACGGAGAATTAGGGCAAGGGTACATCGAATGTCATCACCGCTCACCGCTGGTCGCCTTTAAAGTGCAAACAAAAACAACCCTGGGCGACCCGGTGCCAACTGTCACCGGATATTACACAGGGCAATCGACACACTATCAGTGGAAGAATTAAAAAAACAGATTCGCCATGCGTATCAGTTTCATAATTAATGCTCATATTTCAATTGGCCAATCCATGATATGCAGCCGCATCATCCAATGCTTTTGCATTTCATGAAACTCCTTTAATGGAACCGGAAACAGACGGCGTAAGGAAAATTTTCGCTGTTGAGGTTTCATAAATAAACGGATTAGCCCTTCTGTCTGTAGCGGTATCAAGCTCGGCACGAATGGCGTAAGCCACTTGATTGGCATTGTCACTTATGGCAACAGCCAGTGTTTCCATCAGCGAAAAAGTGCGGGACTGATTGCTGGTAATGCACCAATTTAATAAGGCATCGGCCAAAGCGCTAATGATGCGTTTGCGTTCCGGTTCGGGGCAAACAAGACAACGGCCAAAAACGTTCTCGCTTTCTATCCAACCATTAGAGGCAAGCTTCCTCGAAGTTAAACCGAAATGAAGCGGTAAGGATATTCCAGTGCTTCGGTGGATTTTCACACGCATTTCGGGAGAATTCCGGGGTTGTCTTCATTTGTTTGACGCTCATCTTTGCCGCAGGTTTTTCATAGGATATTGGATTTTACTACGGGCTGCATTTTTATGCGGCCTTTTTTCAACGAGCCCGGCCCTTCCTTTGCATAGCTGGACAAAAAAACCTCTTTATGAAAAAGATTCTCCTTTCACTGCTCTTCTTCTCTGCACTTGGTTTTGCCGCCTCGGCGCAAACAGAAGTCAAAGCCACCGGCAAAAAAGTAAAGGTGGAAAACAAGCACCACAAAAAGAAGCTGAAAAGAACCTCCACGCCGACCCAAAAGGTGCACAACCTCGTTCGTCCCAAACACAAAAAATACAGCGGCGTCAAAGTCAAATCCGAAACAAAAAAAGGGTAAGCCAACCGGCGTCGTAACGCAGCCCGGCCTCCGCTCGTAACGGAGGCTTTTTTCTTTAAGGATGTAAGCTAAGCGTTCGCGCTGGTTGTTGCGCTACGCTTTGGCGAAGCTTGGCCTAACCTCAATTCTTTGTCAGCAACTAATAGAGCAAACAGCCCTTCCTCACATTTGAACCTGACTTTCGCAGTAGTTGAGTAGGCGTTTTGCGGCTTGTAAAAACAGGGCGTATTCGACGGGCTTGGTGATGTATTCAACCGCTTCACGTTGAAAGTGCCCTTTGTCTTTTTCGCTGTCAGACGTGCTGAAAACAACCACCGGGATTTTCGAAAGAAAACCGTCTTCTTTGATGCGCCGAAGGGTTTCGCGGCCACCGAGTTTGGGCATGTTCAAATCGAGTACAATCAGGCAAGGAAGCGCACCATTCTGTTTTAACGCGTGAAGTTTTTGAAGTCCTTCTTCGCCGTTGCTTGCTTCCAGAAGACGAAAGGCGGGGTCAAGCGAATGGAACGCATCGCGCAATAACTCGATGTCGTCTCCGTCATCGTCCATGTAAAGGATGGTTGTGTTTTTCACCGGTTTCATTCTGCACACGTTTTCGGGTTGTTGAAGCCCAAAATTAAACACACCGAACGCTGGCTTAAATACGCTTAGACAAAGGCGGTTGCGGACTCTTTTAAACGAGCATAAAGTGCGTTGAATACTGTTTCGCTCTCAGGGTTCGTCGAGTTTCACATTTTCTTTTCTGTGAGGGTTGCTTCACGCCACTTTTGGGGCACTCTCTTTGCTCTTGCAACCGCTCAGTTTAAACCCTTGTACCGTGAAAAAGAAGCTCGCAACCCTGACCATCGAGGTGCCTTACAAGCGGGCCGGTAATGTTATCAGCCAACACCCCGTCACCTTTGACCTTTACCAGGACGGGGAAACGTATATCCTTATGCCGCAACTCCACGGGCCGGAGCTGGCGGTAGCAAACCTGCCCACGGAGCTTTGTTTTGTAATAGAAAATGAAAAGCCCCTTTCGCTCAGAGGCATCAAAGACGGCAACCTGCACGTCATACAGGACGCATTGGGAAAGCTTAAAGAGGAAGGGCTGCTCCTTGGTTGCAAGAAAGGGGAACATTAGCAAAGACTGCCGGCTGTGCGGGAATCGCAGGCACAAAATGAAATCTCCCTGTTGAGCTTGGGTTTGGCCGTTGTATGCTATATTCACTTTGGCTGTTGGCCAATCGAACTACCATCTCAGTTAGCCCCTCTGTTTATCAGGGGGCTCATTTTTGGGTTTAATCCAGCCGGACACTATTCTTTCTTTGTTTACTTATCCACAAACGCTTTGACGGTCTGAAAAACTTGCTTATTTTCTCTTTCAAACAAGCCATCCAAATGATTGCTTTTCGTGTTGTGATTGTCGACGACGACCCCGATGACCGGGGCTTGCTCCGAGACGCCTTCGAAGCCGCTGGAATAGAACCTGTTTTTGCCTTTTCGTCCGTCGAACCCTTTTTGCAGTACTTGTTCAGTGTAAAAGAAAGCGGCGAGCTGCCTGTACTTGTTGTCACAGATGTGAACATGCCGGGCATGACCGGGTTTGAACTGCTGAAGCGTTTAAAGCTCACGCCTCGCTTTTGTACAATTCCGGTGGTGGTGTGGAGCACGTCCAACGACGTAGAAGAAATGAATCGGGCGCTTCGCTTTGGCGCAGCCAGCTGCGTAGTGAAACCGGTCAGGATGAGCGAGTACAACCCGCTCATTCCCCGGATGTTGCATTGCGTGTAGGCGAGCGGGTAAAATCGTAGCATCCGTTTTGCATACCCTTTTCCGCATCACCAAATCTTTACCAAAATGTACCCACAAGCCCTGCAACAACGTTTGGAACGTGCCGTGATAGCCTACAAAAGTGAGCACCAAGAAAAACCCAGTCTTCTGCAAATTAGCCGCACCGATTACAACACCCTGCTGCCCCACGAAAGCCCAAACGCACGCTGCGGACTGGCGATTTACGGCGTTACCGTTGTTGGCCTTGACGACGTGCGGTCGGGTGATTATCACCTTGTGTCCTGACCTGCTCGTTGAACAGTCACTTTTGTTTCCGGGATAAATGAGCGTTGCCCTGCCTTCCACACATTGTCACTTGTTTTTAGTCCAAATGAACCTGAATGAACTACTGTTGGCTGTGGCGATACAGAAAATACAAGGAAAGGCATTTAACGCACAAGTTATTTAGGTGAACACTGCCGCATTCGAGGCCTTGCATGGATTCGGTAATAAAAAAGCCCCGCATGAACACGCAGGGCCGAAAAAAAGATTAGTCTATGAAATCCGGTGTCAAGGTAAAAAGGACCTCGTAAAAACGCAGGCGTGTGTTCAAATAATTAAGCGCTTTATTGAAAACCCTTAAACGAAAGCCACAAAAAGCCCTTGTGCAAACAAAAGCGCAAATCCATTTCATAGAATCCTTTTTAGAGGGATAACATAACAACCAGAGGAGGGTACAGTTGTGTGTTTTTTTGGCGTCGTAGCGGGTCGGCGACAGCACTGCATCCTTTGTAGTTTCGCATTAACTGTGTAGCCTGTTCATTTCTATACTTCCTTTAACGTTCAATTATCTGACCCCTGCCGTTGGCAGGGTCTTTTTATGCTGGCAAACTCGTTGAATAAAATTGCAACACGTGAAAAATAATTTCAGGAGAAACTGTCTATATTTAGTGCAACCAAAACAAACAGTATGTTTCCAAAAATCCAGGCGGCTTGTACAAGTCGTTTCTTTTTCCTGATTGCCCTTATCCTCATTTCCTGCAACACACATACGGCTTCGCCCGGCAACCCCGAAACAGAACTCCAAACCCTCAAGCTTCAGCTAAGCGGCTTGCAAAAAAGGGTTGATTCATTAATCGCGGTATTGGAACAACGACAACCGGAACATACTAAAAAAGTAAAGGCTTCAAAACAGGCAAAGGCAAATATCTCTGCAACTACCACACAAGCAACATCAGCCTACAATTGGCAGTCAGTAAATACCAATGCACCGGCCCTCAAAGAAACAAGGGAGCAGAGAGCTTACAGGGTAAGAACCGGGGCTATCTGTAACGACGGCAGCCGCAGTTATGCAACAGGCCGAGGCGCTTGTTCGCATCACGGGGGCGTGAGAGAATGGCTATATTAATAAAGCAAAATGCTAACATAATTTGCAATTTTTCTGAACAATTTGCTAATTTTATTGGTATTGATCAACTTTAATATTTGAAACATGAGTTATCGACCGGGTGAAAAAGTGCCCCAAAGCGGAATCTACGAAGAGCAAACAGTCTACGGTTCGAAAGTGACCGAAGTTACCTGCGTAAAAGGAGAGCATTTCCCGCCAACAGAATTCAGCGGCTATCATTACAAGCTGGTTCGAGCAGCTGTTCACAAACCTTCAAAGGGGTGATGCTTTTTACACTATCTCAGATCCGGCAACAATTGTTGCCGGATTTTTATTGTTATACACTCTTCCCTAAGGCACCGTTTATTTCACGACCTGAATTTTAACTGCGTATAAACTGCTTCAGTAAATTCATTATAAAAAAGCGGCACCTACATACACCTCACGCTTCAATAATGCCCCTTCCCAGCAATCACATTCCTCACCCCGCCTCTGACAGTCGGAGTATCACCCTCTCGCCTTGGTATCAGGTGCAGGTGCGTATGCATCACCGTCTGTCCGGCTGCCTCTCCGCAGTTAAGACCAAGATTAAAACCCAATACCGTCTTATCCCTTTTCAGGATCATTTCTCGGCCATCCTGTACAAGGCGGTTAACCGCGTTGATCTCCGGCTGCGAAATGGAAAAATAATCCGCTGTATGCCGTTTCGGTATCACCAGGCAGTGTAAATCACTAACCGGGTATTGGTCGTAAACAAGAAATGCAAGATTGTTTTCCGAAACAATCCGTTTCTTTTCAATTAAACAAAAAATACAATCTTTCTCGCGGTGTTCGTACTGATCCTTTATTTCTCTGAAGTCAGTAGCATCCGTATCTCGTTTCATGGCGTTGCAGGAATAGCACAAAGCTTGGTAATTATCTTCTTCGTCTTTTCCACCAAGGTTAACCGGCAGTATATGATCCACTTCCAAGGCTTTTTCACTGGCTGAAATGCCGCAAAGTTCACATCGAAACTGTGCCCGCTTCAACACCTTGTAACGGGCAGTGCCGCTGATATACCCTCGGCTTTTCTTTCGGTGTTGCCAGATCGCATCACCCCGTTTAGCGATGTATTCATCAATCTTCTTTTCGCAAATGGTAACCAGGTCAGCTATTTCATTTTTATGCAGGTGTTCAAAACCAGTCAGGAGGTAATGCTTCTTTTCTTTTTCTACTACCTGCCGGTTGCGCAGCACCTTGCCAACCATGTTATTGGTGATCTGCTGGTAGTATTCCAGCTGGCTGGGGTCGTACTGTAGTAGGTCACGGGCAATAGTAATATCTTCAGCTATGCCTCCCTCTTGCAGCAAACACTTAATCATCACCGGCTGGTAGATATGCGACATGCGCATTTGATGTAGGAGGAAGTCTTTGAGATGGTGATAGTTCATCGAAGAAAGATACAAAACAGGTTAGGTTAAACAGTCACCGACCAGACAACTGCATGCGGGAATAGCACTCATCAACTTATAAGGCTACTGGCTTCTATTCATAGTAAAAGATAGAAAAGACCAGTAAGTGCAAAGCATGTTTTATAATGACACCGATATAAAGTCAAGTTCTGTTTAGCATTCCTGAAATTAAAAGGGTTTGATGCCCACTTACAAATTAAGTTTTACCTACAAAAAAGGACGTCAAAAAAAGGAAAGATTTTTAGCCAATTTTTGTTGATTTACTTTTCTTAAATAATGAAAGGTTGTTTAAGTGCATGACATCAAAAAAGTAGACCCCCTTAAGTTCCTCGCCGAGCTTGTAAAAATCCTGAAAAAACTCTTTGCCCCAAGAATCTATAGGTCTATCTCCATGTTGTTGTCGTGAGTTAATTTGTACAAAAGTGAGATTAACTTTAGAGAGTAGCATGGCCATCTCATTGCTCATCCAATAGGAGTGTCTTAAGAGATCAACTAATTCTCGCTCAAGATCGCCAGCTGCGTCCGCTGATAGCATAAATACGTGACAATGGTTGCCTTCCAATGTATCGAAGCGGAATGTATTTAGATGAGAAATCGTGACCTCTATTTGATCGTATATTTTCTTACGCTTATCAAGAATGTATTTGCGAAAGTCATAAACATAGTCTAGCTTTTTCTGACTACGGCTTACGAGATAAGCTACAATTGCTGATAAGATTATAGTTATTGCACCTTGGATAAAGTAAAGAGGAGTAATGGGCATATCAGTTAAATATAAGCTTGATCAATTAGTCAATGATCAAGCGCCAACATATGTAAAAGTTATAGTCTGTCAAAACCTGCTTAATCTTTAATTACTTCAATAGAACGTCCTCTGTAATATTCTCCGCCACATTTATCAATGGTATCATAAATTTATTAAATGGAGTTTGTTCAGTTTTTGCATGCAAAACACCCCGTACGGTCCCTATAGATAACGCTGCAATATGAGCTGCAAATGCTTTTGATAAAGTCACGGTATGCTCTTTGGCATTGAACATGTGTCTCCAGGATTCATCCGCAATGGTGTAAATACAGGCTACTTCTAAAATGATAAAAGAGTTTTCTTTCTGTTCAAAAGAAAAGCGTGGACTCGCTAAAATAGATTTATCGCTTTCATTAAAGCCAAATCGAAAACTTGAATTTAGTTTTATGTGTTCAGCTTCGGTTTCTTTATAAGCTGCTTCAATAAGGGCAAATTGCTCGGTTTGAATATCTGCTAATTGAAAACTAACCGGCAGTTGTGTTTCTGTCATTGTTAGGAGAATTCAGTATGTCGTCGAAGCCACTTTTCTTTTCCGGGAACAGGATATTGGGTATGTAGTTGTTTTTCGTTCGCATTTTCAAACGCAGCCGTGATATCGATATCTAAAGAAAATCCTCCGCCGAGAACACATGTACTAGCCATGTATGATCCATGATGATAAGTCGCAAAGCCCCTTGAAATCTTTTCAGCAACCGGCAAACTTCTAAACCCTAAAACGGCCATTGGCTGAGGCTTGCCATCATGCAACAACTGAATACCCAATGCCGTTTCAAGTTTCACCAAAGTGTCCAGTGTCATATTTTCCTGCCCCTTCACAATCTTGTTCACTTGTTGTGCGGCAACACCCATTTTTTCGGCAAGATCACGCTGTGTTAAACCCTGGTAACGCAATTCTCTTAATACACGCAAGGCGATGGCCGCAGAACGTTTTTGCCAGTTCCTGTTCTGCTTCCTTTCTTCTGCTTTTTGCAGCCAGCCCGAAGGCTTGTCGCTGGAAAGTGCCTGCAATCTTTTAGTAAGGTCCATGGTCATTCTTCGTTGTTTAAATCCTCAGGTTCAGAAATTCCTTCACTTTTCAGCCATTCTCTTACTCGTTCAATTTTTTGAAGCTCTGCCACCAAATGAGGCCGTTCATTCATCGTATGAGTAAGCTTAATGGCGCCTCCGGTTACGATATACAAATTTGGTGCGAGCCTGATGGCATAGATCCTGAGTTTGGGGTTCGGCCGTTGTCTGGTCCGGATGGAAGCCTTGCTCTTTTGTAAAGGCTTCAGTTCGTAAATTCGGTTATCAAGCGGTTTAAAGAGCTGTTGTAAAGCAAGGCCATTTCCCGCTAGCCCTCCTTTTACATAGTAAATAAGTGCATCTTCTAGTTCTTCGGCCTCATCCAGAAGGGAAAAAACGGTCTCTTCAATAAGTTCATCGGTGTCATTAGTCCACGAGGTGGCCGCTAGGTCATGAATGTGCTCACGGAAAAAGCTTTCAAGATATTCTACATTAGCCCATAGGTCAAAAAGACGCTCAAACTCGTCGGTTTCTTCATTGTATTGGATAGCCCAGAGACCGCCATCATCTGAATTTGTTCCAACAAATATAGGTACGAGTTCCATAAAATGAACTTATAAGTTTATTTTTTCGGTAAGAATTGTATATTTGCATAGATTGGCCGTAATTTTACGGTATAGATAAGCAAGCCCTGCAAGGGGCAATTAATTTTTCATCATAAGTAGTATCAAAGTCAGTTAAAATAGCAAAACCGTATGAAACAAAAAAATATTGGTGAAGAGATGAAAATCTGTCACTGTTTGTTAAGGAAAACAAAACAGGACAAGCTGTTGATGAGCAAAAGAAGTTCTTAAAATAGGAAAGCCCCTTACGGGGCTAACGAAAACAGAAAAGAAAGGCCTCGGAAACCTGGCATCGCAAGATGCTGCCTTTTCTGTAATTAGTTGATCGGTCGCAAATATAGAGTCGGAATGTCGATAAGCAATACACTATGAAAGCTTAGCACCTTCACTCCTCCTGCTCCTTTTTCCTCCTTTACAGAACTCCCTTAGGTTAAACTCTTGATGCAGTAGCAGCTACACAACCTGTGCCTTCTATTGTTTAAGAAATCAACGTCACCGGCGAAATGAATGGGTCATTTATTTAAACACAATAAAACTCATAACAATGGGAAAAAATCAACACGTCGTGCCCAACAACGGGCAATGGAGCGTAAAAGGAGAAGGCAACAGCAAGTACACCGCTACTACCGACACGCAAAAGCAAGCGATTGAAATAGCACGAGAAATTGCACAGAATCAAGGAAGCGAATTGGTGATTCATGGGCGCAATGGGCAAATACGTGCTAAGGACAGTCACGGAAACGACGTCTATCCACCTAAAGGGTAGTGTATAAACACGGGCTCTTGCATTTCAAACATTGCTCAATCATGGAAAATGAGTCGAGTGCCGCCTTTATACGTTGTTCTAAACATCTCAATCACCACTTCAAAATTTACGAATGGCCTATTATAAAAACTCTGCCTACCTGACGCTGAATAATCATTCAGCCTTTGATCTTACACACCATCCAGGGGCGAAAACATCCAATTCGGGAATCTACCGTTGCGATGGCTGTGGTCACGAAATCGTGTCGGTAAGCCCGCACCCGCTACCCCCACAAAACCATCATCAGCATACGCAGGCACAAGGGCATATTCGATGGAGGCTTGTAGTCGCTACTACCCATTAAGCCTAATTCAAAAAATTCACAATAACCACAAAAAAACCTCTTTATTATGACTCCCTATGCAAATCTAAATGGCAATTCCGGCGTTCGTGCTTACCAAGTCGGCACAAACCTGATTGATGTTCAATTTTCTGATTGGTCCGTTTACCGGTATACGTACAGTAGTACCGGAGCTAATTATATCGAGGAAATGAAGCGTTTGGCAATAGCTGGAAGAGGGTTAAATAGCTTTATCGGAAAATATGTAAAGAAAAATTACGCGGCCAAACTTAGATAGAAAACCGAAAGAAATACTTTAGTTAAACCTTATGTATCAAAATGAAAAAACTATCGATAAAGGACTTAATTGAATTCAGGCAAAAGTCTGAGTAAAACAATTTCTGACCGCTAATAAATTTAGTGTTTTTATAAGGTGATTTGACTTAATTCAAACTAACGATTAAAATGGCTCTAATTCTCCCAAAAGTTTTGAAGTTAATTTTTCAAAGCAATGGCAATGAAGTATGGCAATACTTTAGTACTGAAACGACTCTTGATAGTATCCAAATTATCAGTGCAACGCCTTTTGTAATTGAATCGGCAGGTATTCATTATTTCTTGACAAGTGATAGTAGTGATAGTAATATCGACGCTTACGAGTATGCTTTATTAACAACGAAAAAAACGAAAAAAAAGGACTTACCTTCTGGTAGGATAAAAATTAAAAGGTGGATCAAGCATCCATTATTTCAAAATAGGACATCTGACGAAGTGATAACAACTTGGGTAGACAGCTTTAGATTGGTAAAGGAGAATGAACAGGCAAATATTAAGGGGCTAAGATCTCCGCAAGTTGGGGCATTGTACTCCATTCTTGCTCATGTTCAAAATCCGGACGAAAAAGCAATAGTTGTTATGCCAACAGGTACAGGCAAAACTGAAACGATGTTGGCTACCTTAATTGCAAACTCTTGTAATAAATTATTAGTTTCTGTTCCATCTGATTCTTTGAGAACACAGATTTCGGAAAAGTTTATCACCTTAGGTTTACTCAAGGAATATGGCATTGTTAATCCGTCATGCTTGAACCCTATCGTTGGCATAATTAATCACGCTTTTTCCAATGTTGAGGAACTTCAAGAGTTTGTTTCAAAATGCAACGTTGTCGTTTCGACAATGAACCTGCTGACAAGCCTTTCACTTGAGCAAAAGGCAATACTCAATCACTTCTTTTCGCATTTTTTTGTCGACGAAGCCCACCATTCGGAGGCGGATACTTGGAAAGAATTAATAGAAAGATTTGATCCATCAAAAGTCATTCTTTTTACCGCCACGCCTTTTCGGAATGACGGGAAAAGTTTGCAAGGGAAAATCATCTTTAATTTTTCCTTGCGAAAAGCACAAGAGCAGAAGTATTACAAGACTATTAATTATTTACCAATCCGAGAGTACAACAAGAAATTGGCCGATGAAAAAATTGCAGAAAGGGCCGTCCAACAGTTGAAGGCAGATCTCACGGCCGGGTTTAAACACATCCTCATGGCGAGGTGCATGAGCAAACGAAGGGCATTGGAGGTTTTTGATCATTACCAAAGATTTCCAGAGCATAACCCCGTTGTGGTTTATACTGGTGCGCCAGGATTAGCGGCAAAAATCGAAGCGATTAAAAAAGGTAATCATTCCATCATAGTCTGTGTGAATATGCTCGGTGAAGGATTTGACTTACCCAATCTAAAAATTGCGGCCATCCACGACGAGCGGCAAAGCATTCCGGTTACTTTACAGTTTATCGGGCGCTTTACCCGAACCTCTTATAGTCAATTGGGTAACGCAAGCTTTGTGACGAACACAGCGTATCCACCCATCCACGAAGAACTAGACCAGTTGTACGCTCGAAACGCAGATTGGAATTTATTACTACCTCGCTTAAGCGCCAACGCAACACAAAAGGAAATTAGCATCAAAGAGTTCTTAGATGGGTTTTCAAACCTGGATGATTCCTTAATCCCCTTCACCCAAATTAATCCCGCTCTCAGCACCATAATTTATAAAACCAATGTCAATGCGTGGAAACCCGCAAAACACTATTGGGAAGAACTTTTTTCCGATTATGAACACGTCTTTAGTGATACAAACCACAAGGACACGCTGGTCATTATTTTAGGCAAAATTGAGCAGGTTGAATGGGGCACATTTGTGAGTGTTCAAAACTTAAAATGGGACGTTATTGTTATTCATTGGGATGTGGGTCCAGCTTTTAACCGGGTCTTTTTAAATACGTCTATAAAACAGTATTCTGGAATCGAATTACTGGAAAAAATATTTGGTGAAGGCAATCTCAATCTGATTACAGGGATGGGCGTTTTTCGGATATTTTATGATGTCAACCGCCTTTCACTTTTTAATGTAGGAACAAGAAGGGGCATCGGTCAGGACATTACCTTTCAATCATACTTCGGCAAAGGTGTTCAAGACGGCATCAAATTACTTGAGCAAGGAACGCTCATAAAAAATAACATATTCGGTGTTGGGTATAAAGACGGAGAAAAAACGTCTTTGGGGTGTTCTGTTAAAGGGAAAATTTGGTCGTATCAACGAGGGAACTTGGATGAATTAACCAAATGGTGCAAAACAATTGGAGCGATTGTCGAAGATGAAACGATTGATCCAAACATCGTGCTAAAACATACTTTGGCTGTTGAATCGTTAGACGAGCGGCCTAAGAACGTTATGCCGGTTTTAATTGATTGGAATCCTGAAATGTACGAGAATACAGAGAACCGGTATGGCCTAACGATAAATGGCGTACCGCTTGACCTGGCACATGCCGAGTTAAATCTATTGAATCCAACACTTGATCAAGCTTTACAATTTTCTCTCGACACAGACCGGTTTTCTGTACAATTCCAAATAGATCTTGGCAAGAATGCTGCAACAGAAGAAAACTACTACCAAGTTAAACAACTGACAACCGAAACCTGCTTTATTCAATTTGGAGCGAGAACCGAATCTTTGTTGCAGTTCTTTCAGCACTATGTCCCAACCATTTGGTTTGCCGACGGATCGCAGTTATTTGGGAACCTCTATGTCAAGTTAAAGAGTCAACCAGATGGCATATCTCTTGATAACATTATTGCAGATGACTGGACAGGTGTGAATATTGAAAAAGAATCGCAGGACATTGCTCCCTACGTTCAAGATTCAATCCAGTATTATTTTATTGAAAAAATCAGAAACGAATTTCAATTCATTTATGACGATGACGGTAAAGGAGAAATAGCCGATATTATCGGCATTAACGACACAGGTAGCGCGATAAATGTACACTTATACCATCTCAAATATGCTCGAAACGGGCAGACAAGCAATAACATTGACAATTTCTATCAGGTTTGCGGACAAGCACAGAAATCATTAAAATGGAAGCACAAAGACAGCCGAGAGATTTTTACGCACCTCTTTAAACGAAAAACAAAAACTTTAGGAAACAATTCGTGTAGTCGAATCGTTAAAGGCACGGAAGATGATTTAGAGAAGTTTTTAGAGCAAGCCAAATGGACGAAGCCAGTTCGTTATCATATGTACATTGTTCAACCGAGCTTGAGTAAAGGCAATGCTTCCAGTGATATTTTATTACTGCTTGGCAACGTTCAGCATTGTTTGGCAACCATTGGAAATATTGATTTGACGGTTTATGCAAGTCAATAAAACATAATTAGTGCAACATGTTGTTAGCACAATAACAAAGAGCACTAGTACTTTCAGCAATATGCACCTTGCTCCTTATTTCCAATTTTGCGGCTACCCTTTTAGACGACGCTTTATTTTTTAGTAATCACCGGTACCAACTGTTATTTGTCAAGGCCAGAAATATTACAATGTTATTCTACTCATTCCACTGCTTTAAAGAGGATTACTTTATGGGTTAAATTATTCCAATCCAACTTTACCCGTCAACTGAGTTCACCTTAATTTTCTGACGGAATATTAGAGCTTTGCCAGAAGTAATAACTTTGCCTGTATTCGATAATGAAAAAATCCCTCGCACATCTCCCAGAAAGCAAACAACAGGAACTCCAACGGATAACCCAGCTTATTGTAGAAACGGTAAACCCTGAAAAGATAATTCTCTTTGGCTCTTATGCTACGGGCAACTGGGTAGAAGACCGCTACACCGAAGGCCACATCACGTACGGATACATCAGCAATTAGGACATACCGGTTATGACCAAAGTAGACGAAGTAAACAACGCTTATAAATACTAGAACAAAAAAGCGCTTATTTGAAGTTGACAATAATTCTATTGTCAAAAACTTTGACCATAAAATTTTTGTCATATCCATTAGGTAGCGTCCTCTCCGCCCAAGTTGACCTTTCACTTAAAAACGGCCTTAGCGCCGTCGGTGGCAGGGAGGGTGGTATTTCTGCTTGCCCTGCCAATGACCAGCGAACGAACTATGTTTCGAATATCCATTACCAACATCTGGCTGTTGGCGCAACATATCTATAAAATCCCGCAAAGTATCAAGAGTAGTTTAAATTACCCGCCATGAAATATCAGATTATAGGGTTACGCTTCCACGCTAAAGAATTAGATCTAATTAAAACGCTTAACAAACCAAGAAGAGGAAAGCTTACAAGTAAAAAAAATGAGAAACCGGCGAAGGCTACTCTTTCTCCCCAAAGTCATGAATACAATGTAAAAGCTGCCTTTGGCATGTTCTCTTCAAAAAGTATAGTAAATATTTCAGAAAAGGACATAAAAGGAGTTGGTTTCAAGGACAAGCAGTTTCACCTGCGAATAATTAACGGGTACGTAAATCAACGGTCATTGAACGAAACAAACATTCTTGTCAGCTGCTTTTCCGACCAATCATTCAATGGGAAAAAGACTTATTACCAAAAGGTTTTTATTCCGCTTACCCGAAAAGCAAATCCAATGTTTATCATTGAAACCGCCCTGTTTACGTCAGACTTAGGATTTAGATCACAAATGGCTACCGTTGCATTGCTTCAGGAAGAGGAAATATCTGTTTGTTTTTTGGAAGAAAAGGCACACGGCAACTGGCTCGTTGTTGAATCATCGAATAAGCAAACACTAAGGCGATTTCAAGAAAAATTTCATCTGGTTCAACTGGCTTTAGGTTACTTCATGGGCCATTTTCCGAGTGATAAAGCCTATTTCTTTTTGTATAACAGGAAAGCGAAAAAAGACATCAGTAGCTTCTGTGTAGCTGCGTTAAGGCCATCTATGCATGGCAACTACATGCCCGTACAAATGAATCCTTTCGGTATTTCCATACCGTCCGAGATTGCAAAACACTACCAACCTCTATTAAAGCCTTTGAGCATAAAACAATTTTCCTCTTTTATTTCCCTGCTGGCTTCTTCCGCCGATTGGATGAGTATCTTGACATTAATTATAGAAGCGGGAGAAGCCTCGCTGGTGCTCATGCCGGGTGCTTACGCAATTGCGCTGGAGTCAATAGTAAAATTGATCCCAGGGAACAAGAAAAAAGAACCTTTGATTCGCAACAAACAAGAAAAAGAGTTTTTTTTAAAAGCTTGTCTCAAAGCATTGGACGAAATTTCAATTGGAAAGTCCGAGGCAGAGTTGGACGCGATTGCCGTTATACGATCCAAGATACCCAACCTTTTGCAGCAGACAAACCGTGAAAAATTAAGCGCCCCTTTTGAGAATCTTGGTATTGAATTGAATGAATACGACAAACAGGCGCTTGAAACCCGAAACGCTTTTCTGCACGGCCGGTTTCCGGATATAACAAATCTCGGTCCGCAGAGGCCATTGTCAAGGGTTAACAAGGACTTGCTTTATTGCAGCCTTCGTTTCTACAATTTGATAAACAAGTTGATTTTAACGTTGATTGGATTTAAAGGATATTTCTGTAACCATTCTAAATTACAACAGGCGTACACGGGCGTTAAACTTGACAATGAAGACTACTATATTGGCGTCGGCCTAAACGATTAACGCCTTACAATTTGGATTTCGGTAATGGCTTTTTAAACAACCTCAAACAGCAAGTCGTTTGTTAAAACGATAAATGAAGCCCTGAAAATACCGGCATTTTTCCAGCAACGTATCAAACGACAACTCTTTAAATAGTTCTGCATTATCAATTTCGCTATAACTTTTGCAATGGCTCCTTAAAAATCCTTTTGGGTCTTCCAGCATCATGCAATCACCATTATATTCCAGAGCCGTCTGGTACTTGCGATTAAAAGCTTCAATATCGGCAACAACAAGCGCCTCAATTTCATAAATATTCAAGAGAAAAATGCCCTGTTTATTTACAACACGGTTTGATTCGGAAAAGTATCGTTTCTTTTCGCTAAACACTTGACTGTGCGTATGAATGCTGTCAAGGTCGCGAATGAAAATAACAATGTCCGGGCGTTTATCTTCAAATTCAATTCGAAGAAACCGTTTGATTTTTTGACTGTCCAGCAGGCTGCCGTGAATCTGATCGAGAAGCGTTACGAAGTCATAAGCAGGAGCGGGGTAACGTTTGCGCAGAAGATTTTGTATCGCACTTGTGTCAGTTGGCGCTTCACCCACTAAGCCTATCCTCATAATATTTATCTTTTTTTTCAAGGTCCGAGAACCGCCAGTAATCACTTAATAAATCTTCTTCAATGTATTTTCTGGCCTTACTCATTTCTGCATCAGTTAAATGCCGAAGCTTGGTTCCTTCTTGCTTATCCGAATAAGCAATGATGACTCGATCAAGGTCACTTTGTGACAAGGCATCCAAAACTTGAGGCGAATGAGTAGTGAGAATAATTTGCTTATCTTCTGCCTGTTCTTTTAAAAAGCGTAATAGTGCTTGTAGTTGATGTGGGTGTATGCCAAGCTCGGGTTCCTCAAGTAAGATAACTCGACCGTCATCTTTCGATACCACAGCCATAGCTTTGCCTGCATAATAATACTCGCCGGAGTAAGCAACCTCAGAGATGATATAAAACAATCGCTTGGTACCGTCAGAGAGTTGGTCAAAAGGATACCATTCATCATCAATGTAAAATTCAAGCAAAAGATTATTGACACTGAATTCACCGTTGGTTTTGTCTATCAAAACATTTAGACTTTTATTAAAACGAATGTCTTTAATGGGGGTAATTGAGCGTAAATGCTTTTTTAGAGAATCAATGCCGTTCAATACATTATTGACTTCTTTCTCGACGCCTTCTTGCGTAAAGTCTTCAGAAGAAAGCAGCCCTAAGAAAATAAAAGAAGTAAGAATGCTCTTTGGAAAAAAAACATTTTCTCCCTCCGCAATTATTCTAAACAGGTCCGAACTAAACTTGGTTCTTGAAACTTTAATATTCAGTGGTTTTGTTACAAAGTAAAAATTATCGGGTATTCCATGAGTAATCAAAGTAGTAGAGAAGAGGAAATTGTAGTTTCGAATTTTCTGAAAAAAATTTGAATTCAGGTCCTCGGCTTCTGCAATAACTTCAGAATTATAAAAAAAAGTCGCTTCCAAATCTGAACCGCCAAAAAAAGGCTTGCCGTTTACTATATCTTCTTTGAATGAACCTTTTGCTTTTACTTGGAACACATTTTCATTTTGTAACAGCGTCAACCGGGCGAAAAAATCACTCAGGTTTTCGTATTCAAACGATAACATCCGGTGAAGAAAATAAAGGAAATTTGTTTTTCCGGCAGCGTTCTTGCCAATGATGACATTCAAACCCGGTTTGAAATCGATAGTAATATCCTTAATGGACTTATATCCTCCTAAAGTAGCCTCTTTTAAATATACGCTGTTCTCTTGCATGAATCACAATCTTTCTTTCAGGAAAACATTGGTTTACTTGCCCTCTGCTATTGAAATTTATTCCGCGCTGTCGGTTAGCGAAACGTAAACAAAAGTAAGTGAATTACTTACTCTACAAATTTGTCCGAAGTTCTACAAGGAACAGCGCGTAACCTTTTGGATACGGTAAAAAAGCCTCTGCGTTTTGGAGGCTTATAATTATTCCAAATTTTATTCATTGGCCCGTACCTAGCTTTCCTTGTACATCCGCATGTTGGATGATTTTATAAATAGCCGAAGAAAGCGGATATTGATAGTTGAACGGAAGGAACCTTGGTATGTTTGCAAGCTTAACGTAAATCGCATAAAAGTTTTGGTCTTAGGTGAAGACCCTAACTAAAATAATTGGCACAATCAAAACAGCAAAAAAACTTTGAACTATCTTTATTTACAACCGCTTTTCACCAAAGCTTATCTTGCAGGAGTGAAAACATCGCTTACACATTTACCAGAATACAAACAACAACAAATCCTTCAAATCACTTCCATCATTAAAAAAGTTGTTGCACCCGGAAAGATCATTCTTTTCCGCTCTTGCTCACCGGCAATTGGGTAGAAGATAAATACTTTAAGGACGGCGCTCGCTACTCTTACAAAAACTTACTTGCTTACTTTATATCCTGATCACTCATGCTTAAATAAAAGCATCTTGGATGAAAGCGCCAAAGAAAGCCCTATCCTTTACATGACAAAGGCCTTCGTAGAAACGAAGGCCGGATTTTTCTGCTTATGAGAACTTGCGTTCACATAGTGAGTTGAATTTACAATTATATTAGCGGGTAAACCAAAACCTTCTCTTATGTTCCGTCAGCTTTTCTACGGTGTTTTGCTCTCAACCGTACTAACATCGGCCAAGCCTCTGAATAATGTTTTTGTTTGCAATAGCAAAACTTCTATTGCTTACCACAGTACAAAATCGTGTAAAGGTTTAAATAGGTGTACCCACACCATCGTTGAAGTTTCAGAGCAAAAAGCGATCAAAGAATACGGCAAACGAAAATGCCGCGTCTGCTATTAGGTGAAAGCAATCACAGTCCGTCAAGTTTTATCTGCATAAATACGGAGCAATCAAGTTAGCGAAACTGAAAGACCTACGATCTTTAGTAACGCCGTGCCTTTTATGATAGTAAGCTTCCACATAAAAAGAATCTATTATGCTCGAAGAATTTTTCAATGAACAAAAACGCAAACGCAAAGTCACCCGCAGAGGTCATATTTTAGTTTGGTATATTCTTGGGCCAATAGCATTGCTTTTCGCGGCTTTCCGGATATGGCAGTTACTTACTGGCAGACTATAAAATCATGCTTTTGCCACCTTGTATTATGTTTGAGTATTAAGATCTTGACTAAGTACAACTTTAATCAACCTCTTTTCGTCGCTCTCACTGTCCTTTCCTCTTCTTTTAATTTTTTGTATTCAATTATTTTTTCTTCGGTTAAATTATCCATGATTTTTCCGAATTGGGCATACGAAGCACCTAGTGAATTAAGAATTAAGTCAATCGTGGTGGCTTTAACCTCCGAAAGGCCAGATAAAGCTTCTGAAAGAGTAGCAGGGCGAAGTCCGGTCGTACTAGAAATTTTGCCATAACTATCGTCAAGATTCATATCTACTACGCCTTTTTTGTCATTCCTTTTTCGTTGCTTCTTGTTCTTATCTAGTAATAGCTTAAAGGCTAAAGCATACTTGTATTTCACATATACCTGTTCTTTGTTTTTAGCCATTTGGAAAAAAACAGGTTTTTGAAAAAAAATTTGTTACGGTGTAGCGTAAGACGTAAAAATTGCTATATTTACAATCGTATAAATAAATTTGCGATTCTTCATAAGTAATTGAAGCAATTCGCTCTGAGTCTCGACAGGAAATCTGGGAAATTTCAAAGACACGAGAGGATGAGTGAAGGGCTCACGTTCCGGCGTGGGCTCTCTCTTATCGTGTCAAGGCTCCCCAGAGCCTCCTGTCGGTAAGCTGAGACCCGCGCCTTTTTTATATCTCAACTTACAAAGGACTTACATTTTTTACACTTCAAAATGTAAGAAATCATGCTCCTGCTTTTCGCTTCTTCACTGCAAACCACTCCCCACAAAAAGCTTCCCTTCGGGCAAAGCATTGCTGCTATTCTATTTGCCAAGAAACCCAAAAAACCGGTGTAAAACCGGGATAGCCGTAGCGGGTTTGGGAAGGCCAGTTCTTTGTAAAATTTGGCTAACCGTAGATGGGCCTTAGTAAGTACGCCTTCCCGAACTCCTCGGCTATGTGCCGGCAACCTTCGGCCAACGAGCAACCCTTGTCAGCTTTTGCCTATTGCTCAATTTATTTCCTGACTTCTAACTCCTCAAAAATGAGAAAACTGCTCATAGGGGCCTTGCTATGCCCTTTCCTTTCCATGTGTCAGCCTCTTTCCCTTCGTGGAAAGATCATCAATCAGAACGGCGAGCCTATTCCCGGCGCTACCGTCACAGTAATCTCCCCAACCACAAACCATAAACCACCAACCACAAACGCCGGCAATGACGGCACCTTCTCGCTTACAACCCTTAATTTGGGTGATACCGTCAGCGTTACGGCCATCGGCTACGAGCCATACAAAGAAGTCTTTGATGAAGCCTTGGCTCGCCACCCGCAGTTGACCATCACGCTGAAGACCCGCACCGGCCTTCTCGACGAAGCCGTCATTATCGCCTACGGCAAAACCACCCGTCGCCTTTCTACCGGTAACGTGGCCCGCCTATCGGCAGGCGAAATCGCCTACCAGCCCGTGTCAAATCCATTGTCTGCTCTCGAAGGCCACATCCCCGGCCTCACGGTTGTTCAGTCTTCCGGCCTTCCCGGCGCTTCGGTAAAGCTCCAGCTTCGCGGCCAGTCTTCCATCACCGCCGGCTCCGATCCCCTCTTTATCGTGGACGGCGTTCCCTGGGCCGCAGCCAACAATTTCGTAAACCGCCTTTCCTCCCTGCTATCATCGGGTGGGGGAGGCCTCAGCCCTTTCAACACACTTTCCCCTGCCGACATTGAAAGCATCGAAATCCTGAAAGACGCCGACGCCACCGCCATCTACGGCAGCCGCGGCGCGGCCGGCGTAGTGCTTATCACTACCAAAAAAGGCACCGCCGCGTCGCCGGTGGCAGCGGTCACTGCTTCCTATGGCTTTTCAAAAGTTTCCCGGCAGGCCCGTTTCCTGAACACGGCGGAGTACCTCCAAATGCGCCGCGAGGCCTTCCGCAACGACGGCGTGACACCTACGCTAACAAACGCCCCGGACCTTCTGGCTTGGGACACCACCCGCTACACAAATTGGCCTCGCCTCCTCACCGGTGGCACGGCCCGTACGGCCGATGTTCAGGCCTCCCTTTCAGGCGGCACGCGGTTCACACGTTTCTACCTCGGTTCCACCTTCCATCGCGAAACCACCGTCTTCCCCGGCAACATGGCCGACACAAAAGGCTCCCTGCACGCAACCTTGTCGCAGGCATCGGCCGACAGCCGTTTTAACCTCTCTCTTTCCCTGTCGTACAGCCTCGACAAAAACAACCTGGCGGCCCTTGGCCTCGCCGGCTTCATCAACCTGCCACCCAACGCGCCGTACCCCCTGGCAGCCGATGGCTCCTTGGTTTGGGAAGAAGGCGGCGCGGCCTTCAACAACAACCCGTTTGCCTGGCAAAGGCGTTCCTATGCCGCCAAAACCGACAACGGCACGGCAAGTCTCAACTTATCCTACAACATTTTCAAAGGACTGGTCCTGCGCACGGCCCTTGGCGGGAATTTTTTAACCACCGAAGAAGAGGCGCTCACGCCAATCGCGGCGCAAAACCCCTCAACCTCACCACGCGGCACGGCGCAATTCGCCACCAACCGTTTCTGGAGTTGGATAGCCGAACCGCAGCTATCCTACACCGCTGCCATCGGGAAGGGCCGCATCGAGGCCTTGCTGGGCGCTTCCGTCCAGCAATCGGCAAACAACGGCCTTTCAATCACCGGCTCCGGCTACACCACCGATGCCCTTCTCCGTTCGCTGGCTGCCGCACCCACCATCTCGTCACGGTCCAACGGCCAAACCGAATACAACTACGCGGCAGGCTTTGGCCGGCTCACCTACAACCTTTTGAACCGCTACATCATAAACTTTTCCGGTCGCCGCGACGGCAGCAGCCGCTTCGGTCCCGGTAGGCAATGGGCTTCCTTTGGCGCGGTGGGAGGGGCCTGGATTTTTTCGTCCGAACGTTGGCCGGCAACGCACTTGCCGGTTCTCAGTTTCGGCAAGCTCCGGGCAAGTTGGGGAACAACCGGCAACGACCAGATCGGCGACTACCAGTACCTCGATGCCTGGGGAGCGGTTCAGCCTTACGGCGGCAATACGGCCCTCACGCCTTCGGCGCTTTTCAATCCTTCCTATAGCTGGGAGGTCGTCAAAAAATGGGAAGCGGCCCTGAACCTCGGCTTCTGCAAAAACCGCTTTCTCTTGTCAGTCGCTTGGTTCCGAAACCGTTCCGGCAACCAGTTGGTCAAGTACAGCCTGCCCGTACAAACAGGCTTCAGCAGCATCACCGACAACTTTCCCGCCCTCGTGCAAAACACCGGCTGGGAAGTCGAGCTCTCAGCCACGCCGGTTTCAGGAGCAGGGCTTACGTGGACAACGACCGCCAATCTTACCGTTCCGCAAAACAAGCTGCTGTCCTTTCCAGGCTTGGCAAAATCGTCTTATGCGTCCACCTACATCGAAGGGCGGCCGCTCTCGGTCATCTACAAGCTGCGCAGCACCGGGGTGGACCCGGCCACCGGCGTCTTCACCTTCGAAGACAAAGACAAGAGCGGAACAATTTCCATCCCGGCCGATTACCTTGAATCCGGCTACCTGGGGCCTCGCTTTTACGGCGGTTGGGGCAACACCCTAACGGCAGGCGGCTGGGAAGCGTACCTGTTTTTTTCTTTCAAAAAGCAGTGGGGCGCTACCTACCTGTCTTCCATTTATGCCGCGGGCATCGTTCCCGGAAGTGCCAACAACCAACCAATCTACGTGCAGGATCGCTGGCAGGCGCCGGGCAACCAAACAACCGTGCAGCGTTTTACGGCCGTTACATCCGGCCCGGCCTATGCGGCCGTTTCCCGCTTTCGCTCCTCCGACGGGCTGTACGGCGATGCTTCTTTCATCCGGCTTAAAACCGCCTCTCTGGCCTACAACATACCGGCCAACCGGCTGAAACGCTGGGGAATCCGGGGCCTGCGCCTCTACCTGCAGGGGCAAAACCTCCTGACGTTTACCGGCTACAAAGGAGCCGACCCCGAAAACCAAAACCTGCTAACCCTTCCGCCGCTCAAAACCCTCGTGGCCGGCCTGACATTCACCTTTTAAAAATTGCGCATGAAATACACAAACATCTATATCATCAACCTTTTTTGCTTTTGTCTCTTGCTGGTCTTTCTAACGCTTTTCTCGTGCAGGAAGTCCCTGCAAACCGACCTGCCGATAGATAAAATGACGGCAACAGCCGTGTTCAGCACCGACGAAGGCGCGACCTCTGCCGTTCTCGGCATCTATTCCGCCATGATGCCGACCCTGCCGTATTATTCGGCAGGCGGTACCTCTATCTATGGTGGCCTGATGTCCGACGAACTTTCCCTGACCTCCACGCTCGATCCCGAAGAAGCCGAATTCGATGCCGCAAAACTGACCCCGGCCAACGGCATTGTCTTGTCCAATTTCTGGAACTGGGCCTACAAGATGATCTACGGGGCCAACGCCTCCATAGAGGGCATCACGGCTTCGGAAAAGCTGACGCCGGCGGTAAAAGCGAGGCTGCTGGGAGAGGCAAAATTCATCCGGGCCTGGAACTACTTTTACTTGGTTAATCTCTTTGGCGACGTTCCCCTGGTTCTTTCAACTGCTTACAAGGAGTCAGCCACAATCCCGCGTTCGGCGACGGCCGCAGTCTATGACCAAATTCTGGCCGACCTCCAGGAGGCAAAAAGCCTCTTGCCGGCAGCCTATGCGGGCACGGCCCGCATTCGTCCCAACAGGTGGGCGGCGGTTGCGCTCCTTGCAAGGGTTCGGCTTTACCGGCAGGCTTGGGCGGCAGCAGAAGCCGAAGCCACAGAGGTCATTGGCGCAGGAACGTATTCTCTGGCACCTAACCCGGCGGCTACCTTCTTGGCAGGCAGCAACGAAACCCTTTGGGCACTCTCGCCTGTCGAATCGGGCTTCAACACCACCGAGGCCCGCTACTTTATTCCAACAACGTCAGCCACCACCAAACCTGCTTATGCCGTCAATCCGGCGCTGGCGGCAGCCTTCGAGTCGGGCGACACCCGCAAGGGTGCTTGGCTGGGGAGCAAAACGGTCGCTGCACAAACTTTTTATTATCCCTACAAGTACAAGGTTTACAACCTCAACCTCCCCGTTACCGAAACCTACACCGTGCTTCGTTACGCCGAGGTCCTTTTGGTGCGGGCAGAAGCAAGAGCGCAGCAGGACAACCTTGCCGGGGCAAAAGCCGACCTCAATGCCGTCAGAAGCAGGGCTGCCTTGCCGCCGGCAACCGCAACCGATAAAGCAGCCCTGCTGGCAGCAATTGAAAAGGAACGCCGCATCGAATTTTTTGCCGAATGGGCTCACCGTTGGTTCGACCTCAAACGCTGGGGCAGGTTGGAACCGGTGATGACGGCGGCCAAACCGGGCTGGCAACCATATGCGGCCCTCTTCCCGGTTCCGCAGGCCGAACTCTTGAAAAACCCCTCCCTCACCCAAAACCCGGGCTACTAAAACAAAATCAAGAACAATGAAATACACAGCACTCCTTTCGCTACTGGTAGTGACTGCAGCCAGCCTGTTTGCGCAAAAGACAGCAGCGCAGGAAATGACCATAGGCGATAATTGTCGAAAGCTTTCGATCCCGCAACCGGTAGGTTTGAAGGCCGGTGCCAAAACACTTTCCGCATTCACGGGCAAACCCCTGCTCATTACGTTTTGGAATACCCATTGCGTTGATGCCACCGAATTCCTGCCAAAACTTGACACCTTGCAGCGAACCGCAAAAGGTCGTTTCAACGTTCTTCTAGTTGCGGTCGAAAAGGCGGCGGCGGTTCGGAAGGCTTTTAAGGAGCAGGAACTTTTGAAGGAGTTGAATTTTCCATTGTTGGCGGGTGATACGGTTCTTTGGAAGGCCTTCCCGCACCACATGGAGCCGCACATTGTCTGGGTGTCCGCGAAAGGAACCGTTCAGGCCATTACAGGCTCCAAGCAGGTCACGCCAAAAAATCTGGAAGCATTTACGGCGGGTCAATCGCTTTCGCTCCCGTTGAAAAAGGAAACAAGTGATACGAATGTGTTCTTCTCCTTCACACCGCTGATGGTGAACGACTACGAAAGGACAAAGGACAAGCTCTTATACTATTCCTATATAGGCGGCCAGAGATCCGGCATCATGTCCGGTTCTTCCGGTGCATTTTACGACGCGGACAAAGGCGTCGTTCGCACCCACGCCCAGAACCTCACAATAAAACACCTATACAAACTGGCGTATAAAAATCGGCACAATTTCCACAACAGCAGGGTCCTGTTGCCGGAAGGAGAGGAAACAGATACGGTCTTGAAAAAACACTATTGCGTTGACATCATATTGCACGATACGTCTATCAGGAAAGCATATCGCTGTCTGCAAGCCGAGTTGGACCGTTACTTTGAGTGGAAAAGTTCAGCGGAAATGCGAAAAATAAGAGTATGGGTAATTAGGGGAAAGCCGGCGCAGGAAGCTCTTGCGGCACAGAAGGAACCGATAGAGATGTATGAACAAAAGGGGAGGCTAATCGTTCGCGGAGTTCGTCTGCCCACGCTCTTCCAAAGCTGGAACCTGGACACGAAAACACTCCTGCCCGTCGTTGACGAAACGGGCTTCAAAGGAACGGTCAACATGGAACTCCCTGCCGAATTGAAGGATAAAGAAGCACTGCAAAAGGCCTTAAAACAATACGGTTTGGAACTGATTGAAGAAGAAAGGGAAATGGAAGTAATTGTGGTGCGAAAAGGAGACTAGGCAAATGGAAGTACGGTAAAAAAATAGCCGCCACAGGCGGCTATTTTTTAAAGCTTAGGGCTTTAAAACATCGTCAAAATAACTCTCTTCAACGGGGATAGTTTGGTTCTCCCCGTTCACCGTGATTTGCTCATAACCACTGGCACAAACCTGGTTGTCGCCGTCGCAAATAGCGGCTTGGGCGGCCTGTGTGCGCTGGCCCAGGTAAGTTCCGTTCGGCGCAAACCAGTGGTAAAGCGGGTCATCGGCGGTTCTCGTGGAAGGCGTGGTAAACGCACTGGCGGCAAAAGCCAGGGCAATTGCAAAAATGCCGGGCAAAATCTTTTTCATAAAAAAAAGTTTAAAAGAAAAATGGCGCCTACTCGTTTCGCAGGTTTTCGGCTTCCCCTGTTGATTCTCAGGCGGCACGGCTATGTCAACGCATGCATGTTGATTGATTCGATGCAGCCGCTCGTCCTGCTTTCTCTCGGCCAATGCCGTAAACGGTCAGTCCCGTTACCACGCCATTGAAAACCAAATGCGTCTTCCAGCCCATCGCCCCGATTACACCCCCGCATTGGCAGGGGAGGGCGCCTCCGGCCAGCAGCATGTAGGCGATGTAACCGGTAAAAACGCACAGCAGGAAGAGTGAGCAGTAAAGGCCATACAGGCGGGTGCAGGAAAAAAGAAGGAGCAGAACAACGGCAAGCTCTGTCAGCGGCACTGTCCAGGCCACCGCGTCCGCTCCTCGTCCAATCAGCGGCGCTTGCCACAACACATCGGCAAAATGCCGCAAGGCGTACAACTTACTGAAGGCAGTATAACCAAAAAGAAAAAGCAGGAAGACGGAAACAAAAGAAGCGGCGGAAAGATGTCTCATACAATAAAATTGAAATGCATCAGCCGCTGAAAAGATGCAGGAAATTCAGGTTAAAGATCAGTTTTTTTAAGACCCATTTCCAAATCAAATGGGTTTGCAAAAGGGATAAAAACGGTTTGCGCGGCGCTAAAAAAAGCCCCCCGCAGGCTGCTCGGACACACACCAAAACGCTTCCGGAACGCCGTCAAGAAATTTTTATAATGCCGGTAACCGCACAGGCCCGCAATCTCCTTAATCGGTTTATCGGTATGCAGCAAAAGAAAATAGCCAAACTGTAATCGGCTTTCGTGCAGGTAGGCCATCGGCAGGGAGCCAAACAAGAGCAAGAAACCATCGTTGAACCGCGGTAAACCCATGGCCGCATACCGTGCCATATCGGAAAGACAGAAAGAGCGATGCAAATGATTGAGCAAGTAGGTTTTGGTGAAAAACAGCCGTTGTTTCTCGTCGGAGGTCAGCGTTTTATAGCTCATGGCCGGTTGGTTGGTGTATGGTGAAACTAATCAGCCATCTCTCAAGAGGCAATCGGGTTTCTGTGGTTTCTCTAAAGGGAACTACAGTTTATTCGATCCAAACCAAAACATCGATCCCTAACCCTAACTCCTACACTTCATATAACCCGTTCTTAACCGCATAGATCACTAGTCCAGCCATGTTCTTCACCCCGGCCTTTTCAAAAATCTTGTGCCGGTATGATTCAATTGTCCGTTCGCCAAGGTACAGGCTTTGGCTAATTTCCCGGGTGGACATTTCTTCGCAAATACCTCGAATAATCTGAATTTCCGTAGCAGAGAATTTCCCTTCTTCCATTTTCGGAAAACCCCTCAGGTGGCTCTTTGCAATAAGTCTGGTGAGCTTTGGTGTGGTGCCCGAACAAAAATAGAACCCGCCTGCGTGAACGGCCTGCACGGCCTCCAACACTTGTTCTTTGGTACAGGTTTTCAGGAGATAGCCCCGGGCGCCTGCTTCCAGCATTTCCACAAGCAGGTGATCCTCTTTGAACATCGTTAGTCCAATCACTCGGATGGAAGGATAATGCTTAAAAATCTCTTTCGTAAGTTCAATGCCGTTCATTTCCGGCATTTGAATATCGGTGATCAAAACATCAGGCATCTTTTCCGGCAATTGTTGCAAAACCTCGATGCCATTAGCCGCTGTAGATGTAATTGCAACCACCGCCTGGTACTGCAGGATGGACTGAAGCCCTTCAAGAAAAATAGGCAGGTCGTCCGCAAGAAAAACCTTGATCATAAGCTTGTTTTGGAGGGGAAAGGGAATTGAAAAAAATAAGTAGTTCCTTTTTGAGCCGACGAGCGGCATTCAAGCCGGCCGCCCAGCATACCTGTACGGCTGCGAATGCTTTGCAGGCCAATGCCTATTTGCTCTTGGCTGGCTTCACGGCAGCGGAACCCTGTGCCGTTATCGCCAACATAAAGAAAGAGCTGGTTCAAACGCTCCTTTACGTGCACATCCACCTGGCTTGCGCCGGAATGTTTAAAGGCATTATGCACTGCTTCCTGCACAATCCGGTAAAGATGAATGCCAGTTTGCGCCGGAATTTCGCGTCTAACATCGTAACAAAACCGGATGCGTAAAGAAGAAAGGCCTTCCAGTTCAAGAAAAAAATCCGTCAAGGCAAACCGCAGCCCCTTTTGAACGAGGGCACCCGCATTTAGGTCAACGGCTATTTCGCCCATGCGCAGCATCACCCGTTGGAGGTTCGCACTGGCTCTTTGCAGAACCTCGTCTCCGTTTGATTCACGGACGCTCATGAGTTGAAACCGTGTGAGAGAAAGAAGGGGCGCAAGCTCATCATGCAGGTCGCGTGCCACACGTGCCCGTTCTTTTTCCAACAAGCCAATTTCATCCAGAAAATTCTGCCGCTGAATGCGGGCATGCTTACGCTGGTGCCAGATCGCCGAAGCGGCAAAATAAAGCGTGAGGCTTACCATCGCTACGCCGGTAATCAGGATTGCAATATATAATGAAGTCTCACGGGCATCCATAAAATCGCCAGAGCAAAAAAGAGGTTAGTAAGCAGATTGATATAGCAAAGAAGGGCATATACGTTCAGCCGGAAAACCTTGCTGCCTTTCAGTCCCGTCATCCAAAAAGTTTCTACAAGCGCCGAAACCCCGAAATAAAGGATAAAGCAAAGGCAAAGAAGAAAAACCGGGTTGCGGTAAAGCGGTAAAGTGTCCTGGAACAAGAGTTGGTTCACACCCGTAATACTGAGAAGAACCACAAGAAAAGAATAAGCAATAATAAAGAATGAAAGGAAGTCGTTGCGAGATGCAGTAAGCCATTCAACGAGCCAGAAAAGAGCAAGCCCGGCTTGTAAAACCCTGTAAAAAAGCTTGCTTTTCAATACTTCCCAGCGCCGGAACTGCCAGCAGAGAAGCAGGGCCTCTGCTAGGGAATATACATTGTAAAATACACTATTGGAATAACCCCGGTACAAAATGATGATGCTCAGAATTTCTTGAATAGAGGCACTCCAAACCAAGAAAAGAAAGGGGTGATAGCGGTAATCTATTTTTCGAAACCGGAGCAACCCTATCACCCCGCCAATACCAATAGTTAAACTTAAAAAGGCATTGGTAACAAAGTCCATGGCAGTTGTTGATTTTAGCCGATGAGCGGCGAATCAGGCGGACACAAATCCGGGCACCGGTTTGCACGGTCCAAAATATCATCATCCACCTCGTTTGCCAAGGCTACAGTGGGAAGAATGTCTTGGTTGTTCTCATCAGCGGCTACAATAATAGCATGGATTTTCATATCTGCGTCCATTCCGTAATAAATTCGGATAAAGGCACAGGCAGGCTTGGAAAGAAGGGCGTCAAATCCACTTCGGTCAAATGTCTCGCAAACAGCGAGAAGGTTAAGGTTTTGAAAAGAAGGTTGTAGAATAGCATTTCGTTGTTGACGGTACCGGGCAGTCATTTCGCTGGCTTCGGCAAGGGAAATAAAGTGGTTCATATGAGGTTATTTGTTGTCTCCGCAAAATGGGGACATTGACGGGCGCGGGAAATAAGGAGAACCATGTTTTCAAGTACGGGAAACACGGTTTGTTTATTTAATATAAGTAAGGGAATTGACTTATTGAACCGTGTTTACAGGGTTGTTGAAAGGCGAAGAGAAAATCATTTTAGCAGTACAAAACCCACTGCTCTATGACAACACTTCTTCCATACCGGATAGTAATCTACCCCAAGGATATAATGAACATCACCGGTCGCAAAGAGCGTACAGCACAAAAGCTTTTGGCGAAAATTCGCAAGGAATTAAACAAGCCGGTGGGCAGTTTTATCTCCATTGAAGAGTTTTGCAGATATACGGGTTTGAAAGAAGAGCGAATACAGATGTTTTTAAAATAAAAGAGGCCTTCTGGCCTCTTTTTCATTAAGACTTCTGCCATCGGTTGGCAATAGCTTTGAGAAGAAGGCTGACACCAAAGCTTACTGCCGCTCCTACAGCAGCCAGTAAAGCGGTGCGAATCACATCTTCCGAATAGATGTTTGCCAAAATAATAAGCATGGTTCCGGCTGCAGTGCCTGTTTTAACAGTCGAATCAAACGAGGGTTGCATAACAAAGTGTTTTAAGGAAGTGAAAAAAGAAAATGCAGGCTTTCCTAAGAAAGCCTGCAGGAAAACTAACCGGCTACTCCCACGATTTGCAACGCATTATAAGCGCCGTTTTTCAAGGGGTAATGAGCGCCGTTTACCTCTTGGTAAAAGGAAATGCCTAACAGAAGAAAGAGAGGCTTGGTGCTGGCCGGCATTACGGCGCAATTAAAATGAATGGCAGCCGTGGGCGTGCTGTTAACGGGCAGCTCAGTCGAGCTTTTTTCGTCGGTAACATACTCGCCGGTTTCAAAATCAATACTGGCGCCGGCACATACCAGTTTAAAATGGCTGGCCCCTGCAGGGGCGGCAACCATCCGTTCGGGCACAAAAGCAGGAACGTCAACAGTAAGCGTGCCTTCCGTGCGGCTGATAGAAGTGGAAAACGGGGCGAGTAGCGTAGTGCTTAACTTCCCATCGTTGTTGAATTCAAAACCGGAGAGCAGTTCGGTTTCCCCATCCAACACGTTCCGTTCACCGCGCTGCGAGGTGGCATCTGCTTGAACCACTTTGAGCATTTCCGTCGTTAGCCGACTGACCATCCGACTGTCTGCAGTGTTTTGCAAAAGAGACCGAAGGGCACTCCGCAATAGCTTGCCGGCTTTTCCGGCACGGCCAAACTCCCGGCCGTTTTCACGGGTGCGTTGGAAAGCAGGATCCGTGGCGATCCTTGCTCCCGAAACAGGGTTATGTCCGCGGGCCAAATAGCCGTCCTTTGATTTGAAAAAGGTAATATCGCCAATAGTACCTTCTAACTTAATGATGCCTTTTTGTTTTGCCATAAAACATTTTTTTTGAGTGAAAAATTGGGTTTGCGAAGAGAAGATGATGGCACCGTTAGAGCTCATCCGGTACACCAGTTAACTCTTTCGAAAACAAGATTAGTTGTGCAAAGGCAGTATGCAAAGAAACCGTTCGGGTCTGTGCGTACAATACCGCAAAAGAGCAGGATGGACGGGGTTATACTGGACAGAAATCAGTCAATTGCCGTAAGCGATAGAGGATCGCTATAAGGTGGCGCATGTCTGGTCCAGATATAGCGCAGGGATAGTGTATGAAAGACTGTGAGGTGAACTTGGCCTGGAAAGTAGAAAAACAGCTTAACCTGAAAAGCTATGAAGTGGAAGTAAGCCAGGGCAATACATCGTTTACAAAGCTGAGTGAAGTGGCGGCAAAGAGTGAACCCGGCTATCTCTTCACCTTTGCATTAACCAATGCGATTAAGGCATCCCTGCTTTATGTTCGCATTAAATCAATTGATCTTGACGGCAGCAATCGGTACACCAAAACAATAATGGTGACAGGCCTGTGTGCAAGCAAGATGCAGCTTGCGGTATTTCCCAACCCCATTTCTGATGCTGCTTCGCTTACCGTTGCCGCAAAAGAAGGAATGTTTAATGGCACGTACAAAGTATCTATCCTGAGTAGTAACGGACAATTGGTACAACAAAGAGAAATAAAGCTGTCTGCTGCAAAAACATTCCCGCTTGCAATTACGAGGTTAAGCGCCGGTAAGTACCACATCGACATTGTAAGCCCAGATGGAACAGTGCCAGCCGTGTTGAATTTTGAAAAGCTTTAAAAACACTTCAATCAACTTGGGTTAGCGATAAAAAGAAGCGGCACAAGTGCCGCTTCTTTTTAGTAAAAAGTTTAAACGATGTTGATGAGACGAAGAAGATTTGCCGTAGAGGCGTCACGCGATACGGTGGGTCGTTAAGTCCACGGTTATCTTGTCAAAGGATGTTTTCGTTTCGCCCTGCACTTGGATGAAGTTCAGCGTTACCAGGCGTTCTGTGACGGTAACGCTCAGGTAACCAAATCCCATCAACGATTTATCGTACCTGTGATCGCCCATCTTTTGCCCGCTTGCCGGAACTACCTGCTGAAGCCCTCTTCCGCCAGAGCCCACAACAAGAAACGGAATGTCCATCGGTTTTCCCTGAAAATTTACGCTTCGTGTATAGCGTTGATAACTGTGTGCATGGGCCGCCAGCACCACGTCCGGCATAATTCCGCTTTGTTGGCAGGCTTTGTCAATGTCGGCCAGCATCTCCGCGCTTCCGCTATGACTTCCGTTGCTAAACGGCGGATGGTGCGTAGCAATGAAAAGCGCCTTGCGGATGCCTTTGTCGCGCTGCTTTTTAATGCCGGCAAGCGTTTTCACCAGCCAGTCCATTTGCTTTTGTCCAATGGAAGGCGCTTCAAGAAAGCCTGGGTTTTCCGCAACGTTTGAATAGAGTCCGACGACGTTGACAAAAGGCGCATCCAGCAACCAATACACGCCGGGCTGACTCACCATCTCGCGATAAATGGTTCCCGCACCGGACGGAACAGCCGGTTTGGGTGCGCAAAAATTTTTCTGAAAAGCTTCCAGTGTTGTTTTCTGTCCTGTGGGCTTGCCGTCGTACCGGAAGATTTCACCGTCGTGGTTACCCGGAATGGCAATGATTTTTCCGGGATACTTGCGATAAGGAACGTAAAACTGCGCCTGATACCCCCGGTCGGTATTGTCATAATAAATCACATCGCCCAGGTGAAACAGAAAAGCGGGACATTTTTCAGGGTGACTGATGTCATAATCCGCAGCCATGGCATCGGCAACGGCTTCTTCGTCAAACCCGTTTTCATGGCCGGTATCGCCAACGGCGTGAAACCGGATGGCCTTCGAAGCCTCAATTTGCTTTGCACCGTCGTGGCCAATAATTTCTTCGAGTGCCATGGTTGGCTCGCGTTTTGGATCCGGTATTTTTTCCAGTTTTGTTTTGATGAAATCGGTCATGCGGTGGCCAAGGCCCGGAACCAGCGACCGTTCTTCCTGCGGAAGCGTTGTAAAAAAAGGATGCGCAAACCGAAAGGGATTTTTTGTTGCCATGAGGATGGTTTTAGTCAGTGAACAAGATTTTTTCAAAACAGTCGCGGAAGAAAAACCTGATTCAGAAGGCAGGAAAAAAGACGGGCGGGCAGCGATTCTTCCCATGAAAATAAAGCGGTTTTCCGTGAAATGCAAACGCGGGAAAAACACCCGTTAAAAGAGAATTTTCACCTCCCTTTGTACACAAGGCGCTGCTATTTTTGTTTCTTCTTATCCGCCTTTACAGGCCAGGAAATAAAATTTGCGTTGGCATCACGGTTGAGCTATTGCGATTGCGCAAAATACGCGATAGCTTTAAGAGAGAATTGGCTTCTGGATGAAAATGCCTCTGTGTAAACGAAGCCGTTCCGCCTTCGGAAGAGGAATCGAACCCGGCTTCAACTGTTTTTGTTCGCACTCTACCTAAACATTTTTTTCAAAGCTTCAACCGTTCGGCCTCTGGCCGCAAGCGGTGCGTTTCGCCCTGCCCTGATGAAGCAACGTTGATTTTTCACCTAAAATTTATACGCTATGCTAATTTCCATGCAAGGCAACTGGACCATTCGCGTAAAGTCCAAAGAAGCCTCTTTTCCCCAACGCTTTGTGGTGGCCGGAGCGGCCACGGGCAACGGCACCTACGACGCCAAAGCCGGAACGGCCGACGTTTCGGTAACGGGTACGCAGTGGAGCATTGCCATTTTAAACGACCCGGGAACCGGCTTCCGCCTCTCGGACACGCGAATCAAATTTCCAACGCTCTCGGGCGGCAATTTTGTCTTCGACATCGAATCGAACGACGCCGGCAGCGACAAGGATTTCAATGACCTTGTGCTTACCTGCTCCTCGCCGGCATCGGTGTTTGATTACCTCATTTACGGCAACGTAACCTTGTACAGCAACGGCTGTGTTTTCAATCCCTGCATCAGGCGTTACTTAGTGATTGATACTTATGCCAAGTTTTTGCAGGCACTGAAGATGGACAAGATCCGCGAGGTCATCACCAAATTGTATCCCGAACGCATTCCGCCAATTCACATTCCCAACCCTCCCGATCCGCCGCCTTTCTTCACGCCCATCATGATCAACCTGGTTGACGAGGTGCAAACGCCTATACAAATCGCCGACGTCTTTCAGCGCAAAGAAACACAAACGGGCAAAGGCGCAAAGAGCAACGCCGAAAGCACGGCCGCAGGCGATGCGCTGGCCAATTTTACCCTTGCCAACTCCGTAACCGCTTCCAACCTTTCTACGGAAAGCACCTTGTCGCGGATTGACAAGATCGGCATCGGCAACATCGTTGACGGCATTCGGTTGGCCTGCGTCACCGAACCGGCACCCAACCTCACGCTGAATTTTTTGGAATACGACCGCTCGGTTTCCGAACTCGCCGGCGGTCCTTATACGGGTACGGGTGATAAATTAGAATTAGGCAATGCCATCACCGACATGAACGGTAATTACATCTTCCGCTTTACGCAAACAATTGCCGAGGCCCTGAACGAAATATTCAACGACGTGGCTTCGGGCGAAAACGTGCTGGTGCAGGTGCGGCCCGACATTATTGTAAAAGTGACCGACTCGCTTCACCCCACGGTTACGCTGTTTGAAAGCACGCCTTACTTCAACGTGCCGCAAATCAAACAAATCAATTTCTGTTTACCCGCCGAAAAAGTGCGGCCAACATCGCTTTGTTTCAACGGCAACTTGATTGGCAGCTTGGGCAACGTCTTCATCGGCGGCGCTCAAAACACAACCGGCAGTTTATCCGCTGCGGCTTTGGACAGAAACGGTTACAACAATCACTTAAGCGCAAGCGGAAAGATTACCGTGCACAATTCGCAGGCGGGTTTCGGTGTGGATTGTGCCTGCTGGGGTGGATTGATTGACGTGAAAGGATGTATGTACAATCTGCAGCGCAAGCCAAATGATCCGGTGATTCGCCGCTACACCATTCGTTACAAGAAATCTGGAGGCACTTGGCAATTCGTGAACCAGGCTTATTTGCACCCGAAATTTTCCAAACGCTTTCTGCCGCTTTACAATGGTGATCTGGTAGGGCCATTCTCCACGCCGCTGCACGTGGACGGTGGGCCTTTGCAAAGCGTTCCGGCCTACATCAACATACAGGCGGAAGTATTCTTCGACGGCGTTGACTGGGAGTTCAGCAACCTCGATCGGTACATGCAACTTGCATCATCGCTGTATGACGGCGGCACGCCGGGCACCGTTTATTTTTTGGTAGAAGGCTACGACGGTTCCGGCAACCTTGTTCCAGCCGCGAAAGATTTAATTGCGCTCTACATTCACAACCGGCCACTCGATTTCGGCATTGGTGACGTGCATTTTACCGCAACGCTTGAGAGTGTGCCCTGTGGTTTGTACCGTATGAAGGACACGGAACTGAATACCCCGTTGGTAGTTCCGTTCAAGTCGAACGATCCTTACGGTTTCGTAGATCACTATACTTTAACCCTGGGCAAATGCCCGCAGCAGATTACCGTTGACCTTACCGCACCGCCAAGCATTGTTGGTACCGTTACGGGAACATTGGCCAGCGGAAGCAATGGCGGCAACACCGACGGTAACAATTGTCCGGGCTACACGGGAACCATTGCTGATTTTGGAACGAGCGGTTTTGTAAACGTCACACTGCAACCATCGGCAAGCGAAGGCGGTTGGCTGAAAATGACCGAACAATTTGCCGTGATTTCCATCGGTTTGGAAGGCGCCATGCGCAGAACTAACGGTTACAATACCGGCATCGAAGGACCTTATTTGTCCAGTGCGCAATTTTATTTGGAACACAAATGAGCGCAATGAGCAATCAGTAATCAGCAAAAGAACGACCTGACATGCCAGCAATAATTTTTCGTTTTGTACTGGCTGTGTTAGCCGTGTGGCGGCTTACGCATTTGCTGTCGAAAGAAGACGGGCCTTTTGATCTCGTCTATCATTTTCGCAGGCGGCTGGGAGAAGGTTTCTTTGGCCGCCTGCTTGATTGTTTTTATTGTTTGAGTATTTGGATTGCTTTACCCATTGCCCTGTGGTTGGGTATTGATTGGAAAGAAAAAGTTTTGTACTGGCTGGCACTTTCCGGTGCGGCTTGTTTATTGGAGCAAGGAACAACAAAAAACGACCCGCCGAAGCCGCCTGAATATTCTGAAGATTAAAAAATTAAATTCCATGGCATGTTGCGGAAAAAAGCGGGAAGATTGGCTGCAGAAAACCAATGACGCCAACAAAAGAGTTGACGAATTCAATACGTCTAAAGCAAGGAGCGATGTTCATTTTGAATACACGGGAGAAACGGCACTGACCGTTGTTGGCAGCCTTACACGAACCCGCTACCGCTTTAACGGTAAAGGCGACCGGCAGTTAATTGATTACAGAGATGCAGGAGGAATGATGGCCGTGCCGATGCTGAAGAAGGTGCGTTAAGAAATCATCAGTCATGCTTTGTAAACAGTTCTGTTGAACGAAGGCTTCTGCGAGAAGTGTTAAAAGGAATAAAATGTGGTCGTTTGTAAAAATTGAAAACTGAAAAGCAACGGCAAAGCATTTCGCCGTTGCTTTTATAGCGCTTACTGCTTTTCTTCAAACTTGTTAACGACAAGCCGTATTTTTTGGTCAGGCCTTTCCTTGGCTTCTGCGAGCAAAAAAACCTTCCCGTCTTTGGCTTCAATCGTGATAGTCGCATTTTTATCGTCGCCGCTGGCATCATACAAAACGGTTTTTATAACCGTTTTGCCCTGTTTGAATGGAACAGGCCAATCGCAGGAAATTTCTTCAATTTTTCCGCTAAGCGCATCGTTTGCATTTCCGTTGGGAATAATGGTGATGGTTGTTTTGGTTATATCCACCACCGTATTTTCATCTTTTGACTTTTGTATGGCGTTACTGTCATTGAGATAATCCGTTTTGGAAGAGCTTAAGTGAAGCACTTTTTCGCACTGGGCTTTGCTGCCGAAGCCAAAGACAATTGTCGCGACTGCTAAAAATAATGGTTTCATGTTTTAAGATTTTGAGCAAGCTAAGGTAATGTAAGCTATTGTGTATTGTAAACTACCTTGTTTGGCTGAATAAATTGATAAGCGGTGCAGAAGAAAGAAGATGAAAAATAGCTTGTCTGGTTTTTACAAAAACAAAAAACCGGCTCAGCGCCGGTCTTCATTTTATTTCTTCACTAATTATATTGGTTTCATTACGCCAATACCAGTTCCCTTCCAATCGGGAAACAGCTTGCCGTTGTCGCGGATGCGCAAGTGGGCCGTGGCTACTTCATCAAACACCGCACGGAAGTCGGTTGTTACCGGCAGGTCGCGGCGGTCTTCAAGGTTTTCAATCGCCAGCTCGGGCACTTTACCGTGTACTTTGCCGCCGGCCACATCATTGCCCAAAATAAACATGCAGGAACCGCGGCCATGATCCGTACCGTTGCTTCCGTTTTGGTGAACCGTGCGGCCAAACTCGGTCATTGTCATGACTTCCACGTCATCCTGTAACTGGCCAAGATCGGTCCAGAAAGCAGTAATACTGCTGCTCAAATCTTCCACGTTGCGGGCAAAAGTGCCGGCTTCCGTGCCTTGGTTGAAATGCGTGTCCCAGCCGCCGCATTCGGCAAAAGCGATCTCGGTGCCCACGTCCATCTTAATCAACTGTGCAATTTGTTTTAGCGAATTGCCCAGCGGCGATGCCGGATACACCGCTCCGTTTGCCGGACGGTAATTTTTCACGTCTGCACTCTTCAAAATCTTCATGGCTTCAAAACTTTCCTTGCCGGTTTTACTCAACAGCGAAGAAGAGGTTTTGTCGTACAATTCTTCAAAGCTCTTGGCCGCCGTATTTGCAGCCACATTGTTGCCGCGCATTTGAATGGCAAAGTCCTGCAAATTGGAAATGGCTACCGCCGGATTATCACCGTAAAAAGAACGGGGCAGCGCAGAAGTCATGCTCACGGCCTGGAAAGGCGTCGCCGCTTCGTGGCCCAGTAAACCCACGGCGCGGTTAAGCCAGCCGCTGTCGGTGCCTTTACTGAATGGCGTGCCGCTTTCCATGTAATCCTGTGCGTCAAAGTGCGACCGCGTGCTGTTGGGCGAACCCACGCCGTGCACAACCGCCAGGCGACCTTCTTTAAAGAATGGCGCAAAAGCATTCATGGAAGGATGCAGTCCAAAGCGTCCGTCCAAATCAATTAACGGTTTTGCTGCTGCTTGTGCTGCCGACATAAACAAGGTCGGCCTTGCCTGTTTCAAATACGTGTCGGTAAAAGGTGTTACGGCCATCAAGCCGTCCATGGCGCCGCGCTGAAAGATGCAGACCAAAACTTTGGCCCGCTTGTACGGCATGAAGAGTTTGCGGCTGCCGGCGGCTTTCGCAATAAACGAAGGCACTCCGCCAATGCCGGCCGTTACCAGTGCCAGCGCACCGCCTTTTAAAAATACTCTGCGTGAAAGCATAAGAACAATTTGAGATTTGCGATTCTAGATTTTTGATTCATGATTTATGCGTACTCCTACTCACCGCCGTTGAAATTCCGGTGAGCCAATGATGATGCCCACCACTTGTCCCAACATAGAGTTATTGCCTTTGGCCATGACAATCTGCGGCTCAAGATTTCGTTTGTTCAGCAATTTTTTAGCGCCTTTGTTTGTGTTTTGCGTCGTCATCATTTCATCGGCATTGCTGCTCTGCATGGAGGTTTGTGCCGTAGGAGTTTTGCCGGCCGCGTTGTCCACTTTTTGTTGCAAATCCGGTTCGGTCAGCATCGGCGTTAAGCGCTTCACCGTTTCGTCAACGTTACGTTCCGGCAACAAAATTTTGGAATACTTGCGCAGCGCATCCTCGGCGCTTTCGGGTTCGTGGTGATCGTTGAGGGCGAGCAAGTCAACCTTCACACCGGGAATGCGGCCGGAAGCAAAGGCTAGCCCAAAGTTCATGCGGTTCAGCAGTGAGCCGGTATTGATCCAATACTGGCCTCTGTCAGGGAAGCCGGTTGGTGCCTGGTAGTTGTAAACTTGTTGGCCCATCTTGTTGATCCACTGATAAACCTGCGCCGGTGCAATGATGGTTGCGTTTGTGGCGCGAATGGCGCTGATGGCTACTTCAAACGGCGACTTTGTTTTTTCACGCAAGGCTTGGCTGTTCCAGAATTCCGGCGAACTGACCATCGCAATTAATACCTGCTTGATATCGCCTTCCTTGTCCAAAAATGTTTTCGTCATTTTATCAACGAGGCTTTGCGGCGGTACGTCGCTCACAAAACGTACGGCGAGTTTTTTAGAAATGAATTTTGCCGTTGAGGGATGTGTAGCCAGCATGTGAATCAACTTTGTGCCTTCTTCGTAACCGCCGCCTTCCGGAAAGGTTACGCCCAATACTTTTTTCTCCCCTTTATCGTGCTTGTTGGCAGCAAACAAAAAGTTGTCGTCGTACACAAAGCCCATTTGGTCCAGGCGTTTTTCATTGGGCATGCGCTTGGGGCGCAGGCCGTATTCGACCATCGGGTTCAGGCTCCAGCCGGTAAGAATGCGGGCCGCTTGCGTGACGTCGCTTTGCGTGTAGCCGCCGTCAACACCCAGCGTGTGCAGTTCCATGATTTCGCGGGCATAGTTCTCGTTTAGGCCACCGTTTTTTACTCTTCTTATTTGACCCTGTAGGTTGCGCTGCACCGTACTGTCTTTTACATTCTCCATCATTTGGTCTATGACCACGTCCCGCATCTTTGCAAATTTCTTCTGGCTTTCCTGCATGTTCTCAGGGTTCACGGTGCTTTTGTCATTGTCAAGATAGGTAAGCATGGCCGGTGACTTGGCGGTTGACAGCAACAGGGTTTCAAACTTGCCCGTTACATTTGGACGAATGGCGTCCCGTTCGTAGGAAGTAAGGTATTGCTGAATGCCGCCTTTACTGGCCGCCACGTTAAAGTGATTAAACCAAAAATCGGTAAGCACTTCGTGCAATTGATTAGTGGAGTAAGCGGAGCGAATGATTTTTTGTGCCGCCAGTTGTTGCAGCAATTCGGCTTGGGGCTTCATGCCGTGTTGGTCCATATAAGCTTTCAGCGAGTCGCGGTATTCTTTCCTGTCGGTTCTTGCCGAATCCTTGTTGATGTAGCCATCGCGTATCGCCAGCCGTAAAACTTCTCCGGGCCGGGGATAAGTCTTTACAATTTCTTCGTTGGTCATCTTTAGCGACTCAAAGCCGGCAAGTGCCGTGTCAACTTTTGGGTCGGGCAGGCTGCCTTCGAGCTGCTGCTTAAACCAGGACTCTAAACCTTCATTCAATACCTCGTCTATTTGGCCCGGCTTTGCACCGAACGTAAAACGGGAAAGCAAGTGGGCGGCCGCCTGGCGCTCCGTAAGACCGGCTTGTTTGTACGGAAAATGAAAAGACGTTTCGGTTTGTTGTTCTGTATTCTGAACAAAAGCAGTGGTGACAGCGCCGGCCGTCAGCAATACGAAAGCGAGGTAAAAGGAATGAATGATTTTTTTCATGACGAAAAAATTGAGCTACAAAATACAGGGTCTGTTAAGAAAGCCAAAGCGAACCATAGACTGCAGGCGGAAAAAAATGTTTAACAGAACGAAAAGAAATTTAAGCAGAAAAAAGAACAGGGAAGAACCCTTCCCTGTTTGTAAACATTTGCGCAAGCCAGGACACCACGATGTAAGATTGGTTTTTCAGGAAAAAGAGATGGAGGTTTAAGGGTGTATTTGCACACGTAAAATCGTACCGCATCCGCTAAAGGCCGCGATTATTCGGCGTACCGGCTGAATGTGAAGATGAAAGGAAGATCTGCTGCTTGCGGAAAGCAAAAATGGAAGGCACAGCGCTGGTAAAAGATTTACGACAACCTGTTTTGCAAACAACCCTCTTCTTAAATCTTCGTATTTAGTTTGCGATGAAGCAAAGCTTCCGCGCCAACCTTTCCGCCAATACCGTTCAGTTGTGCATCAACCAGGCTTTCAGCCTGGCGGTATTTTATTTTTTGTCGAAGGGTTTAAGCAAAGCCGATTTTGGTGAATTGAACTGGACGTTGGCCATTTTTCTGACGGCCTTTGCACTTCTTTCCTTTGGCCTCGATCAAATCATCATTAAAAAAATTGCGGCGGGCGAAGACAGGCCGGTGCTTTTATCGCTTCATTTTTTTCACGCCGCGGTTGCAGGCCTTTTGTTTTACGCAGCGTTGTTTATTCTGTTGATTCTTTTCCCTTCCTTTTTCAGCCACCACCAAGCCCTTTTGCTGGTTGGCGCCGGAAAGTTGCTGCTGTTTTTTTCAACACCGTTTAAAGCCCTTGCCGCAGGCGCCGAACGTTTCCGAACGATGCTTTACATGTCGGTTTCAGCTACGCTGATCAAAAGCCTCTGCATCGGGGTTTTGTTTTTCGAAAACAAAATCAGCCTTGCTCTTGCGGTTCCGGTTTTTGTGCTGGCCGATGCGTCCGAATTGGTGGCCGGTTTTCTACTTACCCGTAAAATTTTAAAAACGCCGTTCGCAAGTTTTCCACGGTGGAAAGCGTACCGAAATTTTATAAAAGATGCCTTCCCGCAACTCGGCGTCGTTCTTTTTTCATCGGCCTTGGCAAGGGTAGATTGGATTTTGATCGGTTTTTTTCTTCCGGCTTTTAAACTGGCGGAATACAGCTTTGCCTACAAAGCTTTTGAAGCGGCCTCTTTGCCTTTGCTGGTGATTGCGCCCTTGCTCCTTCCTTATTTTACACGGCTTGTAAAAGAAGGACGAAACCTTGGTCAGAACGAAAGCGTTCAATTGCTCTTGCGGGCCGAGATGGTCATTGCCTGTCTCGCGGCTCTGTGCCTGAACGTAGTTTGGAACCCATTAATTGACAGCATCACCGGTGGCAAATACGGCAGTGTGAACATCCGTACCGTCTTCATTTTATCAATGACCTTGCCCGTTCTTTACCTGAATAATTTTTTGTGGACCGTTCATTTTGCGCACGGCAACATGAAACTTATTTTCCGCAGCTTTGTGCTGAGTTTTTTTGTGAACGTTGCCGGAAACTTGCTGCTCATTCCACTCTATCAAAACGAAGGCGCGGCTCTTTCTTACCTGCTGTCTGTTTCGGTACAAACGATCTTTTATTTAAGCTATCAGAAAGAAGAAAAGATCATCGGTTGGCCCTCGCTTCTCTTCTGCTCCCTTTGCGCCTTGTGCAGCGGTATGCTTTATAAATACAGTTCGCTGCAAGCCGTGTGGATGCTACCGCTTTGCGTTGCGCTCTATCTTTTTCTTCTGCTCTGCACCGTTCAATTGCGCCGCGCCGACTGGCAAACGTTTAAGCAAGTGCTGAAAGCCTAAGGCAACCGGAAAGAACGGTTTCCGTATTTACTGCTGTGCGTTTTCACCAACAAAAGCAAACCCGAATGAACCCCGTCAGGGCCTTCCTGAACAAATTCATTTTTACAAGAAACATCCATTGGGGTTTGCTGGTTTTTTTGTTGCTCTTCCTTGATGTAAAGCTGGTGGTGAAACTCGCTGCCATCTTGTTCATTTATGCACTGCAACCCAATTTTCGTTTTGGGTTCGGTTTCAAAAACCCGCGGCTGCCACTGTTTTATCCTTTCGTCGTTTGTCTTGCGGTCGTGAATACATTTTTGTACGGACATTTTTTTCAGCTTAACTATTTGCTGGTACTAACGTTTGGCATTGGCTTTTGGATGGCCTGCATCCTGGCGGTGCATCAAATTAAACGGATAGTTGAAAAAACGGATGCGCAAATCATCTATCAAACGCTGGTTGTTTTCTTTCTTCTGAACACCTGTGTTTCTGCATTTCAATACCTGCGCATCGTTTTTGAAACGGGTGCGCTAAATCCTTTTTTATACCAGGGTAACTATCAAAAATATTTTATCAGCACCGGCGATTACATCAAGGGCTTAAGCTTTGATACGTCAACGACCAACGCGGTCATCAATGCGTTTGGAATTGTTTTCTTTCTCTCGAAAAGAGCATGGCTGTTGACGATGATGTGTACTGTTACGTTGTTGTTCACCGCCAGCAATCTTGTGAACTTAGTCGTTTTCGCAACGCTGTTATTGTTGTTTGTATTCAATACGCACAAAGTGCAGAAAACTGTCATCGTTGCCTGCTTTGCTTTGTTTGTTGTGTTCATGGCCAAAGTATCGCCGCAAAACAACAGGTATGCGGTAAATGTTTTTGAAAAAGTCTTCGGCATTCGCAACGAAACAAGAACTGCACAAGCAAAGCCAGTTGACGTAAGAATTTTACCCGATAGCGTATTGACCGTTGAACAACGAAAAGAAAAAGTGGCAAGGCTTTATCTCGATAGTTTGGGTGCAAGCATTGCAGCAAAAAGGAGAGAAGAAAACAAGTCATTGGTTGCAATGGTTAACGAGAGGCCTTTCATTCCGCAGCCCAGTATTCATTCGGCGCCGTTTCAAAACCGAGACGATACCAATGCTTACCGAAAAGAGTTGTTATGCTTTATGACGAAAAGACAAGAACACTTTGACAACTATGCGCAAACAACGTTGCCCGGAAAAGCAATTGCGTACTGGCAAACCGGTGCTTTTGTTTTTCAACACCCGCTCTGTTTGCTAACCGGCGCTGGCCTTGGAAACTTTTCTTCGAAGATGGCTTTTAAAGCAACGGCTTTGCAATTTGCCGGCGGCTTCCCGCAACGTTTTGCATATATCAATCCCGATTTTTCTTCGAACCACCTTGACCTTTACACATACTTTTTTAGCAAGCGTGCCGACGCACATTCCGTTACCAACAGCCCGGCCTCGGTGTACGATCAATTGCTTGGCGAATACGGATTAATTGGCCTTGCGGTCTTCTTTATTTTTTACATGGGCTTTTTTGCAAGGCACTACAAGAGGCTGACGTACGGCATCCCGTTGTTGTTCCTGTTACTCGCCTTCTTTTTCATTGATTATTGGTTTGAGCAACTGTCTATCGTGCCTTTGTTTGAAGCGCTGCTTTTTCTAAACTTAAAAGAAACGGAAGCCGCATGAGCGAGGTAAAACTATCCGTGCTGATGCCTGCGTATAACGTGGCGGCTTACATCGGCGATGCGATTGCTTCGGTATTGAACCAATCTTTTAAAGAGTTTGAATTGGTGATTGTGAACGACGGTTCAACCGATAACACCGGAAGCATCATTCGTAATTTCAACGACGGGCGGATTGTCTTAATCAACCAGGAAAACAAAGGCATTGCAGCAGCGCTAAACAAAGCACTGGAAATAGCCAAGGGCGATTACGTTGCCCGCTTTGATGCAGATGATATTTGCTATCCGCATCGCCTGGCAAAGCAATATAACTTCATGACCGCACATTCTTCCTGCGTCATCGCCGGTTCGGCCGCTGATTACGTGGATGAAAAAGGCGAATACGTGTTCACTAATTATCCGCCGGCTTACACGGATGATGAGATCAGGTCTGTGCTAAAACGAATTTGCCCGTTCATTCACTCCAGTGTTATCTGCAAAAAGACGGCGTTGTTAAAGCACGGCGGTTACAACGAACATGCGCACAGTTTTGAAGATCATCTCTTATGGCAGTCTGTTCTTAGCGAAGGACGGGTTGTAAATTTTCACGAGCCACTGATACAGGTTCGCCTCAATCCTGAATCGGTAACCATTGACGAACAATGGCGGCCGCGGACTTTTCATCAAATCAAACAGCGTGTGATTGAAGAAAATTTCATTACCGCAAAACAAGGCGAAGAACTGCTGCAAATCATTCAGTCGCAAAACAACCCGCAACTAAAGGAAAGCGCTTATCATTCTCTTTTGGCAAAGAAGTTTTTGTGGAACAATTACCAGCCGCAAAAGGCACGAAAGAGTTTGAAAAAAGTGCTTGTGCAAAACAAACTTCACTGGAAGAGTTATTGTTTTTATGCACTTTCTTTTTTGCCCCGCACCGTGTTGCAAAAAGGCTACAGGCTTTTAAAGCCGCAAGCTGTTTATCTCACCCATCAAAGGAAAAATTAGGATGAAGGAGCGACTGAAGATATTTGTGGATGCGCACTGCTTTGATACGGAATACCAGGGGTCAAGAACCTTTGTGAAAGAGATTTACCGTGCGATGTCTGTGAAGAAAGATATCGTGCTTTATCTCGCTGCAAACGATATTGGCAAACTGCAGGAAAACTTTCCGTCGGGTGAGAACATTGTCTTTTTAAAATACAGAAGCAGGCAAAGTTTTTTTCGGCTTGCTTGCGAAATTCCATTGTTGATTAGAAAGCACAGGATTGACGTTGCGCATTTTCAATACATCACACCCTTGTTTAAAAATTGCAGGCAGGTTGTTACCATTCACGATGTTATTTTCAACGATTACCCCGGAGAGTTTTCAAAAGGATATCGCCTGCTGAAAGGCTTTCTTTACAAACGCTCAACCAAAACAGCGGATGTGCTGACAACAGTTTCTACTTTTTCAAAAACATCAATCCAAAAACACCTGACGAACTGTAATCCCGTACACGTAATTGCAAACGGTGTGAGTAAAAAGTTTTTTGCAGCGCATGACAAGGAAGAAGCAAGAGCGTTTCTGAAAAAGAGATACGGGATTGAAAATATTATTCTTTACGTGAGCCGCATAGAGCCCCGGAAAAATCATGCGGCTTTACTTCAAGCTTATCTTGATTTGAAAGCATACGAGAAGGGGCATCATCTTGTCTTTATTGGTCACGAAACGAAGCCGGTTGTAGCGTTAAACACAATGCTGAGAGTAGTCACGCCGGACGCAAAACAGCAAATTCATTTTCTCACAAACATTGGTGATGAAGACCTGTTGCGATTTTACCGCGCTGCACACGTATTTGTTTATCCGTCAAAAGCTGAAGGTTTTGGTATTCCACCGTTAGAGGCAGGTGCGGTTGGGGTGCCGGTTCTTTGCTCTTCTTCGTCGGCAATGAAAGAGTTTTCTTTTTTCGGCGATAGCCTCTTTGAGCCAATGGATTACGAACGCTTGAAAAAAGCATTGGCAGCCATTCTTCAAAAAGAACACGACACCGATAATCTCAAAAAAATTTCAGAACAAATCCGCGCCGGTTATTCATGGGAAGCTTCGGCGGAAAAACTTTATGGCCTCATCAAATAAAATTGAAGCATGATAGACTTTGCATTTTTGGAAGAACAGCGCGAAGACCTGCGGTTGAACTTTCTTCTTGCCAAACCTTTTTCGCATTTGGTGATTGACAACTTTTGCGAAGAAGAAAAACTGTTGCAACTGCACGCAGAGCTTCCCGAGATCCAAACAAAGAGCCGCGATTATGTTTTTGCCGCCAACAAATTTGAGAAGTCGCGCATCAAGGATATTTCGCCGCTGTTTGCGGAATTGTATAACGATCTCACCTCGGACCGCTTTCAAACTTTTCTTCGCTTTGTTTCAAACGAAGCTGTTTTTGTGGACAAAGACTTTCACGGCGGCGGCATTCACCAGGGAAAGAAGAACAGTTTCCTCGACATGCACATTGACTTTAATTACCATCCGCTACACAAGTTTTGGTACCGGCATTTGAATTTGTTGCTCTACCTGAACAAAGATTGGAAAGTAGAGTACGGCGGACATTTAAAACTAAAGGATATGCGTAGTGGAGAACAAAAATCCATCGCCGTTCCGTTTAACCGGATGATTGTTCAACTCACGGGCAAGTACACCTTGCACGGCTACGACTTAACGCATTTTCCCGATGGTATGTACCGCACGTCCATTGCCGCTTATGCTTATTGTCTGCATCAAAATCACGTTGAAAAACCGCGTACAACAGACTGGCATCCGCAAGACGGCAGTGCGATCAAAAACCTGCTGGCGCGGATATACGATCCCGCAGTAAAAATGAAGAACAAATTTTTTGGAAGTTCAACGGCAAGAAACCAATGAAAATCGCCATCATCGGAACAAGAGGAATTCCCAATCACTACGGCGGGTTTGAACAGATCACCGAACAATTGGCTACAGGACTTGTGGAAAGAGGACATAGCGTGACCGTTTACAATTCACACAATCATCCCAACGTGGCCAAGTCGTGGAAAGGCGTAAGCATTCAGCATTGTTACGATCCGGAACACATGCTCGGCACTGCCGGACAGTTTGTTTACGACCTAAACTGCATACGTCATGCACGTAAAAATAATTTCGACGTGTGGCTCTTCATGGGCTATACGAGCAGCTCGGTTTGGCATTCGTTTTTTCCAAAAAATAGCATCATTGTTTCCAACATGGACGGCATGGAATGGAAGCGAACAAAGTACGCGAAGACCGTGCAACGCTTTTTGAAATATGCGGAGAAGCTGGCGGTAAAACACAGTCATTTTCACATAGCTGATTCGCCGGCCATAAAAGATTATCTCGACAAGAAATATTCCGTCAACGCAAAGTTTATTCCTTACGGTGCGGTTCTTCCCGCTGCATCAGAAGAAGAAACGTTGCGGCAATACAATCTTGCAAAAGACGATTACTTTTTGTTGATAGCAAGAATGGAACCCGAAAACAACGTGGAGATGATATTAGATGGTTTCAGCGCCAGCAATTGCAAAAAAAATTTTTTAGTGATTGGAAAGACTGAGAACAAGTTCGGAAAAAGACTTGTTGGTAAATACGGGAGCGACAACCGTATAAAATTTCTCGGCGCCATTTTCGACCAGGAAACGGTTCATGCCCTGCGGGCCAATGCGCAACTTTATTTTCACGGGCACAGCGTTGGCGGCACCAATCCTTCGCTGCTCGAAGCCATGGCCAGCGGTTCGCTGATTGCAGCCCACGACAACATTTTCAACAAAGCAGTTCTTGGCAATGACGCTTTTTATTTTGATTGTGCGGCATGCGTGAAGGCCTTACTTGAAAAGACCGTTTGCACCGAAACAAAAAAAACGTTTACACGCAACAACACCGAAAAGATAAGGCAACAATACAGTTGGGATAAAATCATTGATGCTTACGAAAATTATTTTTTTGAATGCTGCCAAAGCGCAAAAAATGAAAGCTATGTTTCTTCAAAACGATGGGCTTGCAAATAAAATCAGTTATTGGCACCTTGTTTTATTTCTCTTGACGCTGTCTTTCGATGGTTTTTACAGCCAGGTTGTGTTGATCAGTTTTGTCGTTCACACACTGATTCACGCAAAGCGTAATGACTGGAATAATCTTCTTCGTAAAGAAGTTTTTGTGCTTGCATCGGTCTTTTTTCTGACAGTTATGTGTACAATTTATTCAAGCAATCAGAGAGAAGCTTTTCGTCTATTGTCGAGGCAATCGGCAATTCTGATTTTTCCGCTGGTGCTTTTTCTAAACCGCATTGATTTAAGAAAATGCACAAAGCCTCTCTTACTGGCTTTTTCTTTTGTTTCCGTTCTTGTTGTTTTCTATCTCTATGTTGATGCGCTGCGAATCATTCGTTACAATCATCTTCCGCTTTCAACTTTAATAAAGCCCGCTTTCCTTAACCACAATTTTTCCGAACCCATCGGTATGCACGCCACCTATCTTTCGCTCTATCTTGCCCTTTCGCTTGCCAGCATTCTTTATTACGGCACGTCAACCAGGCGGCCATTAATTCGTACTCTCTATTTCTTCTCCGCTTGTGTTTTACTCGTTGGATTAATTCAATTGGAGTCAAGAGCTACGCTGATTGCTTTGTTGCTCCTGTTATTTTTTGTTGCACCCTTTTTTTTGAAGGATAAAAAACAAAGAGGACTTATCGGCATCTCTGTTTTATTTGTCGCCGCGCTGGCAACAGTAATTGTCTTTGCCGGCAGTTTTCGTACACGCTTTTTAAGCGAGATGAAGGAAGACCTTTCGGAAAATTCTGTAGCAACCTCTATTGCCGATTCGAGGATGCAGCGGTGGGCACTTGCAACTGATTTGATAAAGAAATCGCCGTTGATTGGTTATGGCGCCGGTGATGAAGTTGACTTATTGAAAGAACAGTATTTCAACCACAAGCTTTATGACTCTTATTTAAACAAGTTGAACGCACACAATCAATACATCAGCTTTTTGTTAACGGGCGGTGCGCTTGCGCTAACGATTTACTTGTACACGCTTTTTTGGGGTTTGCGCCTGGCGGTAAAAGCAAAGAACTTTCTTTTTATTTCGTTCGTTGTTTTAATAGCGGTAGTATCGGTTTCCGAAAACATTCTTTCGCGAAACAAAGGCATCTTTTTCTACGGCTTTTTCTTCTCCTTGTTTGTTTGTGCGCACTGCAAAAGAAAGACGGCGTCGGTTGAATACGAATCCGCAAAACAAACCGGCAACCTCACCGTTCATTCTTACGTTTCTATTGATAACGTTTAAACCTTTCCGAATTGTGCGCAAAGACCGATATATTAACCACCCTCGCTTACTTTGATATCTTCAAATACCCGCTTACGCAAACGGAAATTTTCTTTTTCCTTCGCCGTCCTTATACGCAGGAAGACTTTGTAAGAGCATTGGCCCAGCTCTTGAACGAAGGCCAAATTTTTCGCTTTGACGAGTTCTTTTGCTTGCAGGACGATTATGATCTGATCATTCGCAGAAGAAAAGGAAACCTCGCGGCTAAAAAGTTGTTGGATGCGGCGGAAGGAATAGCTAAATTTTTGTCGTCTTTTCCTTTTGTAAGAGGCGTGGCGGTATCGGGTTCGCTTTCCAAAAACTATGCGGACGAGACCTCGGACATTGATTTTTTCATTGTTACAAAAAAGAACCGGCTCTGGCTTGCCCGAAGCTTTATGCACTTGTTTAAAAAGTTTACCTACCTCTTTAAGAAGCAGCATTTTTTCTGCATGAATTATTACGTGGATGAAGAAGGACTGGAGATAAAAGAAAAAAATATTTACACGGCTACGGAACTTGCTACGCTTTTGCCTTTAAGAGGCATTGCAGCCTTTCAGAATTTGTTCAAAAGCAACCAATGGAGCAAGGATTTTCTGCCCAATCACACCATGAAAATTGCTTATACCAAAGAAGCCGGAAACAGCGTTTTGAAGAAGGCCGTTGAAGGGTTGCTGAACAACACGGTTGGCAACCTGTTGGATTTTCTGTTCATGAAAATTACCGCAAGCCGGTGGGCAAAAAAGACGAAACAAAAACGAGTCAATGCAAACGGTAACCTAATGGCTATGGACGTTGCAAAGCATTGCGCAAAGCCCGATCCGGTATCTTTTCAGCAAAAGTTTATGGCCGTTTACGAACGAAGCGTTCTTGCCGTGTTGCGCAAATACAATCAACGCTTAAAACCTGTGCCTTAACTTATGCTCTGCATTACAACTGTTATCATCACGAAAAACGAAGCCCGAAATATCGAGGCTTGCATACGTTCGGCGCACGCTGTTTCCGATGACGTAATTGTTGTTGACTGCGGCAGCAGTGATGGAACGGCAACCATCGCCGGGGCTTGCGGCGCAAAACTCATTGCTGTGGAATGGCAATGCTACGGACATTCAAGAAACACAGGTGCGGCCGCTGCAAAACATGATTGGATATTGTCACTTGATGCCGACGAACGGGTAAGTCCTGAACTGGCGAATGCTTTGCACGGTCTTGATTTGAACGACGGGTTGTGCGTTTACAAGATCAGGCGTGAAAATTATTTTGCCGGCAAACGTCTTCGCTACGGAACGCTTGGCTTTGAAGGCGTGGTTCGTCTTTACAACCGCAAGTTTGGCCAGTGGGATTTATTCCCCGTTCATGAAAAATTAATGACGAACGTTTCGAAACGAAAAATAAAGCAGCCCATCATTCATTTGGGCATTTCAAATCTTAGTGAGCACGAGCAGAAAAAAGAGCATTACGCTTTTTTAGGCGCACAGAAATATTTACAGCAAAACAAAAAAGCAACCTTCCTTAAGCGCTTTGTTTCGCCGCTGTTTAACGGTGCAAAATCTTATTTCTTTCAGCTTGGTTTTTTAGACGGAAGAGAAGGCCGGCAGATTGCCGTAACCATCGCGTATTATACCTGGCTCAAGTACAAATATCTTCATCAACTTCGCAAACAGGCCCGCGGCAAAGAAGTTGTTCTGCAAACTGCGGCCAATGTTTTTGCTTCTGCGCCTACTTCTTTTTTTGCAAAGAGATGATGAAATAATCACCGATGCTTCGCCACGGCCATGATTCTTTTAAGCTTTCTTCTTTTGCGATGAGATAGCGGTAAAGTTTCGGGTGTTTTTCCGCGAAGCCTTCCATGTACGAAGGCGGTACAAGCGTGCACAAGCCTTCCAGTTTCTGAAGCGCAAAATTCTCTTTTAAACAGTTTGTCACAAATCCCGGCTTGTAATACCAGCATTTGAAATAAACGCCTTCGATGTGCGCTTTTCTTCCTTTGCTGCTAAAGAAACGGCGCGATGCGGTTTTAAACTGTCCTTTAAAAAACAAGAGCGTTTCCCACAAACAAAAAGGTGGAATGATAACCAGCGTTACAACCCCGCCGGGCTTGAGCAACGCGTCGAGCGATGCAAGAACGTTGTCCAGCTCACTCGTACAATTCAGTCCGCCGAAATTGGAGAAGATGGCATCAAACGGCCCCTTGTTTTGGAGCGCTTCCAATTGGTTGAACGAGCAAAGCTCGGTTGTAATATTCTCGCCGAAAGAAAAAAGGCTTTTCTTTTCTCTTAACCTTGCTAGCATTCCTTCCGAAACATCCGTGGCGTGTACTTTGTGTCCTCCTTGCGCAAAGTACAGAGCGTCTTCGCCAGTGCCGCAGTTTAATTCGAGAATGGAGGACGAAGGTTTTACCAGTTGCAACACATGTTCGCGTACACGCTTGCGTTTGTATTGAATGATGGTGTTGCCCGTGTATTCTTCATCAAAAACAAGCGACTGTTTTGAAAATGCTTCCGCCGTTTTGAGTTCGTTAATATAGTCGGAAAGGTTGCTCATGCGGGTTGCTGGAGTTGCCGGAGTTTTCTTTTTTGGAGATACGTTGCGGGGATGTAATAAAGCACCGACAAGGCTTTTTTCACGGCGTTAAACTCCATCGTCAACGGGTTTTGCAAAAGCTTCGATGCGGTATTCAATGCCAAATGCTTGCGGTAGCTTTTGTGCACGTAGCGGTGAAGTTGTTTGTAAAACGACGGCGGATACTGGTTTTGAAAGAGCATGGCCAAATCATCCGAATCGGTCCAGTTGGCTTTCCCTTTTAATTGCTCTTTTACCGTCTCGTGAAATTTTGTCCCGGGCAAAGGATAAGAAACCGAAATGCCGATTTCGTGCGGCAGCAGCTTGTTGATCATCTTTATCGTTAACGAAATGTCTGCGCCCGTTTCGCCAAGGTATCCAAACTGAATAAAAAAGGAAGGTTTGATGCCGTGCTTTTTCAACAAAGCCGTTGCCGTTTCAATTTGATCAACGGTTGTGCCTTTGTCCATTGCGTCCAAAATTTTTTGCGAGCCACTTTCTGCGCCCATCCACACATTTTCGCAACCGGCTTTTGCCAATGCAGAAACATAATTTTCCTGCACCAACAAGTCGGCTCTTGATTGAATTTTAAATTTCAGTTGCAGCTTGTTTTTTAAAACGAGTTCTGCAAACTCTTGTACCCAACCGGGCTTTAAACCAAAAATGTCGTCGCAAAACCAAATGTGATCGTAATTGACGTTTTCGTTTAACAGCAGCAATTCATCCACTACGTTTTGCGGTGAACGGGCATTGTAGCGATTGCCGTAAATAGGCTTTGCACACCAATTGCATTTGAAAGGACAACCTCTTGTTGTGCCCACGTTCACGGAAAAATAACCCGCGTGTTTAAGCCAACTTTGACGGTACGGCTCAAGGTCAATTAAATCCCAGGCGGGAAAAGGAAGAGAATCCAAATCCCTCAAAATCTCTCTTCTCGGGGTTTTGCCAACCTTGTTTTCCTGCTTGTAAACAAGGCCTTGAATTGTGTCAACGTTCTTGCTGCCGGCTTCTAAACTTTGAAGCAATTCCAGCAACGTTTGTTCGGCTTCGCCAAGCAGAATGAAATCGGCACCGGCGGCCAAATATTTTTCGGCGTGATCGGTGCTGTCGGAGCTGGAAACAATTACGACGCAGTTCCGTTGTTTGGCCAAACCAATCATTTTAAACGCCGCTTCGCGCATGTTGGTGAGACACATTTTGGTGAGATAGTTAAAGCCGTCGTCGTAGAGAACAAAATAACTTGGTTGAACTCTTTCAAGGCACTGGATGACTTCATCGGCATTGTGTGCAAACATTACGTCGTGTACGGAAACGTCGAAGTCGTGCTGACGCAACACGGCGGCAGCATACAAAGTCCCCAGGGGTGCATACGGTTGTCCCAGTTTTTTTTGCTTTGCATCAAACTGCAGAAAATAGGAGTGCGTTAGCAATACTTTTTTCATGTCAACGGCTAGCGGGGTTTGTGCGGGGTGAAAGATGAAGAGAGCACACGCAACGCTTGCAGGTTTCGTTTTGCGTTGTGCTTAAGTTTTTGCGAAAGCTTTTTGCGGCCTCGCCGTTTATAATTGAAGTCAGGGATTGCTCGCGAATGTTTCCAAATGCCGCGTGAAAAAAGCACGGTTTTACAGAGCCATCAGCCTCAATTACCGCAGAAACCCACGGTGCGTTGCATTTTTTAAACGGAAATTCATCCAGGCCGTGCACTGCTTTGTAATAAGCAACGATGTCTCTCAACTTGGCTGGCGATTCCGTAATAAAACGGTTTTCAAAATCAGCCGCATACTCGTTCACAATCAACTCCGCCACGTCTTCAAGTAAGGGCAATTCTTCTTCGGCAATTAAAATTTCGTTTTGCCTTTCGCTGCCCCACAATACCTCGCGGTTAAAAGCATGACTGCTAACATCGGCGGGCAAAAAACTGATCTGGTTCAGGTGGATTGTTTTTGCTGCGTCAACAATGGCTGGCCAACTTTTAAAATTCAATTGATGAATCACCGTTCTTGCCGTAATGCGGTACGTTGGATTGAAGCCTTTGAGGCATTCAATGCCTTCCTGCATTTTTGCAAAAGCACCGGGAACGTTCCGAATGCGGTCGTGCAGTTCTTCCGGCCCGTCAAGCGAGACAATCATATCGTCTACCCATTGCAAAATCCGTGTGGCATTTTTCTTTAACGCAAGACCGGTTGAAAGCAAGGTGATTTTGATGCCGGTCTTCTTTAATATTTCGCAGAGCGAGAAAAAGGCCGGATTCAACAGCGCTTCACCACCGGACATCAACACTTGTTGCGTTCCAAATTTTTTCAGCGCCGATAGAAGGCTCTTTACATCGGCTTCCGTCAATTGTTTAAGGTTCTTGTTGCCTTTCCAGATGTCGCACATTACGCAACGGCAATTGCAGGCACTGTGCGGCATCAAAATCACAATGGGCAAAGCCGACACTGTGTGCGATTGCAAGGTGCAGTAACGCTTGAAGGTGTGATATAGTGATTGCTGAAACATTATTTTTTGATGCGAATCCAGGGAAAAGAAGCTTTCTGAAAGAGACGATTAACAAACGTGGACGGATTGTATAGAACAGTATAATCAAAGCTTTTCAGCTCATCGAAAGAATGATGGAAATAATAATCACTCATTTGCGGAAAGCCTGCGGTTGTAAAATATTCACGGCTTCGGTTCGCGGCTTTCAGCGCTTCGGCACAGGAGTAAAAATTGGTGTCAAGAATGTCTATTTCGCCGTCTTTTTTTAGCTGTTGAAAACAGCGTTGAAGAATGTCTTTCGCCGAATTGAAATACTGGAAAGAAGCCGCAAAAACAATCGCGTCAAAACGTTCTTCCATGATTTTCTCTTGCAAGTCGCAAAGAAGAAAACTCAGTGTTGGAAAAACGTTTCTCGCCTGCTTTAATTCCGTTTCGTTGACGTCGATTCCGGTGATGCTCGCTCCCGGAATTTTTGAAAGCTGATTGCACAACCAGCCGTTGCCACAACCCACTTCAAGAATCTGCAACGGCCTTCTTTTTTTCAAAAAATACGCAACCAGACGCCGATGGGATTCTTTTCTCGCATCCCATTCTTTTTTCAGGGGATGCGTTTTGTGCACAATTGGTAAATGCCTCAATTCCTCGTCCGTGTACAAACGCCCTTCCTTCTTTCGTAAAGAAATGTAGTACGCCTCAAAATCAGTATGGTTTGCTGCCTTCATCATTTGCGAACGCTGTAAATAAAATTTTTCTCCAACAGGTTTTGTTGCGTTGCTACGCAATGCAGGCGAAAAGAATTTTTGGACGCTAGCTGTTTTATCATCTCCCTGTCGCAACCGTCGCAAACAACCATTAACACTTGCGAGGTTGGATGAACATAATTGCTTAAACCCGCAAAAAAGGTTTGAAAGAATTCTCCGTTCTCGCCGCAATGCCAGGCGTAGTCTTTCACCGATGCGGGGTTCTTTTTGTAATAAGGCGGATTAACGGCAATGACGTCAAATCGTTGTTGCGGAATTTTTTCGAACAAGTTCGATTCGATGATGTCTAATTCAACCTCGTTCATGCGTTTGTTTTTTTTCAAGCCGGCAACGGCGATGGGGTTGATATCTGTTGCAACGACACGTGCGCCTTTTTGCGCTGCGGAAATTGAAATCAGCCCGCTGCCCGCGCCCAATTCCAAAAAGCTTTTGTTGGTCAGGGACAAGCGTAACAAGTAGTTGAGCAAAAATTTTGTGCTGAAGAAAAAGCCCGGATGGAAAACCTCGGGTCGTACCTCAAGGCAGATGTTTTTATAGCGATACGTTCGCGTGCCGGAAAGGTATTTTACCAGCAGCGGCTTGTAGGTTCGCCCGACGATATATTTCAGCAAGCGTCTCATTTAAAAACCTTCAATTTCGGGTTGGCGATACTTCCAAAAAACCTGCATCGCTTTTAGCTCGTAAGGTTTTTTGTAGAGTCCAGATTTATACCGCAACGAAGCAACCGTGCGCATGATCGTTCGTTTAACGCGGGTTAGCCGTACGTCGGAAACCGTTGGATAATAACCGTTCAAGACTGTTTCAAAATCTTTGATCTTGTCAATCATTTCCGGCGTAAGCCAGGGCGTAAGCGGATTCTTTCTTAAATCAAAGGCGTCCCATTGCGGACCAATCCAATCTTCCAGGTTTTCGGGAAAATGAAAGCCCGTCTGCAAAACATTTTTGTACATGTCCGAGCCTTCTGTGGGTACGGGACTGTACACGTAAATAATAATTTCCGTTGCCGGGTTGATGGCTTTTATTTCCTTGATAAAAGCAATGTCCTGATCAATTTGCTGCATGACTTTTTCCGGCGTTTCGGCTGGCGTGCCCAACACGAAGGAGTATTCCGGAATGATGTCAAACCGGGCCATGCGTGCGGCGAATGCCCGTATTTGCGCAGCGCTTTGCGTACCGCCCTTGTCCATTTTTTTAAGTACTTCGTCGTTACCGGTTTCAGCGCCAAAGAAGATCATCTTGCAGCCCGAGCGGCGCATCAACGCCAGCGTCTCGTCTGAGTATTTGTTGATGGTGTCAATTCTTCCTTCGCCCCACCAAACCATGTTTTCGTGCATGATTAGTTTCGAGAACTCCGCCGTTCGTTTTTCCGAAACAAAAAAATTGTTGTCGTGAAACTCAATTGCGTTGCCTCCAAAATTTTCCTTCAAGTATTTAATGTCGCTGTAAATTTTTTGTGCAGACTTTCCTTTCCACCTTGCGTTGTAGATGGGAACAACGGCGCAAAACGAACAGGTAAACGGACAACCAACGCTGGAATGATACGCGATGGTTTTTGTGCCGAGATAAGTTTTTCCCAGGTATTTTTTTAGGGAATAGAAGCTGTTGAGTTTATCGTAAGGCAGCGGTGGCAGACTGTCCTGATCGTACAATTCATCTTTTCTGGTTTTGATGATTGCGTCGTCTTTTTTGTAAATAAGGTTGGGAATGTTTTCATACAGTTCGTTGTTTTCTAACGCTTGCACTAGAGCCGGAAAAGTTTTGTCGCCGGGACCGTTAACGACGAAGTCAATGTAGCCGGAAAAAAGTACAACTTTTGGATGATTGGACGGAAAGTAACCGCCCCAGATAACGTTGACGGCCGGAAATTGCGCTTTGAGCTTTTTTGAAACGGCAATGGCTTGTTTCAATTGCGGGCCGGGCATGCACGTGCAACCAAAATAACCAAACTCGCCGCTTGCCAAATAACGTTCAATCTTTACCCAGGGATCGTCTTCAAGGTTGCCGTCAACAATCGCATAATCAAACTTGCCTTCGATGGAAGCGGCAATGTTTAAAATGGAATTGGGTATGCGGGGTTTGTAATTGGCGCTTCGTGGATTAAACAGCAAAACTTTTTGCATGGGCAATGATTGACCGGTTACTAATAAATACGGCTAGCGCAACAAATAGTTGCCCGGCAATCCTTTTTTGCGACGCCAGGTGGCGTAAGCATTGTGCACGTGCACAAGCGTCTCGGGTTCGTTGGTCACTCGTTGTGTGCCGATGATTTTAAACAGCAGCAGTTTGTGAATGCCCGCATCAAAGGAATCTTCCAGCGAAAGTTCTTTGTAGTTCACCGCCTCGTTGGGCAAGGGAAGGTGAAGCCGTGCCGAAAGTTTTTTTGAAAAGGCAAAAGCGGAAAGGTCTTTCAACGGTTGCATGTGATTTTTTCCGAGGCCATACGTTGTGCGAAAGGACGAAGCCTGTACATCAGATAACACAACGTTTTGTGCCGCCAACACTTGTTTGCAGGCCTTGCCTTCGTGCCGTAGCGAAACCACGTAATGACTTTCGCTAACCTGTCCGTGCAAATCTGTGGGAAAGAGATTGTACGCGTAGTTCATGCCAACCGTAACAAGGCAAATTTTTCGCGGAACGCAATAAGCAATTTGCACTTGCTTGTGCAGATTGCCTTTCAAAAAAACGTTGCCCGCTTTGTTGTTGTAAAGCCGGTTGTAAAGTTGGCCCACCGCCTGCTGAAAAGTTGATGTGAAGCGGTGTCTTCCTGCAATGCCTTCGTAATAAAAAGTTTCACCCTCGCCTGTTTGCTGGCGTTTAATTCTTTTTAAAGAGAGAAAAGCGACCGACTTTTCCTTTGTCCATTTTTCACCGGCATCAAGATCGTCGGGACAAAAAGCAACCTCGATGAATTCGCACTCGTTTATTTCTGTGAAGGCCGGCAAAGCAAAGATTACCGGGCAATAGCCGACGAAAGCGTGAAGACTTGTGATGTCTTTTTTTATTTCGCCGTCTTGCACAAGATAAGCACGAAGCGGGCCGTCAAAGGTTTCGGCCGCCAAGCAGAGATAGTCCTGCGGGTAATGCAGGCCGTTTAGCTTGGTAAGTATTTTTTTGGCTACGTTCATTCTTTGACTCATCAAAATGAAAATCGTCAGTACCGGTTATATCAATACGGCAGAATTCAGCGAACCGTTGGCTTGGCTGGAGAGAATAAATTTTCATGCCGGCACATTGGAAGAACTCGCAAAGCTGCACGAAGTCATCAGTATTGAACAGATCAATTACAATGGAGAGCTAATCCACAAAGGGGTGGCCTATCATTTCCTGAATTTTCAAAAACCCAAGCTTTATGTTCCGCGGCAATTGCACCGGCACATTAAGAGGCTTGAACCCGATGCCGTGATCGTTCATGGACTGCATTTTCCTTTTCAGGTAATGCAGTTGCGCAAAGCACTGGGAGCAAGCGTAAAAATCATCGTGCAGAATCACGCCGAGAAACCGCAGAAGGGCTGGCGCAAAGGCTTGCAAAGGCTTGCCGACCGATGCGTTGATGGTTATTTATTTACCGCTAAAGAAACGGGGAAAGAGTGGGTGGGAAAAGGAATCGTTGCAAACGATAAAAAGATTGTGGAAGTAATGGAAGCTTCTTCCGTTTTTTATTCTCAAGAGGCGATTGCAAACAAAGGTGATGCAAGCAATAATTTCCTTTGGGTTGGCCGCCTCGATGAAAACAAAGATCCGCTGACGGTTGTGAAAGCCTTTCTTCGCTTCGTGGAAGTTGAACCGTCAGCAAAGTTGAACATGATTTACCACGAAGACGGATTGCTGCCACAAATAGAAAGCCTTCTGAAAAAGTCGAAAATCAAAAATGCCGTTCGGTTGATTGGAAAAGTTCCGCACGCAGCACTTGAAAAATATTTTCGCGAAGCCAATTTCATTGTTTCCGGTTCGCATTACGAGGGCAGCGGCATTGCGGTGTGCGAAGCCATGTCCTGTGGGTGTATTCCGGTGCTTACCAACATTGCTTCTTTTCGGAAAATGACGGGCCACGGGAAATGTGGTCTGTTGTACGAAGCCGGCAATGCCGAAGCGCTTTTTGAAACGCTTAGAAAATCAATGACGTTGAACAAAGAAAGAGAAAGGGAAAAAGTGTTGCGGCAATTCAACAGCGAACTTTCTTTCAAAGCCATCGCGGCCAAAATAAACGAAACGCTTCTTTCTTTTAACGTGTAAACGCAAAGCATGGCCTTACCAAAAGTCAGCATCATCATGCCCACTTACAACCGCGCCGCTTTTATTGCCGAAAGCATTGAAAGCATACGGCAACAAACGTACGGTGCCTGGGAACTGATCATTGTTGACGACGGCTCGGACGACGACACGGAAGATGTGGTACGGAACATTGATGATGAAAGAATCCGTTTTTATAAAGCCGGCCGCATTGGCATTGGCGGAGCGATAAAAAACAAAGGTCTTCAAAAAGCGTCGGGTGAATTTGTGGCGTTCCTGGATTCTGATGACCTTTGGGCGCCCACAAAAATTGAAAAGCAAATCGCTTTGCTGAATCAATTTCCCGAAGCCGGCTTTTCGCTTACAGGCGGTTACAATTTCAAAACACCCCATCAATCCCTTGAATATTTTTACAAAAAGCAAACGGGCATTAAACATGATCGCCTGTTTCTTTCTTTCTTTCAATCTGAAGTGCCTGGCTTTACGCAAGCCTTGTTGTTCCGAAGAGAATGTTTGCAGAAAACAGGTTGCTTCCGCGAAATAAAAGCCTTTTCCGACGTGGATTTTATTGCCACGCTGGCTTATCATTTCAACGGCATAATTCTTTACGAGCCGCTGGTCTTTCGGCGTTTGCACGAGCGCAGTTACAGCAATCCAAACTGGATAAAAAGTTATTATGAAGGCGTGCAACTCATTCACGATTTCAAAGGCAAACTTCCGCCCTGGCTTTTTCGCTCGGCCTTGTTTAAACTGTACATAAACTTTGGCGAAGATTTTTTAAAAGGAGGGAACAGGAGGCAAGCAATAACGCAATTTTTAAAAGCATGGCAATACAAACCGTTTACTATTGTGCCTTTGAAAAAAGCCGGTAAAGCCATTCTGTGGAGATCGGGGTTGCAAACGAGTTGACAAATTTCGATAATTGTGTAGATGGGTTTTCAGCAGAATTACTTTCTGTTCTCTCTCGCCATGCACAAAGGTGATAAGGTTGGTTTCCTCTTTGTTGTATGCTATTAAGAGTAATGGTTATTTGCCGTTGACGGTTGATAATGGTTGTGGTTGTGTTCCACCTTATTACCTTAATAACAACTTGTCCTCAAACTTTATTAATCTTATTCCTTTATTATGCCGCAAAAACATGATTGCATGCGCTTAATATACTCATCAGTTTTTGAGCAAGGTCATTCATCGAAAAAGGAAGTCTGCTTTTATAACAAGCCGCATTATCGTTTAAAAGTTTTTTTGCCAACTGCGCCATTTCTTTATTTGTCTTCACCACATGCCAGCCATCAATCATCGTTTTCATCGGTTGAACAAAGCTTACAACCTGCGCTCCTGCGTACAAAGCTTCAAGGCAAACCACGCCGAAGCCTTCGTAAGAAGATGGGTGCAAAAACACTTTGCTTCTTTGCATGATTTTGATTACGTCTTCGTGCGGAAGTTCGCCGGTCAATTCTATATTATCGAAAAGCGAATAGTGAAGAATTAAGTGTTGAAGTTTTTCTTTCTCGGGTCCATCACCAATCAACAACGCTTTCACACCCGGTTTTTCTTTTTTTATTTCCGCAACGGCGCGGATAAAAACATCGTACTGCTTTAAAGGAATCAAGGAACCCGCAGCGACAAGATCAATATCTTTTTCATCCGCGGTTTGCGCCATGTGCTGCGGGTTAACCGCCGGTGGAATAACGTGTGCGGGCTTCCATCCGTAATTTTTTTCAAATTCTGTTTGAATAAAATGGGAAAGCGCAATCAAATTATCGGGTGGCAAAAAGTGACGTTGCGGATAGCTGTTTCCTTTTCTTGCATCTTGTCCCAACAGCCAGCAACAATGGCGGATGTCGTTTCTCTTTCCAAACAAATTTCCAACTGCCGCGCATTCGCCGTACCAAAAGCTAAAGAGACCAATGATCTTTTCGGTGCGATGAAGCCGCTTTAGCGTTGCAAAGATTTTTCGGCGCAGCCACAGGCGCTGGAAGCCGCCTTTGTTTTGTCCATTGAAACTGTAAACCGTTGCCTTGTGCCAGTTGTATTTTTTTGCGCAGTAAGGATATTGAAAACTGAGGACGACGATTTTTAATTGCGGATAATTTTCGCCGAGCGTTCGCAGGAGCGATTGCTGCATCGGCAGGCAAGTGCTGTCTTCTTCCGAAGCGGCAAAGCCGGGTGTAAGAACAATCAGCGTGCCGTCAGTTTTCATCAAGACAAACGGTTTTGTTGCAAAATGAAAAAGCGGTTTTGTTGTGCGTTATCATCACCACAATTTTTCCCGAGGCCGCCATGTGCTGAAATTGTTTCAGCAACAAAATTTCTGAGGCTTCGTCCAATTCATTGAAGGGTTCGTCCAATAAAATAAGGTCCGCGTTTTTGTAAAGCGCTCTTGCCAGCGCAATGCGTTGCTGTTGCCCGCCGCTGATGTTCTTGCCGTTTTCCGTTACCAGTTTTTGCAAGCCTTCGGCAGATTGTTGCACAAACTCTTTTAGTCCGGCAACTTGTAAAGCGCAGGCCAATTGTTCGCTGTCGTTCTCCTCTTCCTCAAGCGTTATGTTTCGCAAAACCGTATCGTGAATAAGAAAATTTTGCTGGCGCACGTAAGCAATCAAAGGCCAGTAATTTTTTATTTCTTCCCAATTAAGCTGCCGTTCGTTGATGGCAATTTGGCCCCGGTGATGCGGCAAAAAGCCAAGCAGCATGTTGAGCAACGTTGTCTTGCCTTTGCCCGATCGGCCCGATATGCCGATAAAATCACCTGGCTTCATGTACAAGGAAAAATTATTGACAACGTTTAATCCTTCGTAGCTAAAGCCAACGTTGTTAAGTTCAACGGAATGAATTTTCGCTTCGGTAAATCTTGTTTCGCCGTTCGATTTTTGCTTTGTTTCAAAATCGTTCAACGAAAATTCATAAGCCTTTATTTGTCCTCCAAGGTTGATGATTTTTACCAGGCCCGGAATGATTTTATAGGCCGCTGCCATGAAGGCGCCAACGGTGAGCAGACTGGCTTTGTCGGCCGTCCATTTGGCAATCAGGATGAGGACAAACAATCCCATCACGGCAAAAACTTCAATCAAACGCGAAGGGAGGCTTTGCAGGCTTAACACGTCAAACAAATGCGTGCTGAATTTTCGGCGGGCTTTGAGAAAGCGTTGCAAAAAAAAATCGTTGCGGCTAAAAACGTTTCCTTCCACGTAACCTTTCAACGCATCAAACAAATAGCGATAAGAGCGTTCGTTGCTTTCCTGGATTTGTTGTTTTGCTTCCGCTAATTTTTTTTTCAATAAGTAAAAAACAAGTGCTGCCGGCGGCAATAAAACACACAACAAAAGGAGAAACAGTTTGGCGTTAAACAGCACAACCGCGGTAACAGTAATGGAAACAAGGCAAAGCTGTGTAATGATTTGCTGAATGCCCGAAAGAACGTGCTGGCAAAATTCAAAAGGCTGGAAGGCTATTTTGCGAACGTGTTTGGAAGAATCCACTTCGACAAATTGATTGAAGCTTCCTTGTTGGTAGCGAACAAGATTGTTTTCGGAAATGCGCACGGCCACGTCGCTACTAAAAAAATGATGCGCTCTTGCAATAAAAAATCCGGCGGTATTTTTTGCACTAAACAAGACAAAAAACAAAGCGATAAAGAGCGAGTCCCTGTTCGTAAACCACGAAGGCAAAAAGGCAGGAAGTTTTTTATCGGGCTGCACATAAAATTGTACGATCCACAAAAGTAGAAAGAGCGAGAAAACATCAACAACGCTAATGAAAACGTCCAGTGCCGTAAGCCGAAGAAACCGCTTTCGTTCGGCTTCGGTTAAAACTTGCCAGGTATTTTTAAAAACATTCTTCACCGGCGTTTACCGAGGGTTTTGTTTTACGCCTGCCATTTTCAAAAGCGTTCGGCAGGCAATTTTTGTGTCAAGCGTAATTGACCAGTTGTAAACATAGTAGATGTCTTTTTCCACTCGTTCGCGAATGTTGTCAACGCTTGTTACCGGCCCGGCATAACCCAAAACTTGCGCCAGTCCTGTGATGCCGGGCTTCACCTTATGGCGGTGATGATAGTGCGGCACCAATGTTTCAAAGCGGTGGTTGTCGCTAATCATGTGCGGCCGCGGGCCAATCATGGACATGTCGCCCATCCACACATTAAGCAGTTGCGGCAGTTCGTCCAAATGATGTTGCCGCAAAAATTTTCCAACACTTGTAATGCGTTCGTCGTTTTCTGTTGCGGGCAAGAGATCTGCTTGTTTGTTCACCAACATGCTTCTGAACTTGATGCAGGAAAAAATACCGCCGTCTCGTTTATTGCGTTTCTGTATAAAAAAGACAGGCCCTTTTGAATCAAGCTTTATGAGAAGCGCAATTAGCGGCAAGAGCCAGGGAAAAAGAACAAGAATCAATGCCGAAGAAAGAAAAAGGTCAACAGCACGTTTCAGCAAATGGTTTCCTTCTTTTGTCAAAGGTTGTTGCGTTCTTACCGGCACGGTGCTAAAAATGGTTTCAAGAGGGGCTGATTCCAGCGTGGAAAAATGAATTTGCGGTGGCGCAACAAAGGATGGTTCGGCGGCTTCTTTCAACAAGGAATTTCTCATGAAAGTTTGTTGTGCTTAACAAATACGCATTCGGCAGAACACGGGTTGCCTTTTCGTAGAACGCAAACGGAAAGTCAAAACAGTTTTTTGACGAGAGAGAGACGAAGACCTGCGCTTGTTAGAGGAAGCTTGCCAAAGCCCGCGCCCTTTAGTGGAACCTGGATGTAAGGTTCGGCTACAAGCCCAAATTTGCCTTTTACATCGTACGCATAACCGCCCGAAAATTGCGCGACGGCCAGCCAGTCTTTCGAAGAATTTTTATAGGTCTTGCTGCGCTTTACCGATTGGCCGGAATTCGCGTAGAAATATTCGTAATCATAATCTTCCCGCTTCATTAAAAAGCTGGACGCACCCGCAGCAACAAACCATTCTTGTTTTCGCGAAGAAGAAAAGTTGTAACGCAGCGCAATGGGTATCTCCAACATGCGGCAACGGCCTTCAACGGAGGTGATTTTCGTATTAACCGGCAAATAGATTTTTGATGTGTTGAACGCTGCACCGTTGGTGTAATAATTTTTTTTCGAAGACAAAACCGCTGCCTGAATGCTCAGCCTTTTTGAAAGATCATAACCGGCGGTGAGGCCGAGATCGAAGCCAAGGCCTTTTGCCCTTTGAAATTTAACTGAAGTAGTGCCTGTGCCGGCTTCAATACCGATAGAAAATCGTTTGGATCGAGGCTGAACCTTTTCTTTTGCTTTGCCTTCGGCGATATTTTTTCGTTGAAATATTTTGCTTTCGCGAAGCGTTACGATTCGTTGAAGCAGGGTGGCGATGGCTTCTGCCTTTGTTCTTTCTTGCACGTCACTTTCTTCTTTTTCAGAGCCGGTGTTTAAAGAAGCTTTGTCGTTTTTGCCTTCGTTGCGGCTTGTTGAAAATATGCGTTTTGCAAAATGCGTTGGGTTTCTGTTTGCGATGACTGCTTCGTTTTCTGCCAAAATAATTTTTGTTTTTTCTACCGCCGGTTTTGAAATAGAACGTAAATCTTTTGCGATTAATTTGTTTTCTGCATACGCCTTCGGCAGGCTTTCGTCTTCTGCGTAGTTAAGCTTGTTTTCAACGTAATGGTTGCAAACAACGGAAAACGGCAACAGCAAAAGCAACCATAAATGCTTGCGCCGGCTTTTTGACTTTTGCGATTGAGAACTATAATTTGGATAGAGAACAGACGCGACTTTGTCCCAATCGGCGCTATCGGTGTTCAGCGGAAAGTCTTTTCCCGCCTGTCTGAAAACATCGTCCGTATTTTCATTTACAAAGCGCATAGGCTTCTTGCTGCTCGTTGGTTTTTAAAATTTTTTGCAAGTACACCCGGGCTTTTGAAAGATTGGATTTGGAGGTTCCGACGGAGATAGAAAGCTGATCGGCAATTTCCTGGTGCGTGAAGCCATCAATCACGTACATGTTGAACACCGTTCGGTAAGCAGGCGGAAGTTTTTTGATTTCCTTTACCAGTTCTTTGTAAAGCAACATCCGGTCAGAACCCTGGCTGTTGTCGCGGTGGTTCCAAACGGCATCGGGAATGTTTCCAATCTCCGGCAAAAAGCTGTTTTTGCGCAGTTCGTCAATGGCGGTATTGATCATCACTCTTCGCATCCAGCCCATAAGCACCATTTCAAGGTTTTCCGCGTCGCCGCATTGAAAGCGGCAGAAGTTGCGAAAGATTTTTACAAAGCCGTCGTTCACCACGTCCACGGCTTTCTCGTAGCGGTAGATGTAGCGAAATACCGTTTTCAAACAATAGCCGTAATACTTTTCGTACAGGCGGCGTTGTTCGCGTGACTGGTTTTGATGGCAGCCCTCAACGATATTTTGCAGCAGTTCCAAATTGGCAATATGATTATTCAATACGCAGGCTTTTTAAAAAGGTTGCTCAAAAAGGTTTTGCGATTTGCTGCGGCAACAAACAAGCACGCAACGGCTTCATAAGCATGGAAGGATTTCGTTGCCGGCTTTGCAAGGCAATCAAAACATTGGTTTACGCCAAAGGCCGACGTGTAACCGCGAAGAAATTTTTTTATTTAAGCCCGATGAAGGATTGAAAGGCGCCGTGTGAAATGAAATGACGGGTAAGGTGAAAACGGCGGGAGCAAATTTCCGGTCAGGATGGTTTTGCAGCTATTCTGTTTACGCTGGTTGCAGAAAAAAGAAACCGGAACTTCTGAGCTAATTTTCAAAAATTCCGGTTTGGTAGCCCCGACAGATAATTTACCGCACCAAATAATCGGAATACTGAAGAAGTTATGTTTGATAATGAGCGGGAACTAGCCACTCATTTCAATTCTATTTAAGCTTTACTTTTCCTAAGTTTAGGAATTATGAAAATAAATTACTATCGAAAACAAGCTTGTAACCTTTTCGAACTTAGTCAATGCCAAATTTTGATTTTTCCTGTTGGGATAGTGAATAAATGCCCTTATTGTATTCTTGCGCCACTCGCTTTATTATTTTTTCTGGCCTTAAAGGCCAAATACGCAAAGTAGCGTCATACGATGCGGTTATAACATTGTTCTCTTCAGCATCGAAGCAGGCTGCCTTTACCAGTGAACTATGGCCGTTGAATACCTGCATAACCTCTCCTGTCAATCCCCACAGGCGGGCACTATTGTCATAGCTTGCAGTTAAAATACGCTTTGAATCCTTAGAAAAGTTGAAGTCTACAACCATCCCCGAATGGCCGCTTAGGACTGTTTTAACTTTCTTATCTGTGCCCCAAACCATTACATTATTGGCTTCCGTAGTTGCCCCGATATACTTACCATCTGGGGAGAATTTTGCCTGGTAGATGATTTGACCTGTCGGGCAGCTAAGCGTAAAAAGAGAATCTCCTTTTTTATTCCAAACAATTAAGATGGAGTCTCTACAGGTTGTTATAAACCTGTCGCCGCTCATGCTGAAATTGACTTTTGTAACCTGATTACCGTGTGGTAAAATCTTCATCATTGTTCCGTCTTTGGTCCATAAAATAGCAGTGTGATCACGGGAAGTGGTAATTATATTTTGACCGTCAGGGGAAAACCTAACAGCAAGGATTCGGTCATGATGACCTTTTAGTGTATGAAGCAATCTGCCCTCCATATCCCAAATTTTAGCAACAGAATCGTAACCAGCAGTGACCACACAAGTACTTGTAGGAGAGAAATCTGCATCAATTACGTCCGAATTGTGAGAAAGCCTGTAAAACTTAGAGGTATCCTTAAGGTTAAGAAGTACGGCAGAATGGTCCATACTGGCAGTCACTATAAAGTTACCATCATTTGAGAACTGTCCTGTATAGACAAGTCGTTCGTGTATCTTTTTTCTTAAAACGATGTCACCGGTTTTATTACGAATAATGATTTGCCCACGGCTATCGCCAGTCAGCATTTTTTCTCCGTCTTTTGATATACTTAAGAAATTTATTTCGCCATTTTGGTCAGTGTAAAAATTGCTTCGCAGGTATGCCAAAGGCCAAATAAAAATTTTGCTATCCTCGCCACCGGAAATCAGAAGTTTATTGTCGGGTGATACAGCAATTTTATTGATACCTTGTATAGGACCTTTCAAAGTGTTTAAAACCTCACCTTTTTCGTTGTAAATATGGACAAGTGCGTCTTTACCAGCCGAAGCAAAATGCTTTCCGTCGGGGAAAAATTCGCAGGAGATAATTTCTTCTGTATTTTCACCTATTGTGATTGTTACAGAATCAGCAATTGTGTGCAGGTAAAGTTTCCTGTCCCACCCAGCAAACAATATCTTTTTATCATCGGGTGAGAAATAGATAAGCGGCACAACGTCCCGTGCGTTGGAAAACTCACGGATGAAATTTCCCTTCTTGGTCCATAAAATGACCTTCTTATCAAAACCCGTCGTCAGTATATATTGACCGTCATGTGAAAAAGTTCCATTGACCACAGGCCCTAGATGCCGTTTAAAAGAAATTAATTTTTCCCCCTTCAAGTTCCAGATGTAAGCGCCTTCATCGCCGCCGGTGGTCAAAACAGAGGTGTTATCCGGAGAAAAGCAGGCTGAATACACCCTTTCATCATGCTGCAGAACCAGATGCGTTCTGCTTTTTAGATCCCAAATAATTGCTGTAAAATCACGACTTGCTGTAAGAAGCAAATTATTATCCGGTGAAAACTGAATTGTCTCAATTTTGTCCTTGTGCTCGAATTGGTCTACAAGCTCACCGTTGCTGGTGTACAGGAAAATTCTTCCTTTGTTATCGGCGGTTGCTAAGTATTCACCGTTTTTGGAGAAAGCAATGTGAAGAACGGCGGATTTATTGTTCGTTAGCCGTTTAATAATTGTTCCATTACGGCTCCAGAGTATAACAGTGTTGTCGTCTGCACAAGAAGCAAAGAATTTTCCGTTAGGAGAAAATTGTAAATCGTTGATAGTGCTGGTATGTCCCCTTAAAGAGTTGTAGAATGGGCCAGAATAATATGCCGACCTTATGGCTGTTGCAGCATCAGCATTTTCAGGGTTAATTTTCCAAGCTTCTTGAGCGATAAGAAAAGCTGTAGTTGGGTCTTGCTTTAAAATGCTTTGCGACAGAAATGATAAGGCAGAAGATTTATTTCGGATAGCTGCTTGCCGCTGTATGTACGAAATGATTCCGAGGGCCAACGAAGCAACAAGTAGGATGGCTAGTGTGGCAATAGCACCGGTTCTCAACCGACGGTTTTTCCTGTATTGAATGACGGCTTTGTCCACCATGTCCCCCGGCTCGACACCGTTTAAAGCTGCGGAAAGGGCGTTGATCTCCTTCCTAAAATCAGGGTTATCTATGGTTCGATCTGTATCCTTTTGAGCCCAGCTAAGATCCAAGTAAAGTGGATTTTTTAAAAAACGGTCTTTGAGCTCAGAAGGCAAGATTGTGGTTCTATCCCAATCAATCTCCTCTGCATTACCAGAACCTTTGAAGTAAATTTTGTCTTCAATTACAACGACAATAAATTTGTCATTCCTTTTTAATTCATCAAACCAAAGCTTTAATTCATCCTTGACCCAGAAAGCGTTTGCTGCTGCTTCGGTAGCTAAGTAAATGAGAAATTCTGACTCCTGTAATCCGGTTGTAATGGTTTTTGGAAGATCCTGACCAGGCTTAACAATTTTCTCATCTCTGAAAATAGCCATTGGCTGCTGAAATAAAGGTTTGCCATAGGTCTTTACAGCATCCTCAATACTCTCGGCAAATGCACGGCTGTAGGTGTCGTGTTTATATGAAATAAATGCTTTGTATTTCATTGAAATATTGATAAAATTAAGTTTACTGCTCTTCCAACTAAGCCACCAAAACCATAGAAACCCGTTAACATTTAACGATGATACTTGCCATGTGAAGATCAGCCTTTACCGAAGCATAGACAAGTGTTCTTGGATTAAACAGACGTATAACTCACTCCTACCTGATGAAGGTGCTTTGAATCTTAAAGTCCATAAATCCAGTAGTAACCGAGAGAAAATTAATATTTGGAAATTAAACTTAATACTCTCATATTTATAATACGTTTATTCGTATTCTTCAGGATAACTAACTGCAATCCGTTCACTTTATTTAAACGGTTTGGTCAATCAACTGTAAAATCAATCTTTACTAGTCTAAGAGCCTATTGCATTTGACGAAAAGCTCTAGGCTTTGCCTTGCAATCAAACTAAAATCTTGAAATACTGCTATGAGTAAAAAACTTTTCGTTTCTACGGATGGCGTCACAAAAAGCCAGCTAATGGAGGTGATGAAGTTCCACCTGAATAATTTCAACGACGAAGGTGTTACCATCAATAATGACACTATTCACAATTCTGTTTTGAGTGATAGCGATGGGGTGACCAGTCAAACAAGTTCAAAAAACATTTACAAGGGAATAATTCGCTGGACAATGAATGCAAACGGGCATGAGGATAAACCATGGCCCCTAAAATGGATGGAACAATCAGTCGACGAACTCTCAACAGCAATCATTTAATATGAAAAAATCCGCACTCTTATTTAGCGTGGTTTTATCAAGCCTTCTGGCCCTAAGCCAGCAGAATGTAGATGTTGATTTAAAAACCATAAAGACAGATTTAAAAAAAACAGCGTTAGGTTTCGCCATCAATTATTTAAAGCAATACAATGGTTTAGAAGGACAGATAAATAACGCAAAAGGATTTTTTAGTTTCAGTCCAGAAGTTACCGCGTTAATGGGGACTGAGGACGCTTTCTCTCAGATAAATATTAAACTTTCAGGATTTTTTCTGAAGGCTAAAACGACTCAGGTGGCCGGCCTTACAACATTAGATTCAAGAAAGACAATGCATTTATTTCCCTTATCAGTCGGCGCAGAAACTGACGGAGGCTTTTCGTTTTTGAACACACTTTTTGAAGGGGGGTACGTACCCTACTATCAAGCAAATGGAAATACAAGCGTAAATGCTTTTTTTAAGAATACAAGCGTTGGCATCTTTCTTCAAGCAGGTTATAAATCGAAACTTGATAGTACAATAAAAACGCAGATTGGAGGGAAAACAGATCAAAGTTCTGAATCTTTAAATAGCGGCCTGTTTCGGGCCAAACTTGATTTGTCCATAGACACAAAAAATTTTTTTAAAAATCCAAACAATGTTGGCTTTGGTATCGTCGGAAAGGCAAACTATTGGTACGATTTCCTAAACGCTAAATTTTATACAAGGCTGGAAGGAAGGGTAAGACTTTACTTAGCCCAAAATAAATCATTTGATTTCATCTATGAAAAAGGGTCAGGCGCACCAAATTTTAATACTGGTGAACAATTCGGCGCAGGTCTTTCAATTTCATTCTAGGAATATTATGGCTACTATCCAATTCATAATATCACGACAAGAGGCTAAGTATTTCGCCTCCACGAATGATTTCAAATTTTATGTTGGAACGGAAACTGTCTACCAGGGACAGCATGGATTATTCAATTACAACAGGTCAGACGGGCCAATTTACAAACCCGAAGATTTTGAAACCAAATATTCTAATTGGGCATGGTTTATACAGCCAACAGCCTCTTGCGAGAGTAAAGGTTCTTTTCATTGCTTAAACACCTACGACCGAGCAGCCTTTACCTTCACCTTCATGCAGTTTGCTGCACATGTACCAAATGGAGACTTTGTAACGTTTTTTCGTGCGTTGTTAATCCTTCCTGAAGCAAAAGATTACTTCCCTTTTCTAGAGCTACGCGACGGAAGAATATGGTATGTAAAAAATCAAACTGCAACCCAATTGGAGGATAGCACTTCTACGGCCCCTTTAATGAAATATCTAAACAGTGACATTTCCAATATTGACGACCAGGAGGTGATAACCGCCGCAAGATTTGTCCATTGGGCACAAAATTCTGACTCGCATAGAAGTGTGCAAGTTAACACCGCTATTGACCTATTCAAGAATAATATGAAGGAACATAGCATACGCTTCAACTTAGATGGATGGCCCGACTACATATGCCAAACGATCTGCGATATATTTCACCAGGGGAGGGCTAAATACCGCCTTGTTTCCGATATTATATCGGGGAATTCCGACAGAGAAGTTATTTATAACAAGTTAATCAATATAGGTAACGATGTTTATGCCAATCGTATTGAGACATTGAAAACAGTGCACAGGCAGTTGCGAGAAAGCGGAAAATTTGGGAAAAAATACAATGCGCAATTAAACTCATTTATACCATAAAAATTTTATTACAATACACAAGGGCAATAGATAGAACACACACTTTTAATCTTTAATCATTGAATCATGGCTGCAACAGACAATAACCCGGCAACTCAAACAGCAAATCCAGTTCAGGAAAAGGTCGCAAGAACAGTTTCAATCATTGTGTTAGTTGGAACGTGTGTTTTGGGTGTTTTAGGCATGGCGATCGCTATCGTTGCCTTGACGACAAAAAAAGAAGATATTGCGGGGGCGAAAGATATTCTTCAAATTCTATTTTCCGCAATTCTTCCATTGTTCGGGACATGGATCGGTACAATTCTAGCCTATTATTTTTCGAAAGAAAACTTACTTGCAGCTAACCAGACGGTTAGAGAACTAGTAAAGAGCATCACATCAGATACCAAACTCGAGTCAACAAAGGCAAAAGACGTAATGATCCCCATAGACAAGCTAACATACAAACCTTATCCTTCAGGAACAGATGATAAAACGATCAATCTGAAAACTGATTTTCTTGATTTTATAAACGCCAAAGGAATTTCGAGGGTCATTCTTCTAGACGAAAACAAGTGTGCCAAATACGTATTACATAGAAGCACCATAGAAGGATTTATCGCCGAGCAATATTTTAAACAAGATGAAACAGCCGGACCTAATAATCCTCCCGCCAATAATCAGCAAAACAATCCTCCAGCGCCTGTCGATAATCCACCTGCCGGACAAAATGGGAATAACCAAGATAATCCCCCACAAGCACCTCGAACCTTAACCTTTGCGGATTTAAAAGCAAAAGGGAATGAAACAGTACAGGCAATCTTGAAGGATGGAGTGAAATTTATAAAGGAGGACGCGAATCTTTCCGATGCCAAGGTTTTAATCAAGAATTATGCTGCTTGCAACGATGTGTTTATAACAAAAAATGGCTCAGCAGCCGATCCGGTATTAGGATGGATAACTGATAAAACTATCGCAGAAAGCAGTATTGTAAATTAAAATCGCAATAATGATGGAAGGCCCTATTCAACCTGGAGCTAATAGAAATGATAAAGAATTAGACCGCAACCTTGATGTATTAATTGAAGAAATCGGAAAGGGAAACGTTGTTCCAATTATTGGAACGGATATCATCAAAGTTCAAGACGGAAAGCGTTACGACTTAATGGAATATCTTTTACTTAATCTCGAGGGTAAATACGACTCAAAATTTGACTACAAAAAACACAACTGCGATTCTCCTTTTGAAAAATTGAATCACATCCATTCCGTAACATCGAGGCCTCCCAAACAAGGCTTTTACATTTATATTAAAGAAATAATGGCTGATGCAGAAAACAAATATGATACAACCTATCTAGACCTTCTGGCGAAAATTAGGAAATTCAAGTTGTTTATAAACGCCTCTTCGACAACTATTCTTGAAAAGTCGGTTAGGAAAAACAGAGCGTTCATCACAAGCAAACATGATGCTTTTACTCTGAATATTACTGACTCACCATTGCAAGACATAGAAATAGAGTCGGCTATCAATTCAATTTCGCCTGTATTATTTCCTAAGAAGTTAAAAAAAACCGTCGTATATAACTTATATGGAAAATATGATAAAGATGATACGGGGTTTATTGTAGTTGATGATGATATATTGGAACTGATTCACAGCATATCTGTCAATAGAGATAAGCTAAATACATTATTTGAGTTGCTTTCCTCATCGTCCTTACTTTTTATAGGTTGTAATTTTCCGGATTGGCTTTTACGTTTCTTTATTAGAATGTTTTCGAAACAAAAATTAAGTGTCAGTAGTAGTTTATATTCTGTTGCCGACATTATTAACTCAGATGTAGATAGAAACAGAGCAATTTTTATAAAAAACTCAAGTATTAAGTATTTTGAATTTAACGGAGAAGTTTTTATTCAACGCTTATTTGATAAAATCAGCGCAAAGAAGCCAAAGTGGATTCGAAACAATGCAAACATTGATTACCTTTTTTTAAGCTATGCAACAGAAAATCAAAGACAAGTAATTGATATTTACGAAAAGCTGGATGATAAAGACTTCGATGTGTTCATGGACATACGTGATATCGATCACGGCGAACAAATAAGGGATGAAGTAAAAAAAGCCATAGATAATTGCAAAATCTTTATACCTATTATCTCGAAAGAGACAGATACTATGTCTACAAATGAGCGTTTTTTTAAAAAAGAATGGGATTATGTTTTAGAGATACATAACAGAGAAAATCCAAATAATGAAATTGGGAAAAAACCTGTTATCCTTCCAATTTTTTTAAATCAGATAAAATATAATGAATTGAAAGAAACAACCCCAAAAACATTTTTTGATTTAAAATACCAAGGTGCAAGCGCAGAAAATGGACTGTCCTCGGCGTTTATAAACAAAATAGCAGAAATCATAGGTTGAAGCTTTATTATGGAAACAGAAGTTATTATAAGTGAGGTCAATACCTCAATGGAGCAAGTTATAAATCCTTTCAAAGGACCTAAATCCTATGAAGAGGGAGACTTCGATGTCTTTTATGGAAGAGGTGAAGAAATTTCAAAACTCTTTCAGTTAGTAAGAATTAACACATTAACTATTTTATATTCTCAATCAGGTATTGGAAAAAGTTCCCTATTGAGGGCAGGGATAATGCCAACCCTTAGACGTAATGACTACCTGCCAATTTATCTTAGACCCAATTATGGAAATACTGACCTAAATATCTTTCAATTTATAATTGATCAAATTTCTGTCTCAATTGATAAAATGACGGCCTCTTCTGAACATTCAGAAAATGGATATAGCTATACAAAACCATTAGAGGATGAAACATTGTTTGAATATCTGAACAGAAATCCCTTCTATAAATACATTCCAATCGAAGGAGAACCTGGAAAAGCTAGTCGAAGCAACTTAATCCCTGTATTAATTTTTGATCAATTTGAAGAAATATTCACAGTCGGCGCATCTAATCAAAATTTATATTCTTTTCTTAAAAACGAACTTTCTCACCTCATTGAGAACACCGTTCCTCCACAAGTAAAAGATAAGTTACACTCCGAGACAAATGCTGTACAAAGCGAGATAAAACTGCTTGAATTAACTGCCAATACACAAAATTATAAAGTAGTCTTCTCACTTCGAGAGGAATACTTATCTCATTTGGAGAGCATAAGTAGTGAAATGCCATCCATCTTTTATACAAATAGCAAATTCCGTTTAATACCTTTTTCAAGGGCAATTGCCCAAGATGTGATTTTGAAAACCAGCAATTTTGTATTTGGTACTACTACTGCGCTTAATATTATCAAACTCATAGCGGAAAAGCCAAACACAGAGATGCTAAGCAAACGGATAAGGAATGAGGTCGAGCCGTTTCTTTTAAGCTTAGTATGTTACCATCTATATCCTAAATTAATTGTGGGGGATACAGAAACAATGAAAAGTATAGAAATTTTAGACTACAAAATCGTAGATAAGATTTTAAACAGTTATTATAATGACTCATTAATCAATATGCCTGGAGTTGTTAAAGTGTTCATAGAAGACGAACTATTGACTGATAAAGGCAATCGTACTCTTCATGATTGTGAAGACGCCGAAAGAAAAGTGGGTAAAGAATGGATTGATAAACTTGTGGACGAATTTCGTTTACTACGTAAAGAGGAGTTTTTAGATAGCCAACATTTGGAAATCATTCATGACAGAGTTACACCTGTAATAATTGAATCTAGGAATGCTAGGAGAATAGAAGAAGGGAAAGTGGAGTTAGCAAAAGCCAAAAAAAAGCAGCAAGAAGAAAATGAGAGATTAAATGAAAGGAAATTATTGGAGATTGAAAAAAACAAGGCAGAGGAATATCAAAGAAAAGTTGCTGAATTGGAAGTTAGTTATGCCAAGACGTATGAGCGAAGGCTTGATGAAATAAGAGAAGAGACAATTAACGATCTTAATAAAAAGTTTGAAATTGATAAGGCCAAACTCATTCAAGAGTATGAAAATAAGGTTGCAGGTTTAAATACAGAAAGGTTGAACGAGCAAGTAAGTGGTGAAAAAAAACTAAAAGAATTAAACGATAAACTTTCGCTTCAAATAAAAAACCTTACTGATAGTTATGAAAGCAAAATAATTGCATTAGAACAAAAAAAGGCAGACGATATTGAAAAAGGTATAGTTAGTTTAAGAAGACAATATAGTGATGAAAGGGATAAACTTTTTAGAGAAGCAGAAGCTCTAAAAGAAAGTCTTGAAAAGGCAAAAAGTGAAAGAGACAATTTGGAGAAAGAAATCATCTATACTAAGACAAATTCACTTTTGAGCCTAAGAACAAGAACTTGGTTTTTTTTGATTACCTCAATAATTGCAATAGCCGCAATAGTTTTTGCTATAATTTTTTATTCAAATAATATTAAAAATACTTCGGAAAACAGAATTCTTACCTCACGAGTTGATTCTTTAAAGTTTTTATATTCCCAGTTTAACAACGGGAAATCAACATTAAATTTAGGTGACTCTTTGCAGCTAGCCCACGCTTATATAAATCGTTTGAACGATTCAATTACTTTTCTAAAAAGTATCTCATCGAATGGTGCTTTAAAACAATCTTATGATGCTTTACAAATAAAATACAATAATTTATTAAATGAATTGGACAACAATAACTCTCAAATCGCAGATCTTAAGCAACAGCTTTCAAATGGTGCTAAAGGGATACCGGAAATCAGAAGGTCTTTAGATTCGATCGGTATTTTTATAGATAATAACAAAAGGTATATCAGGGGGACGTCCCCTAGTGCAGCTCTAAATGTTTTAAGTCTGGATAGCTCACGCGTTCAAGGGTTATTAGATGTAATCAAAAAGTCTCTCTTCTCTGAGAAAGGCGACTTGCTTCAAAATTTAACATCGGAACAAATAAAATATATAAATTCAAATTTGGATCAGCTTCATACAATTACTACACAAAAAAGCGATTTAGTGCAAGCTTTGAATAATGCAATGGAGTATGAAGATTTATTAAATGAAGTACGAGTTCGATTGAATACTCTTAGTAGAAAATACTGACTGCAAAATCAAACAAGTCAAACAGATTTATATAAATCGGTTATTATTCAATATATCGTCACTCAGAGTGTGGAGAAAGAAACAAAAAAGCTGCCAATTATGTAGTTTTCTGCTGGATTTTAACTTAGCAAAAGAATGGAGCATAAATGCTTTAATTTGGAAGGAACAATAATTAGCAACTAATAGGATTTCTAATCTCAAACGCTGATTTTATAATCCTTTCAAAGCATCGTTTTCTACTGAATAATGAGCATGCCCTATTTTAAAGTTAAATGGGTCTGATAAAACTAAGTTTTTATAAGACGAGTACTGTTCTTCAAGCCATTGTATAATCTTCATGCTCTTATTATGATCAAACACCCTATGCCCTATTTTATTTTGGTATCCAATTTCTTGAAAAATGTTTTTGGGAACTAAAGGAGCCGAATTACCGAAATAGTAGAAATGTTTCGAAATCAAAACGTAGTTTGATTTAGTATCTCTTTCCAAGTTATAGGTATTTATACTTCCATCTGGATTACTGTGATGTGAGTGCGCTTGCTCCCAGATACTTTCTTGGTTTTGATGGTAGATGTTATCCCCAAGCATCATTATTTTACTGCCATTTCTAACTGGCTTTTTATCTCTATATTCTTCTTTTTCCCAATACTCATTAAAGGTTATTTTCTGTGTTATTTTCATAGCAAAGATGCATTTACCGGTTGCCTTTAAACGTTTTCCACCGACGCCAATTATCCAATCTCCAACTTTCGCCGTATTCCTAATAGCGGGTTTACAGGTAGCAAGGGTACAGAATCCGTGGAAAGGATTTGGAGCAAAACCAAAATCTCTGTCAACTACATAAATATAAACTCTAGCCATATTAGCAGGTTACCGATCCTCCGCCTCCGCCAGGTCGAATTGACCCATCAGGATCTTTAAATACATTATCTCCATCAAGCGCACCGATGATACTATCACTGTTCCAGTTAACGATCGCAGAACTGTAGTCCTTAAGTCCCTTCGGAATGTCGGCATCAGTACCACCTCTTGCAAACACACCAACAATTCGTTTTCCTTGCTCTTTGGCCTTATTAATTTCCCAGTCCACCCACGGTCGTGTATGGGTATCCTTGCCAATAAGAACGACCACAGTGCCTGCCCAAGAGATTTTCATGCGTAGAAGACGTTTAATTACCTCATCACTTACTCTTTTTTCATCTAGTCTGCGCTGGTTGGCAGGCTTGGCTCTAATAGAACTGTTACGTACATCATAACCACGCCCAGAGATTAGCGAAATAAAATCAGAGACTGTTTTATCATCTTTATGATGATGACTTATGAAAAGATGTTTACGTTTTCCCTCTCCTGACATTCTATTTCTATTTTTGAATTTATTCCCCATTTTAGTGGGAAGAAAAAAGGAATCGGTTCCTTAGGTGCATGAAACTTCTGCTTGATTCTTGTCTTACCAGACTTCACAGATAGTTGGGGGTGAGTAACACGCAAATATTTATCTACTTCACAAAATATGTTTTGACAATCGATTAATTGCAAGCGTCTGCCCCATAAGGTCGGCGACTGTAATCCTAGCCGTTCACATTCTTTTTCCTGATTTTCTGCCATAAATCTAATCACATCTTCATAACTGAAATCTCCAAGCGAATCGAAGCATTTTAAAATACCGTTTTTGGCACCTGGGCCTGCAACTACAAAATCCATTTCGGAGAAGTTTATTAAGTCACTGTAGTTAAGGTCAATTGTATATTGAAAAGCAAGAAAGCTGCCAAACGAAGGGCAGCCAAGCAATATTTCATAAACCGCTTCTAGACTCTCTGCGTTAGCAATACGCAAGTAAATTTTGTCTTTCATCAATCTTGTCAAAAGCGCTAAATGATTGCTATGTTTTAATTTGAAGCCAAATACATTTCCCGCTGACGGCATAATATAAGCTGGGGAATATATGGTATGTCCACTTGCCATTCTGTAGCTAAGTAAGGAATCAAACTGTTCTTCAGAAAATCTTGCGAAATTTATTGTACCAAGTGCTCTCTCTAGATAATTATAAGTTTCGATTTTATTAAAAATCTTAAAGAGAAGTGTTTTGAAAAAGATCTCTTCTGGGCTTTGATCGGCTCTATATTGAAGATTGATTAAATATTGGCTGACCCTATCGGATGCTCTAAAAGTATTGGTAAAGCGATAAGATCTAATGACTAGGTCATCCGTCCATGGACCTTGGAAATTCGTTAGTCTTCTAATAAATACATTGTTCCTTTCAACAGCAAAATTCCAATACGTATCATAAACCTGCGACTTTTTAGGGGGTGATAACCTTTTAAAATGGCTAGACAATTTCTATGCTTTTAGTTCAAGCAATTTACAAGACCTTTTAGTAAATAATAGATTATTTCATAAACGTGTTTGGTGCCAGCGAGTTTTTGGTTTTCTTCTATTGATAACCCATTGCGTTGGGAAATAATCGCCCATCCACCTTGAAGTTCATTAAACAGTTCATCAGGCCATGACATTAACTGGGAAATCTGGCGACGATTATATTCTTGCATCATTTCCTGATATTCACTTGAAGCTTTAATAGTATCTAACACGTCCTTTAACTCACCGCCATTGTTTAAATGTGAACAAACATTTGCAACTACACCACCGAAACCTCCAATCAAATAGATTGGCTTTTCTGCTTTGAGAGCTATTAGCATCTCTTCTAATACACCTGGCGCTCGGCCCTTATATCTTTGCGCTCTTCCACCAATAAAAATTCTCGCATTGCATTCCTCTTCCATCTTTTCCCGCATATAAGTGAGGCTTCTTGCCCAGATAAAAAGATTGTCCGACCCAACTGGAGGAATAAAAACGTTAGGATCTACTGCTAAAATATCATCCGGAGGTATTGTCTTTATAAACTTTACCCGATGAGTGTACTGGGCCTGCATTTCCTTGGTGAGAGATAAGCTAAGAGGAAAAGCCAGATAGCTTTTTAAACGGTCTTTTTCTTTTACATCTGTAAATTTAAACTGATCAACAAGCTCAATTAAAATTTCAGTAAGCCCCCCGGCTCTCAAGTCACCTCCATAAGCCACAGATGCACCTGTCGATAATAAATACCTATTTATTTCTATAACTAAATCAGCTAAATGCAGGTCGCTTAACCCAAATTTTCCAAGATTGTCCGATTCAGATGATGATAAAGCAACAGTATGCCCAACAAGCGGTGGGCTTTTTAAAAGATCAATCTTGATACTTCTTATTTCTGCTTTAGTAGTATCTGAACTTTCATTGATTGAAAGATCAGATACATTCGGCGCATTGTTAGTCATATTGTAAAAATGAACTTAATTGAAGGGGGGTGACAAACGACAGACGTTCATCCATCTCATTTAAAAGCTTTAATTCTTCATTGCCTAAGGGTGGATCTGGATATATAATTACGCCTGCTTCTTTACCACATTCAAAAAGTTTTTGTTTTATTCCAATAATGCTAAATAGTTCCGGGTAAGTAGATAGAATAAAGTCGTGTTGTATTCTGAAAAGCTTCGCCTGCTTTTCAAGTGCTTCTTTTGTATAAAAATTGGATAGAGTGGCTTCTAAGGCTAGGTTTGCTATCATCTTAAAATCACCATTCCACCTAATTGTAGGAATGTTACCTAAATATGGAAAACTTCTTTGCTCTCCTTTTGCGATTGCGTCGATAAGGACAATAGGAGTATGGTTCTTTTTTGCAACAATAATCTCACTACGGCACCATTCCCTAGAAGAATAAGAGTCGCTTAAAAATGCGACGACGACACATTTTCCCGCATTTTCTTCAATAGTTTTCCCGAAGTCGTCTCCAAATCCAATATCGTTTGAATCAAAAAAGGTTTTAAGTTGAAGATGGGTATTAACATAATCTCGGAAAGCAATAGCATCATTGACAGTGTTATCATGCTTGGAATGGCTGATGAATAACTTAATAGGTTGCATTTTGACTTCGTGTGCCTGTTGTGGTTCTATAAATGTTTTACATAACTCATGAAGAAGATTATGGTAGACATAGTCAAATACAGAATTGAAATTCCATCCCTCCTGTTTGGCTTCATACGCTCTAATGTAATTAAGTTTTCCTACATCAGCGTCAAGTTTAAATGCAGCTTTAGTCAGTGCAACAGGAATAAATCTCAAACTTGAAATTCCTGAGCTTTCTGCATAAAGGTTGACTACATATTGCCTGAATAAATCATCTAAAATAACATCCTCATCAATCAAGCAGAGGATGACCGTGCGCTCGGCCTGTTTGTAATCTATTGCTTCAGGAACATCGTTCTTGTTTGTTTCAGACCTAAAGTAAACTGGAATTCCAAGGCGGAAGCCGAAAGGTGATTCAACATTCGTGCAAAAAGAACTAAAAAGCTTCCGTCCCATTTGCTTTCCTAGCTCTGAATTTGGATGCCAGATGACATATAATGTAAGAGGACTGATGTATTCCATAGCTATTTACCTAGGTATTTAAGTTCTCTACTAAATGGTGACACATAAACTCGCCCACCCTTATTGGCAACCAATTGGTGAAAAACTTTATAAGATTCAAGTATAGTTCTTTCCCATTGAAACGCCGATACAGCGGAGACTTCCAGATCAACAACCAATTGCTTGATGGTTCGTAATAGTTCAGTATCAATTCTGTCACTTTCCTTTAACATCTTGTTTCCCTTTGCGTAGTTATAAACAATAAGGGTTACTGCTTCTTCTGCTACCTGCGGCCTACCTCTATCTTCAGCGTCTAAAGCCACTGGATCGCTTTTTCTTTTCAATTTCATTAAATGCCTAATCACTGGAGACCAACCTAAAAAAGCGACATGGCCTAAATGAAAAACGTCATGATACCTATAGTCGTTAGGTTCCCTTGAATTGTCGCTTAACGGATCACCTAAAGGCCTGTTTTCCCAAAGCATTTTTACTTCAGGAAAATGTCGACCTTCTTCTTCAATAAAATTGATAATGAATGAGTCAGGGAATTGCTCTTCATAGGCGGCATCAAACCTTGCAATTTCAGGCAACTTTATCTCACGAAATCTGTCATTTACCTTTTCAAGATTGTTTGTTGCAATTTCTTCTAAACACAAATCATTGTGTGAAGCGATTGCCGCGATATACCACAAAACATCTCCTAACTCCTCTTTAATTTTCTCTTTGAAACTCCCAAAGCCATCTCCGTCCCGGATAAGCTTTTTTAAAGTTGTCAATACCGAACCCGCCTCACCTGCTAACCCCAAGTAACCCAAAAAGAAGTTCTCTTGATCGTTGGATTTGTATGATTGTATGGATGTAGCAGCTTGAACTTGGTATTCCTTCAATTTCATAAAAAAATTTCCTATACCCTAAATATAACCACTGTTTTGTATATTTAAACGTAGGAGAAATTTCCATTAAATCCTCAATTTAAAAGTAAAGCCCCGGCGTTTTCAAATACCAGATTTTGGGTCGAAAAATCTAAAACTTCCTAACTTATTATGAGATCAGTCCTTTTGCAACTGCACATTGGTCAACCGTTAGAATGTACTGCATGGTCAAATGTACCAACTGCTAATGGAGTTCAAATAACAGTGTTTTCAAATTCAGGAGTCTCGCGGCAAATTGAACAGTGCGCCCAAAATTGCTTTTCTTTTTTAGAACAATCTCTCATAGCTGTCGGTGGGAAAAGAGAGCTTGCTCCTTGTTTTAGAGACAGCGGTGGAATATTTGGCGCCTATACCTGCGGAGGAGCTGTCCAAGGCCTACATAAACGGGTTCTAATTTATATAGCAGATGGATCTGGTGTCGTGGATGATTTGAATATTGAGCGATATTTTTTAGTTCCAAACGCCATTATCATTCCTGTAATTGATAGTTCTATTAGCGGTAGTCCTACGCAAATTTTGCCAAACAGTTTTAATACTATTCTTGCGGAGCATATTGATAATTTTAATGTATCGCCTGCCGTACCCAGAATTTTAAGAGCTGGGGGCATTCAGTCAAAAAGTTTCAGGCTTTTTATAAGTTATAAACATGCTGATGCAAGAGCAATAGCTGGACAGCTTTTTCATGCTTTATCGGAACGAATGTTTGACGTATTTCTTGATCGTTTTTCAAGTAGAACAGGTGACGAATTTGTAGCTCTTATAAAAGAGGAACTTTTCAACAAAGCTTGTGTCTTAGTTCTTGAAACAAATGATATAGGAAGTTCAGTTTATTGTAGGCAAGAAGTTGCAACCGCTACTGCTTATCATCTTGGTCTCATGGCGCTTGACTTACCTGGCTCTCAAACTACTTTTCCTCAAATAAGAAAAAGGTTTGATTTATCGGCTTGTACACTGACGCCAAAAGACGAGTTGAGTAATAGCGACCTTCAAAACCTGATTTCTTTTATCGAGCAAAATTACGATCACGAAATCGCAAGAAGGTTAAGGTATCAGGATAAAACTCTTGTTGATAGCATTCTTGCTGCAGGGCTTACGCCTCAACCCGTAGGGATTGGACAGTACAGAGTACAAAAAAATATGAAAACGTTCCTATTAAGTATGAATGCATACCCTCCTGCGGTAGACGACTTTATTGATACAGAGCGTTCAGCGCTTCAAATCCCAACCGTAAATCAAACAATACTATTTGGCCCTGTTTCAGTGGTGCGAACCATTCGCGGCGAACAAATCTCATGGTTGGGTAAGAAAAGTTCAATCTATCCGATTGATGAAGGGCACGTAATGAGGTCAATTAAAAATATTTAAATGTTCTAATCATAAGCATATTATGAGTACCATATTAATTGTAAGAGACAATACAATCAGGTCGGGAGATAGGGTTCTGCTAGAGCACCAGGCAATTATTAGCATTACCAGAAGTGTCCTCTCCAATTACTCCCAAGAAATAGGTGGCATGAGTATGTCAGAACATAGAATGCTTGTTCCAGCACATTTAGATATTCTTCCATTGCTGGCGATTGCGGCTGATGATTACACAGAATTAATTGAACCTGAACCAGAAAAAATTAATAAACCTTCACCTTTTATACTTTATCGGGATGAATTGAATGAACAACAAATGAATGATGGTTTAATTCAAAATTTCCTTCAACCCCGTTGGTTTGGATTTGATCCATTTAGGAATAACTTACAAGACTCAGTTTACGAATATCGTCCAGATGTATGTGTACTATTAAGTATTTCGCAAGAAACAATTGAAAATCTCAAAAGGCTGGATTACCGTTTTAAACACCTTATTACCTTTTTGTCTTTACAATCAACAAGAGACCAGAAATATGATTCAGGGGATATAGCAGATCGGGTAACAATAGCGGATCAACAATTTGAGAGTGCCGTAATTAACTCTATAAGAAAGCTAGACCTGCCTTTAAATAATTCCGAAAATTTTGGATTTTGGTCAAGCATGTATGGAAAAGAAGAGCGTTTGCCGGATATAGAACCCTTTGTTGCATTTGGTGCCGCCTTTGAAATGGCTATATTCTTAGGTAACCAATCAACTGAAACCTTTAAATAAGAAGCGTTGAATAAAAGTAAATTCAACAAATTGTCCGGGATGAAATGAAATCAGAAATACAGCGCAACATCACTTATTATAAAATCCGATAGGCAGGTAGCAATCAAAGTTGAGAAGATAAAAGATCATAGAATTAACCACATTCCTTTGGTCATTATAAGAATTTTATAGTATGTCTTAAAACTAGCACAATCGCTAATTGATCATATGATCAAGTGACCGCTGAAAATGCTTTATCTCGAAATAAAACCATGTATCTACCTGTTCCGTTCCAAATTTTTTTTATGTTAGTGCCGCTTAAGGTCTGCTTGCCAAGAATTTATTCATCACAAGCAGCCTGCTGAAGCTAACCTTTCATGAAAACAATTGCATTTTTTGACCTTGAGACTAATTCGAAGAAGAATATTCTGGATATTGGTTGTGTAAAGTCGGATGATTCGACTTTACACAACAGGTCCGTGCACGCTTTTTTAGATTTTATAAAGGGCAGTGATTTTATCTGTGGCCATAATATTCACAACCACGATTTGAAGCACCTGCACACCTTTCTTGGAGACACATCTTTTGGTTCAGCAAACGCTATTGATACGCTTTATTTATCGCCGTTGCTGTTTCCTTCACGTCCCTATCACCGCCTGTTAAAAAATGACAAGCTGCAAAAAGAGGAATTAAATAATCCTCTTAATGACTCTTTTAAAGCCAGGGATTTATTTTACGATGAAGTAGTTGCCTTTCAACAGTTAGATGAGCCTTTAAAAAAGATATACTTCAACCTACTGCACCGTCATAAAGAATTCTCAGCCTTTTTTGCTTACCTGAATTATTCAAACGAACTACTGGAGCCAGACGTAGAACAATTAATCCGGAATTATTTCGATGGCTCTATTTGTAGCCATGCAAACATATACGACCAAATTGTTGCGGCTCCCGGCCCTCTTGCTTATACCCTGGCATTAATTAAAGCAACTGAAAGATATTCCATCACACCGCCCTGGGTGCTTCATCATTTTCCTGATGTAAATAGGATAATGTTTCTGCTTAGAGGGAAGCCGTGTGTTATAGGCTGCCCTTATTGCGGCGAAGCTTTGAATCCATTCAATGCATTGAGGCGCTATTTCGGCTTCTCCCATTTCCGCTCGTATGGTGGCGCACCTTTGCAAGAGAATGCTGTGAAAGCGGCTATTCAGAACAAATCCTTACTGGCAGTTTTTCCAACGGGTGGTGGTAAATCAATTACTTTTCAGGTGCCTGCATTAATGGCTGGCGAGAATACGAAATCGCTTACGGTAATTATCTCTCCCCTTCAATCCTTAATGAAAGACCAGGTAGATAATCTGGAAAGAAAGGGTATAACGGATGCAGTTACCATTAACGGATTATTGGACCCGATAGAAAGAAGCAAAGCTATTGAACGGGTAGCCGAAGGCAGTGCAAGCATCCTATATATTTCCCCTGAATCCCTCCGTTCAGTAACGATAGAAAGATTGTTACTTGGCAGGAAGATAGCTCGCTTTGTCATTGATGAAGCCCACTGTTTTTCTTCATGGGGACAAGACTTCCGGGTCGATTATTTATACATAGGCGATTTTATAAAATCACTTCAGAAGAACAAAGGACTTGAGGATAAAATTCCTGTGTCCTGCTTCACTGCTACGGCCAAGCAAAAAGTGATTGAAGACATCCGCCTATATTTCAAAGAAAAGTTAGAGATTGAATTAGAAATATTTAGTGCTAATGCCTCCCGAACCAATCTTCATTACAAAGTTTTCAATCAAGATAATGAGGCCCAGAAATATGCAGAGGTCCGGCGGCTCCTGGAAACAAAGCAATGCCCGACGATCATTTATGTTTCCCGTACCAAAAAGGCATACAAGTTGGCTGAAAGCCTGACAGAAGATGGCTTCAATGCAAAGCCTTACCATGGCAAGATGGCTAAAGAAGAAAAGACGGAAAATCAAAATGCCTTTATTGAAGGAAGCGTCGATATTATGGTGGCTACATCAGCTTTTGGAATGGGCGTAGACAAAAGTAATGTAGGCATGGTCATTCACTACGACATTTCAGATTCATTGGAAAACTATGTTCAGGAGGCTGGACGTGCAGGTAGGGATGAGAAGATAACTGCTGAATGTTTTGTTCTTTTTAATGAAGAAGATCTAGATAAACATTTTATTCTGCTGAACCAAACCAAGCTGGACATTAAAGAAATTAATCAAATCTGGAAGGCGGTAAAGGATTTAACAAGAACAAGGGCCAAGGTTTCAAATTCAGCACTGGAGATTGCCCGAAAAGCTGGTTGGGATGAAGGTGTAAATGAAATAGAAACGCGGGTTACGACCGCCATTGCCGCCCTGGAAGATGCTGGCTATTTGAAGCGGGGCAAGAACATGCCAAGGGTGTTTGCCAACAGTATACTATCGAAAACAGCACAGGAGGCCATAGAAAAAATAAATACGTCTGAAAAATTTTCTGAAAAGCAAAAAGAAAAGGCAATCCGTATTGTCAAAAAGCTCTTCTCCAGCAAAAGCAAACGACTGTCTACTGACGAAGCTGCAGAATCACGGATAGATTACATCTCGGATCACTTAGGGATTGTAAAAGATGAAGTGATTCAGATCATACAATTATTAAGAGATGAGAAAATATTAGCTGATGCAAAAGATTTGACAGCCTTTATAAAGAAAGGTGAGGCCAGCAATCGTTCCCTGGCTGTGGTAGAAAAGTTCAAGGGCCTAGAGGAATTTTTCCTTGCCACCTTAGAGGATGGTGAAGCAACTTACAACCTGAAAGAATTAAACGAAAAAGCTTCTGAAGCCGGATGTAAAGATGTGAGCCCCAATAAGGTCAGAACGATTATTAACTTTTGGGCAATTAAAAATTGGATTAAGCGACGAAATCTGGAATATTCCCGCAATCATGTTCAAATAGCTCCATCTCTCGCCAAAGATGAATTAAAGGATAAAATGGTAAAACGCCATTTCTTAGCAAGATTCATTGTAGAATACTTGTATCAAAAGGCTATAAACAATACAGCAAAGAATGACGCCGACGAAATACTGATAGAGTTTTCCATTCAGGAGCTGAAGGATGCAGTTGAAAGCAGCACTGGCTTATTTACCGTGAAGGCGAGTAATGAAGACGTAGAGGACAGCCTCTTTTACTTATCACGGATTGAAGCCATAAAAATAGAAGGCGGGTTCTTGGTAGTCTATAACCGATTAACAATTGACCGTATTGAAAAAAATAACAGGATACTTTATAAAGAATCTGATTATGACAAGCTAAGAACGCATTACCAGAATAAAGTACAGCAAATCCATATTGTTGGTGAGTATGCTAAAAAGATGGTGGAGAATTATAAGGAGGCTTTACAGTTTGTAGATGATTATTTCCGGCTCAACTATGGATCCTTTCTCAATAAATATTTTCCAGGAAGCAGGCAGGATGATATTAAACGTACACTAACACCTGCCAAGTTCCAGCAATTGTTCGGGGCATTGTCTCCGGCCCAATTGGAGATTATTAAGGATGCTACCAATCAGCATGTGGTTGTAGCGGCAGGTCCGGGCAGTGGTAAAACAAGAGTGCTTGTACATAAGTTGGCATCATTACTTTTAACGGAAGATGTAAAGCATGAGCAACTCCTGATGCTTACATTTTCAAGAGCAGCAGCCACAGAATTTAAAAAACGGTTGCTGGACCTGATTGGAAATGCTGCCAACTTCATTGAGATTAAGACTTTCCACTCGTATTGTTTTGATTTGATCGGCAGGGTTGGCAACCTTGATCAGTCTGATTCTGTTTTAGAAACAGCGATTGAAAAAATTAGGAACGGCGATATCGAACCCAGCAGAATTACCAAAACAGTGTTAGTAGTAGATGAAGCACAGGATATTAATGTACATGAATACAGGTTGGTAGAAACACTCATGGAGCAGAACGAAGAAATGCGGGTATTATTCGTAGGCGATGATGATCAGAATATATATGAATTCCGTGGATCGGATTCGAAATACATGCAGCAGCTAATTACGGCCAGGAATGCGAAAAAATATAGCCTAGTAGACAACTACCGAAGTAAAGAAAATATAGTGTCTTTGGCCAACCAGTGGGCCGCCGGGCTCTCGCACCGCTTAAAAGATTTGCCAATTGTAGCGGTAGATCGGACTAATGGGAAAATAAAGATCATTGAAAATCATTCAACACAGCTTATTATGCCTGTTATTCAAAGCATAATGGAAACCGACTTAACCGGTTCCACTTGTGTGTTGACCAGAACCAATGATGAAGCCGTGCAAATAACCGGACTGCTTATAAAGAATGGATATACTGCAAAGTTAATCCAGACAAACGATGGCTTTAATTTGTCCAAATTGGCGGAGCTTAGATACTTTACTGACCTGATCACTACGCAAACGGATTCTCCGGTAATAAGTGAAGACGAATGGGAGGAGGGGAAGCGAAAATTAGCCCATGCCTTTCAGCGAAGCAATAAATTAGATGGCTGTCAGAGTATTATCAAAGATTTTGAGGCTATCAATCCGGTTAAAAGATACAAAAGCGATTGGAAGGCTTTCTTGAATGAATCACGGTTTGAAGATTTTGTTCGCATCAATGGCGAAACTGTTTATGTCTCTACCATCCACAAAGCCAAAGGCAAAGAGTTTGACAATGTTTTTTTGATGCTCGATAAGTTTGACGCGACAAAGGAGGAATGTAAGCGGCAGTTGTATGTGGCTGTTACGAGAGCCAAAACGAATCTCACCATACATTACAATGGAAGTTTTTTGCAAAATCTGATCACGGCTGACCTCACCTATTCGACTGACTTAAATGTTTACCCTCCAGCAAACTTTATTTCCTGTCTGTTAACACATAAGGATGTAAAGCTTGGCTATTTCGAATATGTGCAACATAGGATGAATGGAGTAGCCAGTGGCGATGAGTTAACGATTACTACTGAGGGACTATCGACTGATAAGGGTTTGGCAGTTAAATTTTCCAACGAATTTGTTATGTCAACAGAGAAGTTACATTTAAAAGGCTATCATTTAGAAAGCGCTAAAGCAAACTTCATTGTTCATTGGTATAACATGAAAGACAATAAAGAAGTAAAAATTATTTTACCGGAATTGAATTTTTCCAAAGAGAAGTGATTGTTTCTATACCCTACCCTACTTGCTTGCGTATGATTGAGGTAAAGAGTTACAATTCACCTTGTTTGTATTAACAGGAAATGATTCATTAGCTGGTCATGTAATTGAAAATTTGCCCTGAATAAAATAGATTGCACCTTTTACAGCTTTAACCGAAACTATATGAACACCGCCGTCCATAATAAACTTGTCTCCTTTATCTGGTCCATTGCCGATGACTGCCTACGTGATGTCTATGTCCGTGGCAAGTACCGCGATGTGATTTTACCCATGGTTGTATTAAGAAGACTTGATGCCCTGCTAGAACCCACGAAAGAAGCCGTGATGAAAGAACTGGCCTTTCAAAGGGAAGAAATGAAGTTTACCGAGTTGGATGAAGCAGGGCTCCGCCAGGAAGCCGGTTATGTATTTTACAATACCAGCCAATGGACCTTGCAACGCTTGTACAATACCGCCACCAACAGCCAGCAAATCTTACAAGCCAATTTTGAAGATTATCTGAATGGCTTTAGTGCCAATGTAAAAGAGATCATTGAGAAGTTTCACCTGAAAGCACAGGTGCGGCACATGGCGAACAAAGATGTGTTGCTGAATGTGCTGGAGAAATTTACCTCTCCTTATATCAACCTGACGCCTTTTGAAAAGGCCGACCCTGAGGGCCGCAAATTGCCTGCGCTTACCAATCTGGGCATGGGGTATGTGTTTGAAGAACTGATTCGAAAGTTCAACGAAGAAAACAACGAAGAAGCCGGTGAGCACTTTACACCAAGGGAAGTAATTGACTTGATGACCCACCTCGTGTTTGAACCGGTGAAGGAGGTACTGCCTCCCGTAATAACCATCTACGATCCTGCCTGTGGTTCGGGTGGTATGCTTACTGAATCGCAGAACTTTATCAAGGATGAAGAAGGCGAAATCAAAGCTACCGGCGATGTGCATTTATACGGCAAGGAGATTAACGATGAAACCTATGCCATCTGCAAATCCGACATGATGATCAAAGGCAACAACCCTGAAAACATCCGCGTCGGCAGTACCCTGAGCACCGATGAATTTGCCGGTAAGCATTTTAATTACATGCTCTCCAATCCGCCTTATGGCAAAAGCTGGGACAGCGAACTGAAATACATCAAAGATGGAAAAGAAGTTATTGATCCGCGTTTTAAAATAAAGCTGAAAGATTATTGGGGAAGCGAAGAAGAGTGCGATGCTACGCCCCGTTCCTCCGACGGGCAATTGCTCTTTCTGATGGAGATGGTAAACAAGATGAAGCCGTTGAGCGTTGGCGGTTCCCGCATTGCCTCAGTGCATAACGGCAGCAGCTTATTTACTGGCGATGCTGGTGGCGGAGAAAGCAACATCCGGCGTTACCTAATTGAGAACGACTGGCTGGAGGCCATTATTCAGTTACCCAACAACCTGTTTTACAACACCGGTATCACCACTTATATCTGGCTCCTTTCAAACAACAAAGCAGCTTTTCGAAGGGGTAAAGTACAGTTAATAGATGCCGGGCAACTGTTTCGCAAGCTGCGCAAGAACCTTGGCAACAAAAATTGTGAGCTCGCACCTCAACACATCCGTGAAATTGTGCAGGTGTACGCGGCCATGGCCGCTATGGAGCGACAGAGCGATGAAGGCATTGCCAGCAAAGTTTTCGATAACCAGGATTTCGGATATTACAAAGTCACCATCGAAAGGCCCAAGCGATTAAAGGCGCAGTTTATGGCCAGCCGCATTTCTCCCTTGCGCTTTGACAAAACCCTGCGTGAACCGATGGAGTGGGCTTATGGCGAATTTGGCGACGAAGTTTACACAAATCTTGGCAAGCACGAAAAGGCCATCCTTGACTGGTGTGAGAAAGAAGACCTAAACCTCAATGCGAAAAAGGCAAAAGCGGTTGTTGATCCCGAAACCTGGAAGAAGGGCCGCGAGTTATTGTTGATTGCAGAAGGATTGATGCAGGCCATTGGCGAAGATGAATACAATGACTTCAATACCTTTCGCGACCGCGTTGATGCGGAATTGAAAAAGGGGAAGCAAAAATTATCAGCCTCCGAACGGGCCGCCATCCTAAACGCGGTAAGCTGGTACGATAGCGGTGCGGAAAAAGTCATCAAGGGCACGGTAAAGCTGACGGGTGAAAAACTTGAGGCGCTGCTGGAACGTTTAGGCTGCGCCGAAAAAGATTTGCCGGGCTATGGCTATTACCCTACGAATAAAAAAGGCGAATACATAGAATACGAAACGGAGGCCGACCTGCGTGATACGGAGAATGTGCCGCTGAAAGGACGGATACAGGATTATTTTTTGCGGGAAGTAGCGCCGCATGTGGAAGAAGCCTGGATGGCTCATGATGCCACAAAAATTGGTTACGAAATCAGCTTTAATAAATACTTCTACCAGCACAAGCCTTTGCGGGATATAGAAGAAGTAACAGCGGAGATACTGGCCCTGGAAGAAGAAAGCGAAGGGTTGATTCGTGAAATTGTAAACCTAAGCTGATGGAAGATGTGATGGAAAAAATGACGATTGAAAAGTATGCGGCCTATAAAGATTCGGGAGTAGAATGGTTGGGAGAAATACCTGATCATTGGGAAGCACTTTCAAACAAATTCATTTTTAGGCTGAAGAAAGTACAAGTCGGCAAAAGGTCTAACGAATATGTTTTGCTTTCGTTAACCTTGAATGGCATTATCAAACGGGATATGGAAAATCCACAAGGAAAATTTCCGGCAGAATTTGATACCTACCAGGAAGTAAAGAAAGGGGATTTTGTTTTCTGTCTGTTTGATGTTGAGGAAACGCCTAGAGCAGTAGGTCTTTCGCCATTCGATGGAATGATTACGGGAGCCTATACGGTAATGGAACCGAACAATGGTTTTGATCGGGGTTTTCTTTATTACTTCTATTTAAACCTTGATGCTGACAAAAGAATGAAGCCTCTGTACAAGGGATTGAGAAACGTCATTCCGAAGGAGACATTTTTTTCATTTAAAACATTTGTTCCTCCGTTAGATGAACAAACTTCCATTGCATCTTTCCTTGACCGCAAAACAGCCCAAATAGAAAAAGCTATTGCACAAAAAGAAGCGCTGATTGAGCTTTTAAAAGAACGCAGGCAAATACTTATTCATAAAGCCGTTACCCGTGGCCTTGATCCTAATGTAAAAATGAAGGATAGCGGTGTGGAATGGATTGGCGAGATACCGGAACATTGGGAAGTGAAGCCGTTGGGATTTTCGGGCAAAACTCAAAACGGCATAAGCAAAGGAGCAGACTACTTTGGATCGGGTTTTCCTTTTCTTAGCTATGGTGACGTCTATAAAAACATTGAACTGCCTAAGCATGTTGATGGTTTAGCAGAATCAAGTGATGCTGACAGAAAACAATATTCTGTTATTGAAGGTGACGTACTCTTCACACGAACTTCGGAAACGGTTGAAGAAATTGGATTTGCATCAACATGTACATGCACAATCCTGAATGCAACATTCTCAGGGTTTTTAATACGGTTTAGGCCAAACAGGAATATTCTTGATAAATACTTTTCTAAATATTATTTCAGTAGTAAAACTCACAGGGCCTTTTTTGTAAAAGAGATGAATTTAGTTATACGAGCATCACTTAGTCAAGAGCTGTTGAAGAAGATGCCGATATTGATACCATCAAAAGACGAGCAAGTAGAAATTGGTAACTATCTTGAAAATGTATCAACAAAAACTTTTGCCGCTATTGTTATGAAAGAAAAAGAAATAGAAAAGCTCAAAGAATACAAAGCCACATTAATCAATGCTGGTGTAACAGGTAAAATAAAAGTAGCTTAATAAAAACCAAACTAACTATGCTTGATCTCGCAACCCAAGTAGCCCTGGGAATGAACGGACTTGCTAAAACCAATCAGACTACACAAGTCAATAAAGAAGTTCCCCGTATCATTTCAGTAAAAGAATTGTTATCAAAACCTAACCTCACAATCCCGGATTATCAACGGCCTTACAAGTGGAGCATCAAAAATGTAAATCAGTTAATTGATGACATCCTGCTTCATCGTGATAAATCTGCCTATCGCATTGGCACCCTGGTGTTGCATCAAATCGAGGACACACTAAATATTGTGGATGGTCAACAGCGCACCATTACATTGCTCCTGATGGCGATGGCCTTGCAAAATCATTTACACTATCCAGTAAAAGAAGACTTGATAAAGCATCACTACCAAATTCCAAAAACCAAACTTTTTGATGAGTGGGAATTCTCCAATCCTATCTCTCAGAAAAACATTCATCAAAACTACCGCGAGGTCAAAAGAAGAATGATTGATTTTGATGCCCATAGCATTCGCTTCTTCTATGAAAAATGTGAGCTCGTGCAAGTGGTGTTGAATGATGTGTCAGAGGCTTTTCAATTTTTTGATTCGCAAAATGCGCGAGGCAGGGATTTGGACCCTCATGATCTATTGAAGGCATTTCACCTTCGAGAGCTAACGCCAAGAATATCGGAGCAGGAAAAAATGGAGATAGTGAGTCATTGGGAATCCTTAGAAACAGACGACTTAAAAAAACTGTTTGCACAATTGCTCTTCCGGGTCCGGTACTGGTCAAAAGGGCATTCAGCCCGTTTCTTTACTAAGAACGAAGTGGATGCCTTTAAAGGCATTAGTCCTGATGCGGAGTCGCTGTTTCCGTACACGGAAATCTATAAAATCGGCCACTATTTCGTAGACGATTACAACACCAATTACCACCGGAAAATAGACAAACAGCATGTATCCTATCCTTTCCAGCTAAATCAGGTAATGATTAACGGGAAACGGTTTTTTGAATTTGTGAACCATTATTGGAACGTTAGGGAAGTGATGTATGCCGGTTTGTACAAGAATGACAAGGCAAAAGCAGTGCTTGAGGTGATAGATAAATATCCTGAGCGTTATCGCACAGGCGATGCCTACGTAAGAACCTTATTTGATTGTGCACTGCTTTTTTATTGGGACAAATTTGGAAACGCAGAAATCGGAAGAATAGCAGAAAAGATATTTGTCTGGGCGTATAAGTTGCGGCTTACACAACACAGCGTACAATTGGCTTCCATAGATAACTATGCCCTTGAGGCGCCTTACGTTTTTAAAACTATCAACGAGGCGCTGGCCCCAAAAGATGTTCTCAATCTTTCTATAACACCTGTTAAGCTTGGAGACCTAAAAGGTAAGGAGCTCAAATCTGTTCTTGATCAGGTAAAAAATTTAGGCTATTATGAAGCATAACGATATCCAGCCTTTGAGCGTTCGTGACCTGTTTGTTTCCGGAGAATATATAATACCTCCTTATCAACGCAATTACGCCTGGGAGGAAGGAGAAGTAAAACAACTTCTTCAGGATGTATTCGACTTTTCAACCGCCCACGGAGATAAAGATTATTTTATTGGAACCCTTGTTGTATTTAACCGCAATGAGAATGGCCGCACCATTTATGAAACGATTGATGGGCAACAGCGACTAACCACATTAAATATTATTTATGGTGTATTACATCGTGAGTTTTCTGGAGCCATTCATGTTAAGATAGATTATCGTCTTAATTTGAAGTTCGATTCCCGAAAAAAATCTACTGATACGCTGGCATTGATTTCACATACTGAGCATCCTGCTTCCTTTGACAGCGGCGAAGACTACAATGCGAAAATTGCCGATGCCTACGAAGTAGCACACAAGCAGTTAAAGCTGCTATTTAAGAACAAATCTCCGGAAGAGTTTTACCAATACTTCTCGCAAAGAGTACACATTCTACGTGTGTCGGTACCTCACGACACGAATTTGAATCACTACTTCGAGATAATGAATACCCGTGGTGAGCAATTAGAAAAGCACGAGATACTAAAAGCAAAACTGATGGAGGTGTTGAGTGGCGATGAGAAAGCGTCCTACGCCTTCAATTTGATTTGGGAGGCATGTGCCGATATGGAACGGTACGTGCAATATGGATTTGACCCTCCTGAAAGGAATAAACTGTTTACTCAAGGAAACTGGAACCGGCTTGCGGCCAATAGTTTTGATGATGTCGCAAATAACATCCATTACAAAGACGTGTTGGGGGACGAACGAAAGATGAAGTTGTCTGAGATAGTAGCACATAATGGCAACTTTGAAATCAATACGGACCACAAAGAAGATGCTCCGGAACGTTTTAACTCTGTTATCAACTTTCCAAACTTCTTGCTACACATACTACGAATTCAAAGCAAAGAAAATATAGGCCTTGATGACAAACGTTTAGTGGAAGCCTTCGATGAATTTTTGAAGCCTGAAACCTCTAAACAGGAAAAGGTGAGATTCGTCAAGGAGTTTGCATTTAATTTATTAAGAGGAAAACATTTGTTTGATCAATTCATCATCAAGAGGGAGTTTACCAAGGAGAAGGATGGCTGGAGCATTAAATCTTTAAAATGGTATGAAAGCAAAACGGTAAGCTATGTGAACTCGTTTGCCAATGAAGATGCGAATAGGCGAATATTGATGCTTCTGTCTATGTTTCATGTTTCTGCTCCGACCCTTATTTACAAACATTGGTTGAACGCGGCTTTGAATTATTGCTTCCAGAACTATGGCAACATGGAAGCACTTGGTTATATAAATTACCTGGAACACTTGGCTCAGGCTTATTTGTATGACCGCTACTTAGCCCTTGAAGATAATGAAGTCGATTTTTATAACATCATTTTTGAGAATCAAGCGGCGTCTGTAAACAAGCAGAAAGCACAGAACTTTTCTTGGGATTTTTTAAACACCGGTACAAGTGTTGAGAACTTTGTTTTTAACTATTTGGACTACATTTTATGGCTTGAAAGGGCAGATGGATTTTCCGAATTTGAATTTACATTCAGAAGTTCTGTTGAGCACTACTATCCGCAGAATCCTATCTCAAGCGATGATAAGCTTGAGCAGGATGTATTAGATGAGTTTGGCAATTTATGTTTAATAAGCAGAAGCAAGAACTCAACTTTGGGAAGGTATATGCCAGAAGCAAAAAAGGACCACTATATCAGAGTAAAGCCCGATAGCCTAAAGCAACGGTTAATGATGAATGAGCCAAGGTGGGGAAAAGAACAAATTCAGCATCATACAAAACTGATGATCAATAAATTTAAAGATTATAAGAGCCAATTCCATTTACTTGAGAGAACAAATGATTAAGGCTTAGAAGCAAATATTAATACAGATGAAAGCCTGGATCAAAAAAGCAAAAGAGTATCTAACGCATAGCCTCGGCAAAGTGCCGCAAGAGTTGAATGAGCTAGACTGGAAGGAAACCCTTTCGCCGCAGAATGATAAGCTATGCCGCCATATCTGCGCTTTTGCAAACTATCCGGGTGGCGGCTACCTGGTGTTTGGTGTAGAAGATAAAACGGCCCAGCCAAAAGGTATTGGCAAACCGGAGGCCGATACCATTGTGGCTACTCTGGCTAATCTTTGCCGCAACAACGTTTCGCCGCTGGTAAGCATTGATCATTTAATCGAAGAGTACGAGGGAGTTTCTCTTTTATTCATTCACATCCGCGAAAGCGCAGTCAAACCAGTGCACCTGGCTTCTAAAACCATTGAAGACAGTTACATCCGAAGCGGTGGCACTACCCGCAAGGCGTCCCGCCCCGAAATAGGTGGCTTGATGCTCAATAGCAAAACACCGGTGTTTGAAGAGCTACATGCTTCGAAACTTAAAAACGGTATTGAGGTAATGACCTTGTTGGATTATGCTGGCATTTACCGGCTGCTGAAAAAACCCGTGCCTTCCAATGCCGATGAAATCATGTATTGGCTGGAACAGGAAAAAATGATCAACGGCGTGGATGGCAACGGGTATTACATTACCAACTTCGGCGCCCTGGCCGCTGCACAAAACTTAAGTGATTTTGATACCCTTAGCCGCAAAAGTATCAGGGTGATAAAGTACGAAGGCAAGAACAAGTCGGGAGGCAGCAAAGAGTATCCCGGAAGTAAAGGATATGCCATAGGCTTTGAAGGCCTGATACAGTTCATTAAAAGCCTGTTGCCTGGCAGCGAAATTATAAAACATGCTTTGCGGGAAGAAACAGCGGTTTATCCTGAAATTGCCTTGCGGGAGTTAATCGCCAATGCACTGATCCACCAGGATTTTTCGTTAAGAGGCAGCGGGCCAATGATAGAAATTTTTGACGACCGGATTGAAATTTCCAACCCCGGCCGGTTATTACCGAGCAAGAAGATTGACCGGTTGATCAGAACCACGCCGGAATCAAGAAATGAAATATTAGCACAGGCTTTCCGACGATACAATATTTGCGAAGAAAGAGGTTCGGGCTTTGAAAAAGCAGTAATCGCTATTGAATTGTTTGGTTTACCGCCGTTGAAGTTTGAGGAAACGGAGAATTCTTTTAAGGTGATTTTGTCGGCACCCAAAACATTTGCCGAGATGACCCAACAGGAAAGGCTTGACGCCGTGTACCAGCATTGCATCATTAAATATTATTCCAGCGAAGGCATGACCAATACAAGTTTAAGAGGCCGCTTTCGGATGAATGAGAAGCAACGGCCGCAAGTATCGAAGCTGATCAGGGAGACGGTGGAGAGTGGGAAAATCAAACTAAAAGACCCGGATGGTTCGTCCGACAAATTTTCAGTTTATGTGCCTTACTGGGCTTAAAAAGAACCTGGGTTCTTAGTTAATCAGAATCTGGAAATTAAGCGTAAGTAACTGAAAATCATAATATTGTTAGTTAACTGGAATCCGGAAGCCTAGTTCGCAAACGGAACCTTCACAAGTACCGGCTTGCAATAAAAGGTTGCTCAACGAGAGATTTTAGTTAACTGGAAACCGGCAGTCGAAATAGCAACCTTGAAAATCAATGACTTGTTAGTTAATTGGAATCCGGAAAATAGAGGGAAATTCCTTTATGATAAGAAGAAATCTTATTTGACTGAGAACCCGAAAGGACTCGTAACAGATTGATTTTTAGTCTATTTTTATTTGATTCAAATTCTGACGACTTTTACTCATTATGCCCAGCCAAACTAACGAACAAGCCCTTGAAGCCTCCATAGAAAAACGTCTCACTGGCACTTGCCTAGAAGAATTGAAAGACAAAGGGCAATTGAATCTTCTGCACGAGCGGCAGGAGGCCTACCGTGCAGGCAATGGTTATTACATCGGGCTTGCAGAAGATTACAATGCCAAATATGCTATAGATGAAATCCGGTTCTGGCATTTTTTAGAAACCACGCAAGCCGAAGAATTAGCCAAACTGCAGAAGCAAAATGACTGGAAGCTGAAAATCCTGGAACGGCTTGACCGCATGATTAAAAAACACGGCGTCCTGCGGCTGCTGCGCAAAGGGCTTGAAGTGGATGATGCGCATTTCATTTTGCTTTACCAACTGCCCCTGGCATCGAGCAGCGAGGCCGTTAAGAAGGCATTTGAAAGCAACGAGTTCAGTGTTACCCGGCAGGTTCGTTACTCCCTTACGGCCACTGGTGAAGAAATTGACATGGTAATCTTCGTGAACGGTCTGCCCATTATCACCACCGAGTTAAAGAATCATTGGACAGGTCAGAACGCCAAAGTACACGGGCAGGCACAATATAAGTTTAAAAGGGATGTCACGCAGCCGCTGTTACAATTCGGTCGCTGCATTGTGCATTTTGCGGTTGATACTGAGGAAGTGTACATGACTACCAAACTGGCTGGCGCTGAGACTTTCTTTCTGCCCTTTAATCTTGGCTACAAACATGGCAAAGGCAATCCTCCTAATCCTTTCGGACACCGGACGGCTTACCTCTGGGAAGAGATTCTAACGAGGCAAAGCCTCACTAATATTATTCAGCATTTTGTCCGTTTTGATGGTAAAGAAGGTGATTCCTTGTCGAAGAAGAACCTGTATTTTCCCCGCTATCATCAATTGAACGTGGTACGTAAGCTGATAACCGATGCCAGTACAAAAGGTGTCGGGCAAACCTATCTCATTCAACATTCGGCAGGCTCCGGCAAATCAAATTCCATTACCTGGGCGGCTTATCAATTGATAGAAACTTATCCGCAAACGGACAACATACCAGGTAGCAAAGGCATTTCCAATCCTCTGTTTGATTCGGTGATTGTGGTAACAGACAGGCGCCTTTTGGATAAACAACTCCGCGAAAACATCAAAGAGTTTTCCGAAGTAAAAAACATTGTGGCACCTGCCTATTCATCCAAAGAATTGAAAGAAGCCCTGGAAGGTGGCAAGCGCATTATCACCACCACCATTCAAAAGTTTCCTTTCATTGTTGACGGCATTGCCGATTTAAGCGACAAGCGTTTTGCGGTGATCATTGACGAAGCCCATAGTTCACAAAGCGGTTCGGCAGCCGATAACATGAACAAAGCCATGGGTGGCGGTGAAAGCGAAGAAGAAGAGGGCGACCCACAGGACAAAATATTAGAAGCCATGCGGGCCCGAAAGATGCGAGGTAACGCTTCGTACCTGGCGTTCACCGCCACACCAAAGAACGCCACGCTGGAAAAATTTGGAATTAAGGGCGAAGATGGAAAGTTCCGGCCCTTCCATTTGTATTCTATGAAACAGGCCATTGAAGAAGGCTTTATTTTGGATGTGCTGGCGAATTATACCACGTACAAAAGTTATTACGAGATTGAAAAGTCAATTGAAGACAATCCTCTTTTTGATTCAGTCAAAGCGCAAAAGAAGTTACGTGCCTTTGTTGAGCGTAACCCCGAAACCATTACCACCAAGGCCGAGATCATGCTGGATCATTTCATCACGCATGTTGTCAACAAAAAGAAACTGAAAGGCAAGGCAAAGGCCATGGTGATTACGCAAAGTATTGAGTCGGCTATCAACTACTATTTTGCTTTGAAGAAGTTGCTGGAAAGCAAAGGTGCTCCCTTCCGGATTGCGATTGCCTTTTCAGGAAAGAAAAAGCTAAAGGGCATTGAATACACCGAAGATGACCTGAATAATTTTCCCCCTGAATTAGATATCACCAAACCCACCGATCCCGGTTATATCAGCGACAGGATTGCCCGCTATTTTAATATGGACGAGTACCGGGTTTTAGTAGTGGCGAATAAATACCTTACGGGTTTTGACCAGCCTAAGCTCACCGCTATGTATGTGGACAAGAAACTCCAAGGCGTGTTGGCGGTGCAAGCTTTATCAAGACTAAACCGTTCGGCTGATAAATTAGGAAAGAAAACGGAAGACTTATTTGTACTGGACTTTTTTAATTCTACCGATGATATAAAAACCGCCTTCGATGATTTTTATACGTCCACAACTTTGAGTAAGGCCACCGATGTAAACGTGTTGCATGAACTGAAAAGCAGTTTGGACGCGGTAGGTGTTTACGAATGGAGCGAAGTGATTGACTTTGCTACAAAATACTTTGAAGGCTTAGATGCTGATAGTCACCTAAGCCCGATTTTGCAAAAAGGCGAAGACCGGTTTAACGGCGAGTTGGAATTAGATGATAAAGCAAAGATTGATTTCAAAATAAAGGCAAAGCAGTTTGTAAAGATCTACGGGCAGATTGCTTCTATCATGCCATTTGAAATAGTGAAATGGGAACAACTGTTTTGGTACCTGAAATTTTTAATTCCGAAACTGGTAATTGCTGATCCGACAATTGATGCCCTGGATGAATTGTTGAACTCCGTTGATTTATCTACCTATGGATTGGAAAGAGTAAAGTTGAATGCAAGTATTGGACTGGATGCTTCTGAAACAGAACTTGATCCGCAAAATCCTAACCCAAGAGGGGCACACGGTACTGAAGAAGAGAAAGATCCGTTGGACCTAATTATAAAAAGCTTCAATGAACGTTGGTTCCAGGGCTGGGAAGCAACTCCAGAAGAACAGCGGGTGAAGTTTGTGAACATAGCTCAAAGCATGAGGGCCCATCCGGACTTTAGAACGAAATATGAAGAAAACACAGATGGACAGAACAGGGAAATAGCCTTCAAGAAAATATTTGAAGAAGTGATGGGGAAGCAGCGCAAAAATGAAATGGACCTGTACCGGTTAATGACAAATGATGAAGCGTTTAAGCTGGCAATTCAGGATACGATAAAGAGGATGCTGGCTGCATAAAGCACACTGTATTTATTCTAACCCTATAAAAAAACGATTATGGCTGATTGTATTATTTGTGGCGCTTACACCAAGTATCCAAAAGGAAAATGTTTCAATTGTTATTCATCGAAACCTTCTGGAAAGGAATTTAATGAAGCTTTTGTAGATGAAGATGATATTGGGATGAGTGACAGAGAATGGCAATTCCGTTATGGAATGATTAAAGGACGTATTGCTGAAACTTTGATTCAGGAGCTATTTCTTGCTTTAAAATACAACGTCTTCCGATATGGTATGGAAAACACAATTCCGGGGATTATGGAACTGTTGAAAGGCGTTCGAAGTGATGTGGCCACACAAATCAGACGAATGCCCGATTTTGTGATACAACAACCTAAGACCAATGAGGTATTTTTTGTTGAGGTCAAGTTTCGGGCTAACGGATGTTTTTCAATGAACGATCTTCCTGACAACTATCCGTATGACAATGCCTATATTATTCTAGTTTCAAAACGGCATATAAAATGTTTGTCGGTTGTAGACCTTAAGCGTGGTAAAGAAATTACTCCGGATTGCCGGAATTATCTAGGCAGCCGAAAAGAGTTCGAGCTGGATAAACAGGTCATTATTGATTTTTGTGATTTTGCCGTTCAATTTTTTGCGGAAGTCTAAATAAACTTTATGGAGCCAAACCAAGGCATTGTGTACATCCTCACCAATCCAGCCATTCCCAATATGATCAAAATTGGGATGACGACGCATGAAGATGTAAAGCTTCGTATGGCACAGATATATACTACTGGTGTGCCACTGCCCTTTGAATGTGTGTATGCTGCTAAAGTACTCAACTATGAAAAGGTTGAGAAGGCATTACATATTGCCTTTGGGCCTGACAGAGTAAACCCCAAACGGGAGTTTTTTGAAATTGATCCTATGCAGGCCATTGCCATTATCAAACTAATGGAGATCGAGGATGTAACACCCAAAGTAGCTAATGAAAAGGAAGAGGTGGATGAAATAGACAGGGAAGCAGGAGAAGCGTATGCGAAAAAGAAACGGCCACGTTTTTCCTTCGGCGAAATGAATATTCCAATCGGCAGTGAATTGGTTTGTGTGGCAAACGGTGAATCAGTATCAGTTTCCAGTGATCGCAGCGTTATCTTTCGTGGAACTGAAACCTCTTTAACGAATGCGACACGTACAATCCTCAATAACAGCTACCATGTCGCGCCTGGTCCATATTGGACCTATAATGGCAAGAAGCTAAGAGATATTTACAACGAGACCTATTTGGCGGATGAATGAAGCATTTACTGTAGCGTTTCTATTTGATATACAAAATGCAGTTTAATGAAGTTTGTTGCCATTGCTGATACTCATGGAAAACATAGATTGTTGAAGACATTGCCGGAGGCTGATGTACTTATTCATGCCGGAGACATTAGCCTTATTGACGATACGCATCTTGCAGAAGATTCAGGCCATCAGGTGGAAGATTTCATTAAATGGTTTAGTGGCCTGGATTATAAATACAAAATTTTTATTGCTGGCAATCATGATTTTTATCTTGAGGAATCTGCTGATAGCTTTATACGAAAACGTCTTCCTAAAAACGTTTTTTATCTAAACGATAGTGAAATGACTGTGGCGGGTTTTCAATTGTGGGGCTCCCCAATCACGCCGCGCTATTGGGATTGGGCGTTTAACAGAGAACGCGGTACTGCAATTAATAAACATTGGAAAGTAATTCCTGTTAACACGGATATTCTGATTACGCATGGTCCTGCTTATGGCACTCTTGACAAATCAGCATCCGGCGAACACTTAGGCTGCAAAGACTTATGGAAGAAGATTGATCAAATCAAACCTAAGGTTCATATTTGTGGACATATACATGAAAGCTACGGAACCGAAAAGAGCTTAGAAACGTTGTTCATTAACGCCAGTGTGGTAAACGAAAAGTATGCGCTTGTAAATCCGCCAATAGAATTTAGTTTATAAGTGGACTACTAAAATACGATTACGTACAACTTTTATAATGACCCTGGAAGAATTCGATAATCTATTTGTTGATGATCAAGTTACAATGATTGAGAACCGAGGTGTACTTATCGGCGAAAGGGAAGAATCCCATCACCGGTTTTTGCTTTTTCAAATTGATGCCTTTTATACAGAAGTAGCTTTACGAAAAAAAGATGATACAATTTGGAAAGTGGGCTGCTTTGATCATCCTATTTTGTTGGAGCCGTATTTAAATCGAATTGATCTGTCAGAAATAACACGCCTATAATTAATAACCTGACTTCCATTGCCAGTGAAGAATTTTAACTGCTATTATTTGCCCTTATATGCCCAAATTTAAAGAGTGTCTGTTTCTATAGATAGTAGTAATATCCTCTTTCCCCTTTTCGTTTTTCTCGCTTGATCCGTTCGTTCTTCAGAGCAAGATTAATAAAGGCTGAAAAGTATTGCGGTTTGGAAGTATGTTCTCGTAGATGTGATTCACGCTTTTCTAGTATCTCAATGATTTCAGCTGAACGAAGAGGCTTGCCAGCCTTTTCGATGGCAAAGACAATCTTTGCTACCCACGTCCAATCCTTGCGGTAGCCTGTACACGCCGATGAAGGTGACCACATCAGGCCGTGGCAAGTTGACCACCTATTTTTGTGGCGAAGAAGAGCGGTTCATGTATGATTCGGTCGTAAATAATTTGCGTTGATTTTATTGAGTACGTTACTTACAAATTTAAGCCATTGCTTCTGTTGTTACGACGCTGCGTTTCTTTCTGAGTGACTCGCCTTTGAGTTCAAGGCGGTGAGCAGAGTGCACGATGCGGTCTAAGATGGCATCCGCAATGGTTTTCTCGCCAATGACTTCATACCATTTACTTACGGGGAGTTGGGATGTAATAATCAACGATCCTTTACCATGCCTATCTTCAATCAGTTCCATGAGAACTGCTCTGCTCGGGCTATCAAAAGGCTGCAGTCCAAAGTCATCAAGGATGAGTAAATGTTGCCGCTCGATTTTGGCGACTTCTTTCAGGTAAGAACCATCGGCTTTGCTCATTTTTAATTTGGAGAGTAGCTTGGGCAGGCTGTAATAAACCACCCGATAGCCCATCGAGCAGCCGTGATGGCCAAGCGCAGACGCAAGGTAGCTTTTGCCGCTACCGGTTGGACCGGTGATGAGGATACTTTCTGCTTTGTCAATAAAGCTACAGTCTGCATAACGCAGCAGCTGGTTCTTTTCCAGGTTTCGCTCGGGATGGTAATAAACGTCTTCGAGCAATGCCTTGTAGCGGAAGCGGGCATTTTTAATTTTTTGTTCAATGGATCGGTTTTGTCTTTCATCCCATTCCGCTTCGATCAGGTGAGCGGTGATCTCATCCGCTGTGTACGTATCGGCTCTTCCGGATTCAAGGTCGGTTTTAAAGGCCCTGTGCATGCCAAAGAGCTTCATTTGTTTCATTTTTTCCAGTGTGGTTGCGTTCATGTTCTTGTTTGTTTTTGATGTGATTTATTGATAGTAATGTTCGCCGCGGATGTTGTCGTGCAAAGGCATGGAGAGTTGTTCTGTTTCTGGTGACGGGTCTTTTTTGTCCAGCTCTTTTTCTAAAATAGTTTGGATGGTTTTGTAGTTATAGGCGCCGTAGCCCAAGGCCCGCTGACAGGCTTTGATCAACCGTTCTTTTTCGATCTTCTTTGCAAAACTTAAAATGCCCACACAGGACTTGTAGGCTTGTTCGGGATGTTGCTTGCGCTGAAGCACTTTTAAAATATACAGCTTCACATCCTCGTGGATGGCTTCTGCCCACGAGATGAACTTCTGGGGTGTCCATTCGGCGACAAAGCGGTGGGCGGAGGCCAGGTGCTCTTTGTCTGTGGTGTAGTGATAGGCAAGCCGTGCCCTTGTGTGCAGGGCAATGCGTTCGTAGTTGTAGTAGATCTCCACGGAGTGACGGGAGAAGAGCAGCTTCACTTTTTTGCCAATAAAGCGGTAGGGTACACTGTAGTAATGTTTGTCTGCACTCAGGGCCACATGACCGTTTTTGGCCACCGTGGCATACAAGCATTTTTTCAGTTCATAGCGAAGTGGCGGCAATGGCATCAGGGCTGCCCTTTCCACTTCTTCAAACTGCTGCCGACGGCTGTAGTTGCGGCCTTTTAGATGGGCATTGTTGTGTTCTTCCAGCGCTACTTTGATGGCGGCATTGAGCTGTTCGAGGCTGTGATAAACACGGGCCCGAACCTTTGCATAGATGCGTGAGTACACGATTTTAACGGCGTTTTCCACCAGGGCTTTGTCTCTGGGACGATAGGACCTTGCCGGAAGAATGGTTGTGCTGTAGTGCTGGGCAAAGTCAAGGAAGGTCTCGTTCAGTGTGGGTTCATACTTGCTGCTCTTTGTGACGGCTGATTTTAAATTATCCGGTACAATAGCTTGAGGCACACCGCCGCAAAAGTGAATGGCGTTCTCACACGCTGCGATAAAATCTTCTTTGCCTTGCGAGGCCACCGCTTCCACATACGTTAGTTGACTTGCACCCAGAATAGCAACAAACACTTCCACGGCTTTTATCTCACCGCTCACCGGATCAACAACACTGAGCTTGTCGCCGGCAAAGTCCACGTAGAGTTTGTCGCCGGCTTTGTGTTCCATGCGCATCACCGGATTGACCTGCGCCTTCCACCGAGCGTAGTAATGCTTGAACTGTGAGACACCAAAACCATCGGGATGAACGGCTTTGTACTGCTCCCAGAGCAACTGCCTGGTCATGCCTTTCTTTTTCAGTTCCTTGTCAATGGAGGGAAAGAGAGAAAACAGCGTTTGTAGCTTCTCGCTAATGGGTTGCTCCTGTGGTTTTACAAACAGTTCTTCGAGGTCCTTGTCACTTAGCTCACTGATCTCGTGGAAGGTTAGTTTGCTCTCAGTAAACTGTTTTAAGTACTTCTTTAGCGTGTTGCGGGCGATGCCTGTTTGGGCAGCGATTTGGAGCTTGCTGCGTCCTTGGTGATGCAATTGCAGGATGTGTCTGATTTTGCTCATGCGAACCGGATTGTTTGCCATGCATGCCGAGTTTTATTAGAAAACTTAGCACGAATGGTTCCGAATCACAGAAACTTTTTCTTCTTCTTTTCCGTGGTCAATTTGCTCCGGCGTGAGGTGGTCAATTTGGAGCGGCGAGACCCGGTCAACTTATTCCGGCGAACAGTGGTCAACTTCACCGGCGCTTACAGTAGCCATCGTCAGGGTTTTCGTAGGCTGCAAGTTTTTCCTTGAGAGTTTCGTTCTTCTTTTTTAGCAGCAGCAGTTCTTGATACGTTTCTTTCAGCACATCCAGTTGCGATTGATTGCGGATTTCTTTTTCTTTAAGTATGGCATCCACGTCGTTTTGCGAATAAATTTTCTCCCGCTTGCTTTTTCTATTCGCAATAGATGAATTTTTTCCTTCCATAAGTCATTTTATTTACTTATCCACAAAGGCAATCGCAATGCTTCCTTAATGCTGCTATGATTCAATTCTTATTGGCATATTGGGTTCATCTTAACCTGCCATGAACGAAATCTAATCCTGCTCTTACCAGGCATTCAAGGCCTCATTGCGCTGTGAACAAAAATAACCGACTCCTCTCGATTATGCTAATATTTTTAGCACTAAATCAATCCCTATGATTATCAAATTATCCACACATCTTCTTACTAAAAATTCAAACTTCCTCAAAAATTAGCACTTAACTAACTGATTATCAATTAAATTAGCATATTAATCCCATGAAAACCAAAGCCATTCCCTTATCAGACGAGAAATTTCAAAGCCGGTTATCACTACAAACTTGTAAGCAAGTCTTGCGAGCAAAGGAGAACGGATATTTGGATGAAGAAGTCTTAAAGATCAGAGACACTTTATATGCCCTGGCAGATATTGACTATGAGCATTTTCAAGCAACAAAACAGGAAGCAAAAGTTATTGAACTAAATACAAACCGACCCGATGAAACAGAAAGCCATTCTCTACATCCGCGTAAGTACCGACGAGCAAGCTGAAAAAGGATACAGCTTAAAACATCAGCAGGAAAGACTGGAACGCTATTGCGAATTTCAAGGCATCGACATTGTGGCTACTTATCAAGACGATCATTCAGCAAAGACGTTCGAGCGACCCCAATTCCAAAACTTACTTAGCAGCCTTAAAAAGCGACGGGAAGCCGCAAGTCTATTGCTTTTCACGAAATGGGACCGCTTTTCTCGCAATGCAGGGGATGCTTATGGCATGATTAATCAACTTCGAAAGTTAGGCGTCGATCCACAAGCCATCGAGCAGCCATTAGACCTAAATATTCCTGAGAACAAAATCATGCTGGCTTTCTATTTGGCAGCACCCGAAGTGGAGAATGACCGAAGGGCACTGAATACGTTAGTCGGCATGAGAAGAGCCCGTAAAGAGGGGCGGTGGCTGACGACTGCCCCTAAAGGCTACCGGAATTGTCGGAATGAGGCCAATCAACCCATCATTGAACCGAACAAAGATGCACCACTGGTAAGACTTGCTTTCGAAGAACTATCAAAAGGGCTCTTGGATATTGAAGCTGTGCGAAGGCTGGTAAATGGGAAAGGGCTTAAGGTCAGTCGTAGTGCGTTTTGGTATTTGGTTCGCAATCCCATGTACTGTGGAAAGCTGTTTATTCCTGCTTGGAAGGATGAAGAAGCCACCTATGTAAGGGGCATCCATGAACCGCTAATTACAGAAACCTTGTTTAATGAAGTGCAGGACATACTATCCGGAAGAAAGAAAAATGTACCGGCGAAGAACACAAGGCATGAAGCCTTGCCACTTCGGGGATACTTAGCCTGTTCAAGATGTGGTCGACCGATTACCGGAAGTGCTTCGCACGGCAATGGAGGAAAGTATTATTATTATCACTGCCAGGCCTCACTTGGTTGTAAGGAACGTTTCAAAGCAACAGAGGCCAACGCAGCATTTATTAACTACTTGCAAACGTTCAAAGCAAAAGAGGACGTGCTAAACCTGTATTCCTTGATCATTGAAGAGCGGTTTAAAAGAGCAAAGACAACAAAGTCAACGGAGTCAAAGGACGCCCAGGTCAAAATTGAAAAGCTGGCTACAAGGCTCAAAAACGCAAAGGAAATGATGCTCGATGGCGAGATGGAGCGCAGTGAATACAAGGAAATTAGGGCCGAGTTAGAACCAGAAATTGAAAGACTTAAAAAGGCGCAAACCACGATAAATACCGTCGAAGACGACTACCAGCTATACGGAAGAAAAGGACTTTCTATTTTAAAGGATTTAGCTACAATCTATGCCAGTGCTGATTTACAGCGCAAACAACAAATTCAAGGTGCGATATTTCCTGAAAAGCTGGTTTATTCAGAAAATATTTATCGAACCAAAACGCTTCATCCCCTCTTCGAAGTGATAACCACGACTGAAGCGGCTTTCGGCGGCAACAAAAAAAGGAAAGGCCAGCATTTTGCTGACCTTTCCTGTCAGGTAGCCCCAAGGGTTGAAAACTCGAACCTTTTACTCGAAGATTTACTTGATTTGTGTCCCTTATTGGGTATTACCGGGTAAAATTGACCAGTAAAAAGTTCGAGGTTTTCGAGGTCTATGGAGATTATTCTATACTCAAAAATAATGGTTGGGGCCAGTGCTGTGGAGGCGAAATGATAACCTTGGAAGGATCTTGATCTGATACCCCTTTACCTGAAGAACAAGTACAATCCATATCAAACTCTTCATCCTTTTCAACAATTTGGATGCCTTGCCGACTAAGATTTAGTTCAATACGATTAACGGTCATATCAAATCTACCCGTTAAGTATCCTATTGCGTAGCCTACCACAATGCTTCCTGCGAGCGTTGTTAAGTAGCCTACAGTGTTCAATTGCGGTGTCTCTATCCAATACATTCCAGCCACCCTGCCTTCTTCTTGCGCTTTCTTTGCTTCTGCTTTCCTTTGCTCCTTTTCTTCAGGTGACATTAACTCTTGTTGCACAAGCCGGGAATTCACCATTTTTCTACAATAAACACACGGGTCACCAGGAAACAGACGATTGATTTGAACTACCTGGCCTGTTATCTTGCCGTCTGCTCCTTCCATCGCAACCCCAACGTCAATGGTGGGTATCAAATAACGTAGCGCTATATCTGAAAGTGCCACTCGGGCAGAATGTAGGTCAGTGCACCCTAATACAAGATTGCAAGTGACAAGTTGGTCCACAACTTCAGATTGAGGAATCCTGCCGCGTATTAGAATGACTTCGCAATCAGGATTAATCGTCTTAACGTGTCTGCCTGCAATCAAAACTTTTTCAGTTCCTGTAACTATGTCATCGTACGTGCTTCCATGCACCCTCTCCAAGTTGGAGTCTTCAAAAACTTCCGGATCAATAATTATTAGTTTACCCACGCCAGCACGAGCCAGCAGTTCAATACATGGTGAGCCGGTTCCGCTTGCGCCAACAATACCCACGGTAGACCCTGCAAGCATTTGGGCAGAATCAACGCTGAATTGAGAGACCAACCGCTGCACCCTTTTCAATGCCTCTTCTGACAACTGGTTTGGCTTCGTATAATCTTCTAGGGTGACGGACATGTTATCAACAATGAACTTTTCAACATCATACCATTCTCCACTCCAGTAAACACGACCAGTCGCTGAAAAATTATTGGCTTTATCTAGTGCGAAAATCAGACTTGCAAAGGGGAGCCCTGGTGTATACGGAATTAGCAACTCTGCGTAATACTTCTCCATTTCATAGTCTGATGGACTCGCTCCTGTTTCAAACGACAAAGGATGTGAGTGCACAAAACCTACTGCATAAGGGTGTGTCTCCGTTAAGGCCAGCATCCGAGAGGTGTACTGAGCCTGTATTTCTGTTATCCAACTTTCTTCATCAAGGTCCCCTGCAATTGGGTGGTCAATTGCCTGAAGTGTGAGAACCAAATTTTCAGTGGTTAGTCTGATGCCAAATCTTACAAAGCTCCCCCACTCGCTTTTCGGGTAGCGGCGGAAAATGAGCTGAAACAGTTCTGCGCTCAACGGTTCAGCCATCCTTACAATTACCCTTCTTTTATGTTGCTGCTCCATTTAAATTTTGTTTAGCCAAGTGAATAAGTGTTGGTAGTAGTCGTGAAAACCATGCTTAGTCGGTGTCCACATTGGCGCTCCTGCACCGCTATATGGATGAAAACTTAAGAATCGCCATTGGCCTCCCTGAAAATTGATAGTGTGCTGAGGATTTGACCCGCCTACAACGAGAGGTGCGAGTGGGGAATTTAGTGGCAGTGCAGGCATATCTAAAGGTGATGCCGGATAGCCCGGAGGCACGGTGACAAGAACATCCGCTGCAGTCGGGAGGCCTTTTCCGCCTCCCGATGTTTCCAGCTGGTGAAATAAAACGTAATCTTGCTCTCCTTCGGTGATCAGTTCAGCTTTAATACCGCCAGCATCAGATAACTTCTGCAATTCCTGGAGAATTCGCTGGTGGACCGGGTTGTTTTGATTAACCTCCATAACCTGCCTCCACTACGTTTCTAATAATTTCAAAATGATCGGCCATTTTGATGTCAACGGTGTCCTGGATAGAAAACTGCTTGTTGTCGCGTTTCCGGGTAATTTTCGCATTCTCACGGGGTACTGATACAAGATCCGCGAGTTCTCCACCTAACATGGACGATTTAACTCCTTGATTTTCATCAAACTTGATTTTGTTGATGAAGATGTGAAGCTTGTCCTTAACCGGACCTGCATTACCATTGCCGTTGTTTCCAGAACCTGGATTTTGTTGTCCACTTTCAGAATTTTTTGCTTGCTCTGTGTTCATTTACTTTCTGTTTTTATTAATGAATGATTATTTTTACATACTCCCGAGCGATTGCTTTTCTAACCTCACAGCGGCTGTAAGCCTACACAGTAACCTTAACTGAAAAAAAATAGATTCCGCACTTGGCGGAAAAAATAAATTCTCAGTTATTATCAATTAAAAGCTCAACTTTTTATGAGATGAAAGATGCACAGATACTTAATAAGCTTGGAGAGATTACCCATGAGACCTGGCGGGCTGCAATTCAAAAATGCCATGACCACATGGACACCAAATTATGGGGCAAGACAGCTTCAGGCGCCCATTGCGAACAAAGGCTCGGAATGGATGCAAAAGATTATTATTTGGGAAAGGCAATAAAAGCACTTTATGAAGGAACTTGGGAATGGAAGTACGAAGAATTTCCTATTGATGAGCAGCTAATACGCATAATCAACAGCATGATTTCGGAGCAGGTGCGGAAATACAAGATAGAGGTCAAAAAAGGCAAAAAAACGGTGCTGGTTGAAAATGAGCAGTTAGCTTTATCCCTTGACGAGGAAGTGGATAAGGAATATGACGAAAGCCAATTACAGAAACTTTCAACGGCACTTACAATGGCTTGTGAAGGTAATGAGCAATACCAAGCCCTTGTAAAATTTAAAAAACAAGGTTTAAGTTATAATGAGATCAGTACAGAAATGAATTGCGACAAAGAAGAGCTATACCGGATGATAGAAAACATAGGAAAACGAGCAAAAAGGATATTGAAGTCATTGTAATAAATCAAAGAAAACTCCACATAAAAAATGTCAACTGAAAAAGTAAATTTCAGCAACTACCGCTTCGCACTGGAATTTTTAATTGAAGCAAATCTGCGAAGTGACGCTGGCATTGATGAAGCTAATGATGAGTTTATCGAAAGACATCTTGAGTTAGTAGACAAACTAAATCTTGAAGCCTCAAGCAAATTGAATAATTCAAAACACAACCTGCAGCACACTTCTTTTATTTTAAACGAACCTCAAGTAACCTATACTAAAAGGAAATGGAGGCATAAGTCTGTCCTGAATTTGATGGCTGAAGCTGAATGTGAGGATCCAATTGAAGAAATCAAAAATAGAGCTAGGAAAATTGTTTTGTATGCGTTGGAAAACGGTTGGAATGGGCCACCTTTCAATGCAATTGAACTCGCAAAAATTTTGAATTTCGATATTTCACCAAACGATACTGTATTAGACGCAAGAACTATTCCTGTAGGCAAAAAAAAGTTTTTAATCGAGTATAACCCTTTTCAAAAACCTACTCGCATGAACTTCTCAGTCGCACATGAAATTGCACACACCTTGTTTTCAGACTGTGATGAGGCCATTAGAAACAGAGAAGAGGAACCTGATAAGAACAGAGAGCTTGAACAGCTTTGTAACTTAGGTGCTTCTGAACTTCAATTGCCTTACGTTATTTTTCCTAGTGATGCAAATCAGCTAAGAGATATAACAGTTGAAGGGTTAATTGCCTTAGCTCAGAAATATAAATCTTCTTTAGAATCTATTTTCATTGCTTTTGTTATGGCTATAGATAGACCTTGTGCTATCATGGTCTTTACTTTCCAAAATGAAAAGCAATTGGTTTTGGACTACCATAAATCATCAACCCGCTTTAAGCCAAGCATCCCAGATAACTTTCAAATTCCCACAGGATCAAGAGCCTATTACTGCACTGCTCCTGGATGGACAGAGAGGGAAACTGTTTCTTGGGAATTTTTAGGTGAGTCCTATAATGCTTTCTACATTGGAATATCACCAATGAGGAAAGAAAATAAAGCAAGGATCGGCGTTATTCTGGTGCCGCATTATGGAAAGGAAAAATTACAGGACCGAAAAATAAATATTGAATTTGGTGATGCGACAAAACCGCGAGGAGGAGGCATCAAGATCATTGCTCAATTAGTTAATACAAGTGGAGGGTTAGGTTTTGGTTTTGGTAAAGCATTATCAAAAAATTATCCAGTTATAAAAGAGGCTTTAAAAAAATGGAAAGAAAGAAAAATAGAATTTAGACTTGGAAATAGTCAATTGATAAAAGTTAGTGACGACACCTATGTATTTCAGATGCTTGCACAAAACGGATTATTCACAAGAAACGGAAAGATCCCACTTGAGTATACAAGCCTCCAACAGTGTTTAGCGGATTTAAGGGAAAAAGCACTAAAATTAAAAGCTAATGTTTACATGCCATTAATCGGTGCAGGGCAAGCCAAAGGAAAGTGGGAAATTATTGAAGGTTTAATTTACTCAGAACTAGTCAATCAAGATGTCAAGGTTAATATCTACATATTGAAAAGTCCTAGCACAGAAGACTTCAAGCCTAAATCGAGTTTGTCTTTATTCAATGAAGAATCTACATGGCAGAAAGAAAAATAATTATTTTATTGAGCGGTGAGATTGCTGCTGGTAAAACGACACTTGCCCATAAACTCGAAGAAAAGTTTGGTTTCAAAATTCTTAAAAGCCGCCAGGCCATAAAAGATTTAGCAAAGAAGAAACTTAAGGGCGAAGATCCAGATAGGACTTTTCTGCAAAAGTTCGGCACCACACTCGATCAAAAAGAAGATGGTAGATGGGTATTAGACTATTTCCAAAATGACTTTGGTTTCTCCTTTGAAGAGGATAGCTTTTTTATTGTAGATGCTATACGGATTCTAAAACAAATAGAACATTTCAGAAAGGCGTATAGTTTTTCCGTTTACCACATACATCTTACAGCACCCGCACATGTGTTACAAGAAAGATTTTTAAAAAGAGAAGAAATTAGATACTTATCAAGAAAGATAGCCATTGAAAAGTACCATGAGGCAAAGCAAGATCCAACCGAAAAACAAGTTCCAACTTTAGCGGCTGATGCTGATTTGACGATAGATTCAGAATTAGCTACTGAGGATGATGTGTTTATTAGAGTATCAAGCTTTTTGAAGCTGCTTGCTCCAACAAAGAATGAACTTGTTGATGTCATAGTTGGTGGACAATTTGGATCCGAGGGTAAAGGCCAAATAGCAGCCCATATTGCGCCAGAATATGACTGTTTGATCCGAGTTGGAGGGCCAAATGCAGGCCATACTGTTTATGAAGAGCCTACGAAACATGTTTTTCACCTACTTCCTTCTGGTTGTAAAAGAAATCCAACAGCTAAACTGATCTTGGGGCCGGGAACCATTATTAACGTAAATAAGCTACTTGAGGAAATTACAAACTACCGGGTTGTTGACGAGTTTTCTAACCGGCTAATTATTGATGAAAACGCAATCGTGATAAGTGATGCTGACATTGAGCTTGAACAGGAAGTAAAAAGAACTATCAGTTCGACCGGTCAAGGCGTTGGAGCTGCAACGGCAACCAACATCATCGCAAGGTTGTATGGTACAGACAAGCATAAAGCTAAAAACTGTGACAAACTCAAGCCTTATATTGGAAGCACATATGATGTGCTCGAAAATTTATACCAGAACAACAAAAGAATTTTACTTGAAGGCACACAAGGAACGGGACTTAGTATCCATCATGGAATATACCCATATGTAACCTCTAGAGATACTACTGTATCCGGTTGTTTATCTGAAGCTGGTATTTCTCCTAAAAGGGTCAACAAGATTATTATGGTAACAAGGTCTTATCCAATCCGTGTAGGCGGAACATCTGGACCTTTTTTTAGCAAAGAGATAAATATGGAAACGATAGCAAAAAGGTCGGGAAAAGATCCTGAGGAATTAAAAAGGAATGAAAAAACCACCACTACTAAAATAGATAGACGGATAGCGGAATTTAGTTGGACAATGTTTAGAAAAGCTTGTGAGTTAAATTCGCCATCTGATATTGCACTAACATTTGCAGACTATTTCTCAACCAAAAACGAAAAGGCACGCAGGTATGACCAACTCACTTCTGAAACAAGACAATTTATTGAAGAAATTGAGACGTGTTCCGGCGTAAAAGTATCACTTATCAGCACCTGCTTTGATTATAGAGCAATTATAGATCGTAGAAACTGGAAATAAAATGAATATTGAGAAGTTCAAAGTTTTAAGACCTTATCTGTATCATCTTACAGACAAAAGAAACCTGGATTCAATTTTAAGTGACTATACATTGAAAAGTACAGTTACACTTGTAGAAATATTAAAGCTGCCTAACCGCGAAGATTTTTTGCGAACGAGAAGAGTCGGCCACAAAGAAGTAACAGATGGAGCAAAATCTTTCTTATTGAGAGACCAAGATCCACTTTATGAAAAAATAGCTACCAAAAATTTGGAGCACGGTATGTCGTTTGGAGATTTTGTCTACCTATTGAACTCTAAAGTCTTCTTCTGGGCAACGGAGGGTGACTTGCGTAAACATTATAAACGGTACGAAAATCAAAATGAAAACCCAATTGTCTTTAAGGTAAGTACTGAAGAGTTATTTGCCATAAATGAAATTCAGCCCAAGTTCTGCAGATTAAATTCCGGAGCGCCACGATGCAGCTCTTACTATCAGGAAGGCGCACCGCCACGAGGAAACAACACTTTTTTAGAAGCGGATGATTATTCAGGTACACCAAGCTCAGTTCGAGAAGTTACGTTTGACATGATGTGCAAATTACCAGTAACTGTAATGCTGTCCCCACACCCGGACAAAGCCTTTAAGAATATCTCTTAATTAAAGAAAGGATTATCATGAAAGGCATCTAATTATCATTCTAAAACCTAAAACCCTTTCTTTCATTTCCGTTCCAAATCCGTCTAAATCTTTTCATTTCTGCCCAAAACAGAAATTTATGCCCTCTATGAAGAGTCTTTAAAATAGCCATAAGTCTTTAATTGGATAATTTAGCATTTGTGAAGACTTACATTAAAAATATGGTTTGCAACTGCTGTATTATGGTTGTCAGGCAAGAATTTGAAAAAGCTGGCTTAAACCCTATAAGCGTTATAATGGGCGAAGTTGAATTGGCAACCCCTTTAACCGATAGCGAATTAAAAAGCATTGGCGAAAAGCTCACTGATTTAGGCTTTGAAATATTGGACACCAAAGCACACAAGCAGGTTGAGAAAATTAAGAATCTGCTGATAAAAAAAGTTCAGAGCGGCGAAATCGAAGAACACTTTAGCCTTTCCGAATTTCTCTCTAAAGCTCAGCAGAAACCGCAGACATTATTCTTGTCAACAGCGACCCTAAAGACGTAGTGCAAATGATTCATTTCGGACGGGCTTCCCACAAGAAGATGATACAAAACCTTCTTTGGGCGGTTGGCTACAACGTGATAGCTATTCCTCTTGCTGCTGGCGTTCTATCACTAAAATTTGTTGCAAGCCCTGCTCTTGGAGCAGTGCTCATGAGCCTAAGCACTATTGTCGTAGCGTTCAATGCCCAACTGTTAAGCGCCAGTTCAAATAGAATATTATTGATTCGGGTTACAAGTATCTAAGGCTTAAAGCCAAATGAGTATAGGCAAATAATATTTCTCACTTCCTTAAGCTATGTCTATGATAAGTACAATATGAAAGGAAATGTAGATGTGCTGTAAAGATGGATAAGTCAACAAACAAGTGCAAGTGAAGGCTATGTGGTTCACCCGCTTCCTCTTCAACTAAATGAATTGTCACGTCATTGAGTTTAGATTTCAGTTAATTGTTACTCGTGTACTTTGTAATGTATTGTTTCATTTGCTGCAATTCTCTGCTGAAATTTTGAATAATGGTTTGCGCTGCACTTTTCATAGAGGTGTTCGTACCGCTTTCTAAATAGGATTTAGCGAGGTCGATGGTATTTTGATTGTACTCTGAAAGGATTTGTGCAAAAACAGCGTCTTTGTCTGATGCGTCAACAATCTCCAAATGCTTTATCCTTGGGACGTTTTTTTTCACGGGTGGCCGGTAGCCTGTCGGTGAGTTGAATTGATAGTTATGAAAAATTTCTTCCTGTTTTTTTAGGAAAGCCAATTTCTTTTTTGCCAGGGCTTTCATTATTGTATCACTGCCAGCTTTTAGGTGTAGTTCACACATCTCAATTCCCGCAAACTGGTTTGTAATCATGAGCTTTGAAAAATCGTCTTCGGGATTGCCTGTTGTTTGCACATTGGCAAAGCCTTTATTCATGCGCTCCACTATGTTATGTAACCTGTCTTTGTAATCCTGCACTTCAGGGCTGCTTACTTTGGCCTGTGAAGAATCAACCGGCTCTGTGCTGCGCTTAACGGTTTCGGATTCTTCTGTCTTGGTTGCGGCTTTGTTATTGTTCTTACACGAAACGAATGCCGCTATGACTACGACTAAAAATTTAATTTTAAATTTCATTGCACAGGTTTTAAAATTGCTAAACTGAACGCTTCGGAAAATAGGCTAGATCTAGGCAACCCCAACATACTGTTTTGTTTTCTTTCAAAATCGAAAAGAATTTCATTTCAACGGTTAAGCGTTAAGGTACAATTACAAGATCCTTCACAAAAAGACTTGTAGCTTTGAGACATGAAAAAATTAAATGTGCTGACTTGCTGGAAATGCGTAATGCTATTGTCTGCATTGTTCGCATTGGCAAATACTTAAGGTGCTATCCATACTCTTTAAAGGTCGGCTTCTTTTCCGGCCTTTTTTGTTTGTTATGGTTGAGTTTCCAAACCAGGTAACGATGGAATGCTGCCGATAAGCTGTAAAGCCGAAACCTATCCGTAAGCAACCCTATCCGTAAAAAGGTCCCTGAAATGCAACGGTACTTCAATAATTCTGTTGGCTGAATGGCTATCAGGCAATACCTTTGCCGCACGTGAAAAAGGCGCTCGTATATCTTTTAGCTTTTATTGTGCTCGTGGTCAGTTGCATCCCGTGCTCTGACACAAGGGCTTCACGTTTTGATAGCGGCGCAAAAACTGTCCTCGATCAGACTTCAGGACAGCATAATGATAAGGACGATTTGTGTCCCCCGTTTTGCCAGTGTAATTGCTGCACAAATGTGTCAATCAATCACGTTCTTGCTTCGCAAGAACTTGCTCCTCTATTTGAGCTTCATCAAAAGTTTCCTATAACGCCGTCATACGCTCTTCAAATGGTTGCTTATGCCATTTGGCAACCTCCTCAAATACATGCCTGATTTCCGCCGTCTCTTTTAGCGGATACCCATTTATTGGTTCCTTAATTTTTATCATTTTCAACACTGACAATGGCTAAGTCTCGTGTACGAGCTAACCGTAGGCAGTACAGCACAAAAAGCAAAGAACCCAAATGGTCTAAGAACAAGAAGTTCGTTATGACTGTCATGGGAGTTGTACTAACCATTCTGATGATTTTGGCCATTATCAGGGCCATTATCAAATACTACCGCCTGGTCACACAATAATATCGGCATGTTAAACAAGATTATTGACTTCTCTATAAAGAATAAACTGGTCATCGGGATATTCACTCTTGCATTAATTATCTGGGGTGTCTTCTCGCTGAAAAAATTACCTATTGATGCAGTTCCTGACATTACCAATAATCAGGTACAAATCATTACCGTTAGTCCGTCTCTTGCTTCGCAGGAAGTAGAGCAATTGATTTCCTATCCGGTTGAACAAACCATGTCCACCATTCCCGAAATTCAGGAGGTCCGTTCTATTTCCCGGTTCGGTCTTTCCGTAGTGACGGTTATCTTTCACGATGATGCAAACATCTATTGGGCACGGCAACAGGTAGCGGAACGCTTGCCGGAAGCCCGTAACGCCATTCCGCAGGGAGCCGGTGAGCCGGAAATGTCGCCTATTTCAACAGGTTTGGGCGAAATATATCAATATGTTGTCCACCCGAAAAAGGGTTATGAAAACAAATATGATGCAACCGCATTGCGCACCCTGCAAGACTGGATTGTGCGCAGGCAGTTACTCGGCACACCGGGCATTGCGGAAGTCAACAGCTTCGGCGGCTTTTTAAAGCAATATGAAATTGCGCTGAACATCAACCAAACCCGGAGCTATAACATTTCCATCTCGGACATCTTCACGGCCTTGGAGAAAAACAACCAAAATACCGGCGGCTCCTATATCGACAAGAAACCAAACGCTTATTTTATCCGCAGCGAAGGCTTGATAACTAATCTCGGCGACATAGAACGCATCGTAGTAAAAAAGACAGAAACCGGATTTCCGATCACCATTCGTGACATTGCCCAGGTGCGTTTTGGTGCGGCTAACCGTTACGGCGCTTTGACCCGTGACGATAAAGAAGCTGTGGGCGGCATTGTGATGATGCTGAAAGGAAGCAACTCCAGCGAAGTGGTGCAGCGGGTAAAGGAGAAGATGGTACAAATTCAAAAATCCCTCCCCGAAGGCGTCGTGGTAGAACCTTTTTTGGATAGAAGCGAGTTTGTGAACAGGGCGATTGATACCGTAAAAAAGAACCTGTTAGAAGGGGCATTGATTGTCATTTTCGTCTTGGTGCTTTTCTTAGGTAACATTCGTTCGGGGCTTATTGTCGCTTCTGTTATTCCATTGGCAATGTTGTTTGCCATTTCACTGATGAACGTCTTTGGTGTTTCCGGTAATCTAATGAGCTTGGGTGCCATTGACTTTGGGTTGATTGTAGATGGAGCGGTGATTATTGTAGAAGCCACCATGCACCATTTAGCCAACCGGCGAGAGGGTAAAATTGCCCAACCCGAAATGGATGAAGAAGTCGGCGTTTCTGCAAAGAGAATGATGAACTCTGCGGCGTTTGGTCAAATCATCATCTTCATTGTTTACTTACCAATTCTTGCTTTGGTAGGTATAGAGGGCAAGATGTTCCGCCCAATGGCGCAAACGGTATCTTTTGCCATTTTGGGTGCCTTCCTGCTATCACTTACCTACGTGCCGATGGTTAGTGCGTTGTTCCTAAACAAAAACATCAAGCACAAAAAGAACTTTTCCGATAAGATGATGGACCGCATCCAACGCATGTACCTGCCACTTATAAAGGGTGCCTTGCGGTTCAGAAAATTAGTGGTGGTTATTGCCTTGGCTTTGCTTGGATTGGCGGCATTGGTATTTACTTTCTTGGGCGGTGAATTTTTGCCCACACTGGAAGAAGGTGATTTTGCCGTGGAAACACGTCTGCTTACGGGTAGCTCATTAAGCCAGACCATTGACAAAGTGGAACAGGCTTCCAACATTCTTCACAAGAAGTTCCCTGAAGTAAAAGAGGTTATCAGCAAAATCGGTGCATCGGAAATACCCACCGACCCGATGCCGATAGAAGCGGCGGACATCACCATCATTTTAAAACCAAAAGACGAATGGACAAGTGCGCATGGCCGTGAAGAATTGGCGGAAAAAATGCAAAAGGAATTGGAAGCCATTCCCGGTGTGAGTTTCGGTTTTTCCCAACCCATTCAGCTTCGTACCAACGAATTGATTTCGGGTGTGCGACAAGATGTAGGAATAAAAATATTTGGCGAGGATATGCAGGTGCTTTCCGAACTCTCCAAACGAATAGGTGCCATTGTGCCTACCGTACAAGGGGCTGAAGATTTGTATGTAGAGCAAGTGAGCGGGCTTCCGCAAATCTCTATCAAGTTAAACCGGGACAAAATAGCACAACACGGTTTGAACGTTTCCGACATTAACCAAGCCATTAACACGGCCTTTGCAGGTGGCAGTGCGGGTACAGTGTTTGAAGGTGAAAAGCGATTTGATTTGGTGGTGCGTTTGCAAGAGAGCGAACGGCAGAGCATTGAAGATGTAAAGAGGCTTTTTGTTACAGCAGCAGACGGCACCCAAATTCCGTTGGAGCAGGTGGCCGATGTGAGTTTGCAATTAGGCCCGAACCAAATACAACGTGAACAGGCACAGCGAAGAATTATTGTAGGCTTCAATGTACGGGGCCGTGACATTGCTTCGGTGGTGAAGGAAATGCAACAGAAGATTGACCAGAAAATTAAAATGCCTACGGGTTACTTCATTACCTACGGCGGACAGTTTAAAAACCTGGAAGAAGCCAATAAGCGATTGTCTATCGCTGTACCTGTTGCGCTTGGGTTAATTCTTTTGCTGCTCTATTTCACTTTCGGTTCGTTTAAATACTCTATTCTGATTTTCATGGCTATTCCCATGTCAGCTATTGGCGGTGTGTTTGCTTTGTGGTTACGTGGAATGCCTTTTAGCATTTCTGCCGGAGTAGGCTTCATCGCCCTTTTTGGTGTGGCTGTGTTAAACGGAATTGTGCTGATAACAGAATTTAATCGCTTAAAGAAAGAAGGCATGACAGACCTTACAAAAATCATTTTTACCGGCACTGCTGTGCGGTTGCGTCCTGTATTGATGACTGCAACAGTTGCCTCATTGGGCTTTTTGCCAATGGCATTGTCAACCGGTGCCGGTGGCGAAGTACAAAAACCATTGGCTACGGTTGTTATTGGTGGATTGTTAACCGCAACCCTTTTGACTTTAGTCGTACTGCCTGTGCTCTATACCTTCTTTGAAGGATTTGGAAAGAAGAAACAACAAAATCAAGACACAAACCATACGCCTTCCCCTTCCACAGTTCCAAAAGTGATTGGCCTATTGGTATTGCTATTGGGTGCAGGTTTTGTGAATGCTCAAACGCCTGCCGGTACAATAGATTTACAAACCGCTATAACCCGTTCATTGGGTACAAATCCAAACGTCCGGGTAGGCAACCTCGATGTACAATACCAGCAATCATTGCGGGCATCGGCAAGAGACATTGGGAAAACCAATATAAATCTCACCTATGGACAGTACAACAGTCCTGTACCCTATGACAACAATATCACCATCACGCAAAACATACCCAACCCGGTTTACCTGCGCAGGCTAACGGAATTGGCGGATGCCACAATTGATGCCAGCCGGTTACAGCTTAAAGTCTATCAAAACCAAATTAACTATCAGGTAAAAAGCCTCTACTACCGGCTCATTTATCGCAACGAGCAACGCAGGCTTGCCGATACCTTAATTAGTCTTTACGAAAGAGTATTGCGGGCGGCGGATATACGCTTCAAGTCAGGTGAAACCAATATTTTGGAGAAGTACAACGCCAATACGCAGTTACAGGAAGCTATCGCACAAAAGGAGCAGTTGAATGAACAATTAAGAACCGATTTACAACAACTCTCCCTCTTTACGGGAGATGCAGGAATTAACGGCATAACCGATACGCTTTTGCAGGAAAAGCCAATCACTTTAGCCCTGGACAGTGTACAGCTAAACAACAACCCGGAGCTGCAAGTTTTGCGCAGCCAAATTGTGATTGCGTCAAAAGAAATAAAAGTAGAAAGAAGCAAGCTGTTACCCGATTTTAGCATTGGTTATTTCAATCAATCTCTCGTAGGAACGTATGATGTTGATGGTGGACAGAAATACTACGGTGCCGGTAAGCGTTTCCAGGGGATTGAAGCAGGTATCAGCATCTCATTGTTTTCAAAACCCCAAAAGGCAAGGATACGTGCGGCGGAAGTGAACCAACAACGCCGGGAAGCCGAAGTGCAAGCCTTTTATTTTGGCTTGTCGCAAAGGGGCAGCCTCTTGCTTTCCGAGTTACGGCGACTTTCCATTCAGCTTGCTTACTACCGCAACACGGCGTTGCCGCAAGCCGAGCTTTTAATTCGCACATCGCAGCGAGCCTTTGAGGTTGGAGAAATGGATTACTACCAGCTATCGCAATCGCTCAACAACGCCAACAACGTTCGCCGCCAATACATAGAAATCATAAATCAATACAACCAATCCGCCATAGAACTGGAACTAATTCTTGGCCTTTAAACTAAAATGATGATGTATAAAATGTCGTATAAAGTAATCGTATTTGCAGCTTTGTTTTTCGCTGCCTGCTCTTCTAAACCCAAAGAAGAAAAAGCTCCCGTAGCAGAGGAGCACGACCCGAACGCAGTTGAGTTCACTCACGAACAATACAAAACAGTTGGTGTAGAATTAGGAAGCGTAACACCTACCAATTTGAGCAATTATATAAAAGCATCGGGCACGATTGATGTTCCGCCAAATGACTTAATCAGCGTGGCATCGCCTTACGGCGGCACCATACGCAGCACAACCGTGATAGAAGGCAAGTTTGTTCGTAAAGGAGACATGTTGGCCACCATTGAAAACCCAGAATTCGTGCAAATGCAACAGGAATTCCTGGAGAGCAGCAGCCAGCTGTCCTTCTTACGCCAGGACTTGACACGACAAGAAGAATTGGTGCGAGAAAACATTGCCGCCCGCAAATCGCTGCAACGGGCAAGCAGTGAATACAACAGCATGGTGGCACGGGTAAAGGGTTTAGAAGCAAGGCTTCGCATTGCCAACATCAACCCTTCCAGTGTCCGTTCCGGGAACTTCACTTCACGCATCTCTATCGTTGCGCCAACCAGCGGTTATATCACGCATGTTTATTCTAACGTAGGCAAATTCATTGGTGCAAATGAACTGCTGGCAGACATGGCTAACACCAATAACATTTTGGTTCGAGTGAAAGTATTTGAAAAGGATTTGCCGCAAATAAAAATGGGTCAAACCATTCGCTTTCGTGCAACAGGCGATAGCATAGAACGCAATGCCCAGGTGTTTTTGATTGGAAAGGACATCGATGCAGACCGCACCGTAGAAGTGCACGGAAAAATTACTACACCCGTAGCCACCTTGCTTCCCGGTATGTTTATCAACGCCATTATGGAAATAGGTACAGCTTCCACCCCCGCCTTGCCACAGGCAGCGGTAGTGCAATCGGGTGGCAAGAACTACATTTTTGTATTGGATGAGCAAAAAATGGAGGGAGGAACAAATGATAATATCGGAAAAAATGAAGCTGCCGGTGAGAAAGAAGAAAAGCATATTGTCTTTCGTCGAGTGGAAGTTGGTGTAACGGTAACGGAAAATGGATTTACTGCGGTTATCCTTCCAGACAATTTCGATATGAAAAGCAAGGTGGTTATCAAAGGAGCTTATGACCTGCTTTCCAAAATGAACAATTCAGAAGAGGAAGAAGGATAATCCATTGTTGTAACCATTTGTAACACTCCCACAAAAGCAAAAACTGCTGAAAGTAATGACGCCCTTGTTTCAAAAAATACTTCTTTTCTCGTTGATACCGGTTTTCACGATGATCATCGGCGGTGTCATTGCCATCGTTCGCAAGCCCAACGGAAATGTGAGAAGCCTTATCCTACACTTTGCGGCGGGTGTGGTCTTTTCAGTGGTTGCGGTAGAGTTGTTGCCGGATATTGTAAAAACCCACAAGCCACTACAACTTATCATCGGGTTTTCCCTGGGCTTTCTTGCAATGATTGGCATCAGAAAGTTCACAGAAGTAGAAGAAGATAAAACACTCACCGTGGTCAAGAATAAACTGCCAGCTAGTTTATTGATAGCCATTGCCGTTGACATTTTTATAGATGGTTTGCTTTTAGGAATAGGGTTTACGGCAGGCAGTACGGAAGGGATGTTGTTGGCCTTCGCTTTATCAGTCGAATTATTATCGCTGGGCATGGCAACGGCAACTGAATTAGGCGAAAATAATTTAAGCAAACAAAAATCGCTTGGATTGATTGCACTGCTTGCTCTGGTGTTTTTTATCAGCGCTGTGCTAGGTGCCACATTACTACATAACCTTTCGCACAACGCCTTGGAGATAGTGTTGTCGTTTGGCTTGTCGGCACTCTTGTTTTTAGTTACCGAAGAACTGCTGACGGAAGCACATGAAGAAAAGGAAACTGTGTGGCATACGTCTGCCTTCTTTGGTGGCTTTTTATTGTTTTTAGTCTTGGGTATGATTACCTAACAAATATTTTTTTTCACCCTTAAATCAAAATAAAATGGAACAACAGCAACCCGGTCATCACCATTCAGGGCACAAACACGAAGCATTAATCCAAACACTTTTGGAATGCGCAAGAGCCTGCGAAGAATGCGCTGCCGCCTGCCTTGATGAAAAAGACGTAACGCCGATGGCGCATTGCATTGAACTGGACAGGGATTGTGCGGAAATCTGCTACCTCGGCGCAAAGCTCTTGTTGCGTGATAGCGAAATCTCACACAAGTTTCTGGTGATTTGCGAAGAAGCCTGTCGTGAATGTGCTGAAGAATGCGGTATGCACGACCACGACCATTGCAAACGCTGCGCAGAAGCGTGTAGAAGATGCGAACAGGCTTGCCATGAACATCATGGTCAGCAGCAAATGAAGTAAGCCCCTTTTCTGCCACTAAGAACAAAATTTGCTACCCCGTGAATGACTTAGGGTGAAACCCTGCTTAACCGTTTCTATTACTGAAACATACTATGGTGGCAGGGTTTGCACCCGCCCATTTTAAAATAGAAAAAGTATGAAAGTTCTGCTTTGTATTTTTTGTGTGCTTTCGTTTTGCAGCGGGTATGCCCAAAATAAAATATTTTATTCATCCGATGATGTAATGAACACGGTTGAAGAAACACACAGCATTGATAAAGTAAGAATTCCGTGGGGACGATTAGGCAAATCTATTTTAGTAAAATACGCCGATGGCTGTGAAGCCTCTTTCGGTAAGAAAGAAATATGGGGTTTTGAAAAAGATGGCCGGAAGCTTCGTCTCTACGAAGGAGAGATTTTTGAAATCGTTGATAGCGGTGCAATTGTTCTTTACAAAACGTTCTCGCCACACCCGGTCTATTATTTCAGTGAGGATTTTAATGCGAATGTGGTCTTGCTGGCGACAGGAAAATTGAAAAAAGTTTTGAACGACCGGAAACTCGTTGAAGCCTATAAGCAGTTTAAAATCATAAGAGAAATACTATAAAGGAACGAAATGAAAAAAATACAGTTCAACTTAGCTGCTAAAGTCTTCATGCAATTTGCAATGTCGGGTGTGATACTCTTCGGTTGTTTCATTGCCGATGCACAAAAGGCCCCGGCAAACGCCTTTTTCTCTTTAGTAAATGTTGGGCACAAAACGAAGCACCAAGTATTATATACCGAAGGATGGGCAATGGTTTTCTACGGAGCCGATACGCTAATGGGAAATGCAGAATGTAACGGTAACACAGTTCTTTTAAAACACCAGGGCGATTCAGTGCAACAAAAGTTCATAATGGCTGACGAAAATCTCAAGGGAATGCAACTTTTCATTGATAGCTCTATCCTCTCGTTTGTGAAAATGGAAAACAGCACTAAACTTCATAGGCTATTGTTTGATGCCTATGGTTTGAAGATTTATGATGATGTTCTTTCTTCAAAAATTGACCCGGACAACATAAACTATAGTGAGCTTCTTTTTGCTTTTAACGGGAAAACGTATCCAGCAGTCACGTTCTGGACAACCAGTACCAAAAGAAGCATGATTGAAATTTTGAACAACATTTTCCGGCTTTCGTTGCAGCCGAAAGATTTTAAAAACAAAGAGGCAGTTATGGCTGCTTTATTGAGCTATGATCACAGAATTTTTTCACCCAAAAATTAACCGGCTTGTTTAGTCTCCTGGTCGGAATAGTAGCCCTTGGCCTAGTTCATGCTTTGATACCCAATCATTGGCTGCCTCTTGTTGCTGTAGCAAAAGCAGAAGGTTGGTCAAAGAAAGAGATAACCAAAGTAGCCTTTCTTTCCGCCCTGGCGCATGTGTCAGGTACGGTTTTGTTGGGCATTGTGCTGGGCAACGTTGGGCAAACGCTGGCACGTCGGTACGATGACTACGTGCACATTATTGCGCCGGTATTGCTCATTGTTTTCGGCCTTATCTATTTCACCATCAACCTGCCGCATCACCATCATTCTAAACAGGAAGACGTATCGGCTTACAAGAGATCAAAACGAAGATGGATTTTGATTTTTGTGGTGATGATGTTCTTGTCGCCTTGCCTGGAAGTGGAAAGTTTGTTTTTGTCAGCAGGAGCTTACGGAATGAACCATGTTTTTGCGATGGCTGTTGCCTATGCCATCGTTAGCATATCGGGAATAGTGGCCTTGGTGCTGTTGGCCTTTCAAGGGGTAAAACTCATGAATGCGCATTTTTTTGAGCACCACGAAAAGAGGCTAACCGGGGGCATACTAATTGGAGTAGGGATACTAAGTTTTTTTATACACTAAATACATTTTATGAGTGCAGAACATAATCATGAAGAAGCACCTGTTGTGCAAATGAAAACAAAGCAGGAACAAGAAGATCACGAACACGGCCACGATGCTGAAGAAGGTCACAGCCACGATGACGGGCACGACCACGATCATGACCACGGAGGCAGCGAACCAGCGGGTTGGAAAAGTCATTGGGATCTGCTGCTTGCTTTGGTGATACTCGTGACCATGATTGTTTTACGGTTTGGATTTCATTTTGTCCCAACTAAATGGGTGGACTTCGGCATTCACGCAGTAGCCTTCATTCTTGCCGGATGGCGGGTCTTAGACCTTGCCTTCCGCAAAGCCAAACGTGGCGACATTTTCAATGAGTTTGTCCTCATGAGTGTGGCAACGATTGGCGCTTTCTACATCGGTTCTTACAGCGAAGGCGTAGCGGTAATGGTTTTCTATTGCATCGGCGAATGGTTTCAGGATGCAGCGGTGGACAGGGCCAAAAGAAACATCAAAGCCTTGTTGGATATACGGCCCGATAAAGTAACCGTTGTTAGAAACGGGCAAACCCAGGTGATTGAACCGTCCGAAACACAATTAAATGAGACCATTCAAGTAAAGCCAGGTGAAAAAGTTGCATTGGACGGCGAGCTGCTTTCCGAAACGGCTTCGTTCAATACAGCCGCTTTAACTGGTGAAAGCAAGCCCGATACCAAATACAAGGGTGAAAGCATTCTGGCCGGTATGATTAACCTGAATACCGTTGCAGAAGTGAAAGTAACGGCTCTGTTTAAGGACAGTAAGTTGAGCAAGATTTTGGAAATGGTGCAGGATGCTACGGCCCGCAAATCGCAAACTCAACTGTTCATCTCCCGTTTTGCGAAAGTTTACACGCCGATTGTTTTTTTTCTGGCTTTAGCTGTAGCACTCGTTCCCTACTTTTTTGTACAAGACTATGTTTTCAATGTTTGGTTTTACCGGGCTTTGGTATTTCTGGTGATTAGTTGCCCTTGTGCTTTGGTGGTCTCTATCCCATTGGGCTATTTCGGCGGCATTGGGCTGGCTTCCCGCAACGGGATCCTGTTTAAAGGCGGCAACTTTTTGGATGTGATGACAAAAATTAATGCCGTCGTCATGGATAAAACAGGCACGTTAACCAAGGGTGTGTTTAACGTACAAAAAGTAGTTGCAAATGGTATTGATGAAAAAGACCTGATACGCATAACTGCTGCTTTGGAAAAGAACTCCACGCATCCTGTTGGGCAAGCCGTGGTAAAATACGCCGTTGATAAAATCGGCAATACAACAGCAACAAATGTAGAAGAAGTGGCCGGGCATGGATTAAAAGGCACAGTGGATGGTAAAGAAGTATTAGCGGGCAATTTAAAGCTGATGAAAAAATTTGGCGTTGACTATCCCGCCGAAACAGAAGGCATCGTTGACACCATTGTGGTAACGGCCATTGATAAAAAATTTGCCGGTTACATTACCATCGCGGACGAGATAAAAGAAGACGCTGTATCGGCTGTGAAAGCCATGCACGACCTTAATATTAAAACTGTCATGCTATCGGGAGACAAGCAGACCGTGGTGGATAATGTGGCAAAACAAATCGGTATTGACGAAGCCTATGGTGACTTACTGCCTGAAGGCAAAGTAGAAAAAGTACAAGGCTTGAAAAATGCGGGAAAGCACATAGCTTTTGTAGGCGACGGCGTGAACGATGCGCCTGTTGTGGCCTTGGCCGATGCCGGTATTGCAATGGGCGGATTAGGTAGCGATGCCACCATTGAAACCGCCGATGTAGTGATACAAAACGACCAGCCTTCCAAAATTGTTTCCGCTATCAGGATTGGAAAAATCACTCGCACCATTGTATGGCAGAATATTATTCTGGCAATGGCAATAAAAGTGGTTGTACTGATTTTGGGTGCTGGCGGTATAGCTACGCTTTGGGAAGCCGTCATAGCTGATGTGGGTGTGGCCCTGCTTGCCATTTTAAATGCGGTTCGTATTCAAAAAATCAAAGTGTGAGTGCCGAATGAAAGAACAACGCATTCAGCAATGGATAACGAATTTCAATGAGCAAATCGTTTTGGTAGAAACTGAGTTCAAATCGTCTTTCAAGCAAAGGCCATTGAAGGATTATTACCAAATTAAAGTACACGAGGACATAGGTTACATCAGCATAGAAATTTTGAACCGGCAGGATTTAAACACGGAAATTATTGATGCCATTACCGTGGCATTATTACGAGCCAAACCCCGTTTCAAATTACTTGATTGAAGACGCAGTATGTGCACTGTATATCGAAACATAATAATGAGCGAGGTTGTCGCTTTCAGTACGATGGGAGTTTATTTCGCTGGTGGCGGTAGCATTGATTTGTTTTCAATTCATTTAATTAAAGACTTGACTTATGAATTATGATGAACGATGGATAGACAATTTTTACGAGCAGGCAAAGGCGGTACAAATAGAGTTTGATGCCTTTCTGAAGAACAGGAAGCTGTCCGACTATTACCATTTTCACAGAGGTGAGAACGGACAATTAATTTCACTGCATTTTCCGCAGGCACATGGCCTACCGAAAGAAATTGAGAACGCACTACCGGAAGCTTTCATCAAATCCAAACCTGACCGATAAGAGGATACTTTTTTACTCACTAATAAACTGACAATTTTATGGGATTTCATCAGTACCACGAACCGCCGGAAGAACTATCAAAAGAGACCAGAACCTTTGCCCGTATGATTACCTCAGTGGTAGAGGAAGCTGAAGCCATCGGCTGGTACGAGCAGCGCATCTCCATCGAAACGGACGAAGAAGCCAAAGCCATTATGAAGAATGCACAGCAGGAAGAAATGAAACATTTTGGTATGGACTTGGAATTTTTGCTGCGGCGCAAACCCGAATGGCGGACTATTTTAAAAGCCGTGTTGTTTACCAAGGGAGATATTATCGAGAATGCGAAGAAGGGGGAAGAGAAGGCGGAAAAGTGATGAACATTATTCAAAAAACCTTTCTTCCACAAACTCACACATCAAATGCCCTAACAGAATATGACATTCCTGTATCCGTGGCGTATCAGATGATGGCACGTTTAACAAGTAGTCAGAATAATTTTTCAAAATGCCACCGCTGCTACCCGTATAGGCAATGGTAACAACGCCTTTCTCCTTTGCCGCTTCAAACGCCTTTACAATATTGGGCGAGTTGCCTGATGTGGAGAAGCCAATCAGCACATCGCCGGTCCGGGCCGTGCCCTTTATCATACGGGCATAGATGTCGTCAAAGCCGTAATCGTTGCCCACCGCTGTTAAGTAAGAGGTGTTGCAGTGCAAGGCTTCGGCAGGCAGCGAGAGCCGGTCTTTGTAAAACCGCCCGGTGAATTCGGCGGCAAGGTGTTGGGCATCGGCGGCGCTGCCACCGTTGCCACAGAAAAACAAACGCTTGTCGGCTTTGTAAGCGGCCACAATTACGTTCACTATTTTCTCCAGTGTGTCCAACAATCCCTCATCGGAAAGCAGGGTTGTTTTAACCGTAATGGAAGCGGCAATGAGGGCTTTAAATTGTTCTTTCATAAACACGAAAATAGGGTTTCAAAATTCGCATAAAAAAAACCTGGCAGTTCATATAGCCAGGTTACACGTTTTTTGCTTTAAGCTCACAGCTTGTTATCGTGGTGTTCTTTTTCCTGGTGGTGTTCAGGATGGTCGTGATGTTCTGGCTCGGCGTGTTGTTCCGGCTGATTGGGGTCAAAACCCGCATGATGTTCTTTATGCGGATGGTGCTCCTGCTCCTGATGATGCTCGGAATGCTGATGGCGTTCTTGACCGCCTTGCGTTCCTGCAGCGTTTCCCATACCCTGATTTTCAGTGCCTTGGGATTGGCTTTGATTTCTGTTCTCCATAATTGATAAGTTTAATAAAGCTGTAAAAAAAGCATGCCACACCTAATAATAAGACGGCAGGAGTATTATGAAAAAGTCAATCAAGTTAGAGTGACCGACAATTTCATACATAAAGTATTTGAGTATCGTCGTAATTTGTAATTGAGTCCTTGATAATTTTGTTACTACCTACATAACATATGGCGAGATCACGGCAAAGATCTAAACAAAAAAAGTATCAACCCGCAGTGCCTACAAAAGAGTTAAACTGGTCAAACGGAAAAAGTTTATCGCTGCTGATCATTTCCGGAATCTTTGTCCTTATTATTATCGTAATCGTTGTCGGGCTTATTCTACTTCGGTGATATCAGGTATTTGAGCAATGTAAACAATAACCCAGCAATTTTGAGACACTATTTTAGTCGAAATTTCTTTTGCAATGTCTTACAACAGCGTATTTGGAAGAACATTTATCGTGTCAAATCAAGGCATCCATTAAGTGAGTGTTTGCATATGGAAAACTTTTCGTGGAGTAAAAAATATTGAATAAACCAACATTGTCAAAACGTTGCAATCTGGTTAGAAAGGGTTAAAAAGGGTTAGAATGGGTTCCGATCCCTATCATTAATAGCCATCAAAAACTGGGTTTATAACCATCTAACTATTTAAGGCTACCCACTAACTCATTAAGCGAAGCAAAAGTCCGTGCTCGAAACCCAACATTTTCATTTAACATCAACGTGAATCCATCATCAGAATTTTTTGTAGGCCGATTGTCTTTAAGGATCCAAGTTCCACTGCTGATAAATGCTACTCGAATTTTAACAGGCATACCGTCAACACCCGATACACCTAAAAGTTTTGTTCTCATTGCATCAGTAAGTATATGACCTCCTTTGGGATCAATTGCCCAAAGGCATTTTTTAGCCCAAAGCAAAAAGTCAGGGTAGAATGTACTTGTTCCTGCACCTATTTCGGGAATTGGTATTCCGTATCCTGTTCGTGACGGATTGCGGCACCAGTTAAGCCCCAACTTATCAAGTGCTTCTGCAACTAAGACCTCAAAAGTATTAAGGCCATTGTATTCCGCATGTAGTGCGTTTTTATACTTGCGAACTTTATAGCGTTCTCTTTTTACTGCGTCATCCGTTTTAAAATCCGGCGAAACAAGCGTGAATGATGGCACTTCGTATTCTTCGTCAGCCTCGTACTCTAACCTAAACTCATCATTTAATTTCTGTTGTATTGTTGTCAACCTTTCACTTAATTGAATCATTGCCTCAGAGCCGAATTGCAACTTTTGTTTCAACTTAGGATTATCCTTAACAAAAGGGGAAAATGCCCAATTATTCTTTTGTGCAACTCGGTTATCTATAGCTGAAAGTCTATCCTGTAAATATCTCCAAACTTTAATGTCAGCATTTTCAGGTCGGTGTTCAACTTTTTGCAGCTTCCCGTCCTCCCTGTTCCGCTTCATATCAATTACCCTTGTTTGAATTTTTCCCGGTGCTTTTAAAGCTTCGTCATGAAAATGAGGAACAGCATTTGTGAGGATGCGATCAAGTCTGTCTATATCTTCTCCAAATGATTCTGCAACTATTGGAATTGTTACTGTTTTTTTTACTGGAACTTCTCTTGAAGATTTAGGTCTTGTCGAACTGCTGCTAACGGTGATGACTTCATATCCTTCTTGCTCAAGTTCGCTTTGCGTATCCTCAATTAGAGAGGCGAAATCTTCATCCGGCACATTGAAATAGAAGTATGCAGAATTTAAATCACCATCCTGAAAAGGAGTTGCATTAGGCTGACGAAGGAACCGTCCAATTTTTTGGGAAATATCGGTTGTTGATTTACCCACTCCATCCAGGTAAGCTACATATGCCCAAGGTTCATCCCAACCTTCTCTCAAAGAGAGGTTCCAAATAATGTGTGTATATCCTTCTGCCCGAAGATTTTCCGGCGATTTCTTTTGTTTATGTGTATCAATAAGCAAATTCCAATTCACATTCGGGTTTGCCTCAGCCAAATTTTTGTCGATACCGGATAGATGTACTGCGATTCGAGTTGGATCAACATGTAACTCCTGCGTTAATGTTTCCCAAACTTCTAATCCTGATAGTGTACTGTTTACTACACCACACCAAACCGGCGACTCATTTGGAGCCGCTTTGTTAAGTTTCTTTCTAAGCTCAATCCATTTATCATTAGACTCACGAACGGCATAACTCCTGGTCGTATTACAATCTACCAAGTAAAGTCGAGTCTTTAGTAGACCTTCTTTGACTACTTCTTTGGTATCTACTTTAACTGTTTGCAGTTCTAGAGCGGCCTCTTTTTCTTCTATCGTATCGCCGGGTAATAAGCTTTGCAGATCAGCATTTAGCGGTGAAGCCGATGCTAAAATAAATGCTCTTGGACTAAGCTCGGTAAGCAAATTAAATTGGGCATTGGTTGTTCCGTGGGCTTCGTCATAGACAACATATAAATCTCGTTGTCTAAGGTCTGGCCCTTTACTAGCAAGCATTTGCCAATAGCTCGTACCGTTTCTGATTTTATGCAAATTCAGTCCTTCCTTACTCTCATCATCTCTATTAAACAGTGCAACTGTGCCTAGTAAAATTGTGAGGCCAGTTGGATTATTTACTACGTTATCCCAGTCTGCGTCTGTTAATGTAGATAATATTTTAACCTCGGTATCACTTGGTAATAATTGAGCATAGGCCCCACCGGCACTAAGGTTAGTATGGGTTTGCGAAATGACAGCACCTCTATTTGTGGTCCAAAGAATTATTGCATCTCCGAGCCCACCTGTAGTAAGCGCTAACATTGGAGTTTTACCAGAGCCAGTAATCGCTTTTAAGCGACAAAGAAATGGAGATACTTCTCCTGTATTTCTATCAAAAACACGTCTAAATGGAGGCGCAGGAAACGTTGAAAGCATTTGGGTTAGTGCACCAGATGCTTTTAGTTGAAAAGCTTTTAAATTATCTCTTGTTAATTGCACTTCGATGGTATTAATTTTCGTCCTCTTCCTCTAGCAGATTTAATCTAGCCAACAGGGAATCAGGAATTTGTTGAAATTTATAAAGTTTATCATTTAATGGGGAAACGTTCGCAACTGCATAGATATAAACCGGCTTGGTGACACCTGCCTTTTCTGCCTCAGCCATAATCTTAGACCGAATTTCTTTTGTCAATGGCTTATGACCCCTGACATTTCCTTTTTCCCAAACTAAAGCAATACCATATCCCATTCTGGTTTTCCCAATCAAGTATTCATACCCATCCATCCTACAGTCTTGACGATTAGAATCTTCTTCTACGATTTGTAAAATTATATCGGCTAAATTCTCTCGATCTGAAGCCATCAACATCGCCCTGTCAATATCTTTTCTAGCTGAATAGAATGTAAATGCACCTGGAAGTTTCGGATGCGCCTTATTTTCTGCCCATTTACCGCTAATGACTCGGCGAATACGCTCCGCAGTAATGCGATTGGTGTATTCTGACTTAGGGACTTTTTTATTTGTTGGATCTCCACTTTCCACAATTACGAAGCGTCGTCGGCCACCATCCTCCGCATTCATAGCTAATACTGCATGCCCAGTAGTACCACTCCCCCCATATGGATCAAATATTTTCGCCTCTGGATCACGCCAGGTTACCAGATTAAATAGTTCTGCAAGCATTTCGTGATCCTTGGGATTTTCAAATATATTACCAAGCCCTAGCTGTTGAATTACTTCAACTGCTCGTTGTCCAACTTTTTGTATTACACTCGTTTGTACCTCAGTTTCTGCTTCGTGTAAATACTTTTTAAGACGTGGAACGCCAAGATGAGTTTCTTTGAACGAAATTCTACCCTCGTCAATTAATCTTTTCATATCTAAAGGGTCTGGATAGCGCCAACCGCCGGCAGGTTGCTTGACTGGCTTTTTTGTAACGGGATGGATTACATCGTAACGAGCTCCATTTCTTTCCGGTTTGCCCAAATCTCCATCATCATTAAACACCCCTTTTGAATCGACTTTACGAAAGCGATTCTTCCGAGCTGGATGGTCTTTTGGCAATGCTTTAAACCAATCATCGAGAGCAGTTTGAATTTTCAGTATGTCATCTCCATATAGAATCTTTGCTTCTGCGTAAGCAGTTAATATTTCGTCAGCACCATCTTTCCTTTTTCGCCATTTGCCCTTAGAATTCTCCCAAGCAGGCGTGACCGCCATTGCCTTCATTCTCAAATCCAGTGCGGACTTATCACGAGCCCACATCAGCATATATTCATGTCCTTCGGATATATAACTAGCACCGTTTTTCCTAGATCGTTCCCAGATAAGAGTAGCGAGCCTATTTTTTTCACCGAACATTTCCTCCATAAGCATCCACAAACGAGGTAGTTCATGTTCGTCAATGCTTATGATGATAACTCCAGTATGCTTCATTAATTTTCTAGCTGCCCATAGTCGTGGAGCCATGTGATTAATCCACTTAGTATGTTTCGAAGGATCATCTAATGACACTCCCTTTTCAACGTACCGTACGGCCTTTTTGAGTTTTTCTAGTTCTGCCTTGGAGAGATTGTAATTATCATTATAGGCGAATGTATCTGAACCGGTGTTATATGGCGGGTCCATATAAATTACATCAAAACCTGTTTTTGGACCTCCACGAAAATCAGTTAACAGGGAACGCATGACAGCCAAATTATCACCGTCAATTATTCTATGTTCCCCACCTTTTTTTTGGGGGAAACTCAGTTCTGGTACAATCTCAATTTTAACTGGCTGCACCTGCTCGGCAAGAAATCGATTTCTTCCTCGCCACATCAGAGCTGCATCGTTCGACCCTGTTTCAGAAATATGTGCAAATGCTTCACGAAGCCTTTTCTCCTCCTGCAAGTCCTCAACCATTTTAATTAACTCTTCCTTTTCCAATGTTCCGAGCAAAGGCAAGTTTCCGTTCTCTTTAAGTTTTGGCATACAATAAATCCTATGTTTACGAAAACCGTAAACGAGTTTGAAATTATCTTAACAATTAGGCAAAAGGTCAATTTTAACCCGTTTGATTTAAGTGCTGAAAGTTTATTTTGACAGCCAAAACGAGATTAACCTGCTAACGATTAAAGGAATCTTTATCGAAGATAACTTTAGCGGTTGCTACAGCAAATTTGCTAAATTTTTTATCAAGCAACAAATTGAATTTTAATGCCTTTCTGAAAAGAGTAAACTTATGTGGAAACTTTTTTTTTGCTTTTACAAAACTTAGTTTTTATGTTTGTATTGCTAAATTAATTAGCAAATACTATGGAACACTTTAATCCGACAATGGTGACGTTGGCAAGAGAGGCAAGAGGATATACCCAACAAGACTTGGCAGAAAGAATCAATACCCAAAAGGCATTCATCTCTAAGATTGAGCATGGGGAGCTTGGGGTAAGTGAAATTATCTTGGATTCCATTTCAAAGGCAACATCTTACCCCTTGAACTTTTTCTTTCAGCCTGGAACGATATTACCAATGAACCTTTCTTACCGCAAGCGAAAGAAGGTTCCTGCAAAAGTCATTACGCCAATAGAAGCAAAGTTCAACATCGTTCGCAACAACATTCAGTTCTTAACCCGTTCGCTGAACAAACAAGCGCCGTTGATTCCTACGTTTAAGGTTACAGAAGAAAACACGCCTAACCTTATTGCGAAACAGTTTCGCCAGTGCCTCGGTTTGCAAAAGCCGGTGATTGACAACTTGACGAAGGTCTTGGAAGATCAGGGCATCATCATTAGCTGCTTCGAGTTTGGTTCAGAGCGGGTAGATAGCCGCAGCATCCTAACCGATGACCAGTTTCCCATCATGTTTTTAAACAAAAGCCATTTGGGTGACAGGCTAAGGTTCTCACTTGCCTTTCAATTAGGTCATTTAGTAATGCACACATATTCACCGGTTCCCGCTGATAGGGAAATCAGCCATGAGGCCAATTTATTTGCCGCTGAACTCTTAATGCCCGAAGAAGCTATCAAAGAAGATTTCAAAGATGGTGTGACGCTTCCGCTATTGGCGCAGTTAAAACGCAAGTGGAAAGTGTCTATGATTTCACTTCTCTATCGTGCAGACGATTTAGGATTACTCACCCCCAACCAAAAACGCTACCTCGTTCAACAATTTAACCAGGCCAAAATCAGACGCCGTGAGCCGGTGGAGCTGGATGTTGCAAAAGAACAACCGAAGCTCATTCATCAAATGGTGGTAGAGTATTGCAACCAGGAAAGCCTAAGCCTTCCGCAGTTCACGCAAGTCTTGGCCTTGGAGCTTGAAGATTATTTGGAACTATACTGCTAACTAACGAAAAACAAAACCAAAGTGATTTTTGAGATGAGTACGACGAAAAGAATTGTGGAGATACGGAGTTACAGCATTGGCGAGTTGTCCAAGCTATATGACCAAAGCGTAAAAACAATGAACCGTTGGCTGAAGCCTCATGGAAGCGTTATCGGGCAACGGCATGGGAGATACTATACCGTGAAGCAGATCGAGCAAATTTTTGAGTTATTGGGTTTGCCGAAGGATTATGATGAAGCGGCGTGATTCTTTTTACCACCTTCTTCCGGTTTTAGCTCAATTATACCAGATTCTTCAGCCATCCGGAGCATACTAAGAAGCGTTCGTTCATCTTTTTTACTGTCGTACTGTTCCCCGTAGACATTTTTTAAGAACTGCACTAGCCAGAATACGAAATAAATTGAAACGTAAGCATGTCTATCGTAACATGCGATTGCATCTGGATTATAAACTGGAACAATGCTTGGCCCAACCCTTCCGTCTTCGTTTGATGTTATTGTTAGTAAGTCACCAACCGCAGGGGTTCCAAAATGAGCTATTTCAGATAGTGTTGGATATAATTTTTTGCCGCCCTCTTTGAATAGATTAATAACATTCGGCGTTTTCTTTAAAAGTTTCAAAAGTGGGTTACTATCAATTTCGTGCAGCCTTGTTAGTGATTCGAAATTCTTTCGTATTAACGTAAACGCTTCGATTAAATCCCCTTCCATAATCATATCGTTTATTATAAAGTGAGTTCTCACGAAAGAAATCACAAGACTTATTTGATATGATATTTTCTCGTTGGTGTTTTCAATCCTATTCGAAAGAACTTGGGATGTCCTTACAATTAAACCATCCAAAGTAATTCTAAAACTATTGTGTTTTACTGGCTCTTTAGAGCGATATATTTCTTGTGTTTTAGCTCTCGCTCTTATCAAATCAGCTTGAAAATCACAAGCTCCTCTAATCAATTCATCAATGTTCGATTTGTGGTCAAAAGTATCTCCCATAACCTTGCTATTTATGTTCCACAAGTATGTCTTGTCCTAGAATAGCTTTACACTAAGCGGTGTAAAAATGCAAGAAAAAAAGAAGCGGCGCAACGCGAAGTCGAAGTATTCGCCGGCCGTTGTTCGGGCTGTGCTTTACGATGTACACACGAGTTCACAAACGCTTGCGCAGATTGCAGCTAAAAACGGACTTCCAAAAGGCAGCGGTAGCATGATCTCCAAATGGGTAAAGAAGTATTCTTCCGACTTTTCTGCAATGGAAGATTTACAACCCACCATCAGCAACGCAAATTATTTGCCTCCGGCAGCAAAGAGTAAAGGCGAAAAGGAGCTGCAAAAGCAACTGGAAGAAGCAAGGTGCAAAATCATTTGCCTGGAAACGATGATTGATATCGCCGAAAGAGAACTCGGAGTCGACATTAGAAAAAAGTCTGGTACCAAACAGTAAGTTTTGTAAAAGCGCACTATGCTCTTGGTAGCCTGCAGGAGCTGTGCGAACTGTTTGGTAAAACACGGCAGGCATTTTACGAAGGCGGCTGGCGAAAAGAAAAACAGTCAATGGAGGCTGCGTTGGTGCTTAAGCAGGTGGCCTTGATTCGACGAGAGTTGCCGAAAGTTGGCACCCGCAAACTTCAGTACTTACTCAAAGACTTTTTTGTTCAGCATCACATCAAAATGGGCCGGGATGCGCTCTTTTCTCTTTTAATGGAAGAGGGCTTACTCGTCAAAAAACGAAAGCGAAAAGTAAGCACCACCAACTCCCGGCACCGCTTTCGAAAGTATCCGAACCTGGTGCGGGAACTGGAGCTGGTACGCTCAGAACAAGTTTGGGTGAGCGACATTACTTATATCGCCTTGCCGAAAAGTTTCTGTTATCTATCGCTGATTACGGATGCTTATTCCAAAAAGATCGTGGGTTATAATCTGGAAGACACACTGGAAACAGAAGGTTGTTTAAAAGCACTTGCGATGGCGCTGAGCACACGATCTAAAACATCAAAGCAAGGATTAATCCACCACTCTGACCGGGGCATCCAGTATTGCAGCACTGCGTATGTGCAGCTTCTTTTAGCGTCGCATGTCGCTATCTCGATGACGGAGAAAAGCGACCCCTATGAGAATGCAGTAGCCGAAAGGATCAACGGCATTTTAAAAGAGGAATTTAACTTGAGTAGAACCTTCCAAAATATCCACCAGGCAAATAGTGTCGTAGGGGAAAGCATCACACTTTACAACAGCAAACGACCACACAGTAGCATTGGCTATCTGACGCCAGACAAAGCACACACAGAAAACGTTGGCTTAACAAAACACTGGAAAACCTACCGGAAAAATGCAATCAATGGAAACAAAGAAGGGTAAGTATTTTAGCAGCGGCAAAAGTCCTCCGTGTAAAGTCCACGCAGGACTATCAACTTCGGATGTAAACTAAAATCAGGACTGATAGATTCTACTGTAAGAAAATGTCAGGACTATCTTTTAATCTGTAAGGTTTTTTCAGGACGATACAGTAACAAAAAAATCCCTTTCTGTCCCTTGCCGTCCCAAAGCTGCCAATTTCTGCATTTTTCTTCCGATTTCTTCCCAAATATTCCCATATCGGACAATGACGTTTTTGAGTGATAGTATGTTTGTGTTGTCAAGAGAAAATAACCAATAAAAAGCACGAACATGAGACAGAGTACTACGAGCTTACAACATTCCAATATCCCTGAATTGAAAGCCATCAAAGGCGCCCTTTTTGAAACATCCCCAGTTGAACATTTAGTGAACGCCGCTTGGAATTTTGCATACAGCTCATTATGGAACAGCACCCAATTTTCTGCAAAAGAAATTCGCTACGCCAAAGAAAAAATTGAAGAGTATTTCACACTCGCCAAAAATCCCCGCAAAGCCTTTCTTTCTTTTTGCCAACGTGTATTGCTCGCCAGGCAATACGTAAACACTGCAAGAGGAAGATACATGCCGCTTCCCTCCGTATGGTTTGATAAGAACAATGAATACGGTTTTGTAGGAACGAAGAATTGGTACACCGAAATCAAAAACGTTCGTGTATCGCTTCCTACCTACAAGGAAGAAATCAAAGCACTGGCTGAAGCGGTGTTGGAGTACAGTGAAGAACCCACACTTCAAAACTTCACCTACTGGAGAAGTTATTTCATTGAAAAAGGCACACCAGGATTACTTAATCTCTTCCAGGTTGCTGCCATCAATCAACAATACATAAGAGCATAACGCATGGCGGTCACATACCAACGCAAACAGTATTTCGATACTGATGGGAAGCTCTTTGTCAAACCGTACCGGTTGAGCGACCTCGCAACCATTTTTGACATCAACCGGAAGACGATGCGCCGTTGGATGCTGAGATACCCGGAGGAATTAGGAAAACGAGAAGGCAAATACTTTTCTGTCCGACAAGTAGAGTTCTGTCTTCAGACGTTTGGACTTCCGGGAAAGGTCATCGTTTTTAATCAACCTACTAAAAAAGCTGCATAACCTATGGACACGAAACATTCAGATAGCATCGGTAGCAACATGCTGCTCACCGGCTGCATCTTTCTCGCCAACATTGATCTTACCGGGGTAGTTGACTATGCTGTAAAAGCGGTGATTGGGGGCGGGATCTGGCTAGGCTTTAAGATGGCCGCCGACTATATCGAACACAAACGAGGCAAAGCAAAATGAGTACTCTCACAAAAATATTAGCCACCACTGTCATTGGCGCTGGAGCCATAGCAGGATGGTCCTATTTGAAAAACCTGAAAACTGCCGGAGCTGAATTGGAGATCGTGCCGAAAGCCGCCATCCATTCACTAAGCTGGAATGGGCTTACCATTCGCCTTGATGTCCTATTGAAAAACCCAACAAACGGGAGCTTTTCTTTAATCGCTCCCTTTATTAAACTTCTTTACAAGGACACAACGGTTGGCAGCTCAACACCGGTCAACAAAGAGTTCAAGCTACCAGCACATGGCGAATTGATGATTGATAACATCATGGTGCAGATACCCATGAGTAATGTCTTCTCTGTTGTGTTTACACTCATCAAAGCACTGACTGCAGGTGAAGCAACAACGCTAACTGTTCGGACGATAACAACCATAAACTTGGGCATCATCAAACTGCCCTACGAAAACAAACAAGACATCACGATAAAGAAATAATCCGTACCCAATGGAAGCAAACCGTAAACGTAACATCCGCAGTGGTGAACAGTACACCCATCTTTTTCCAAAAGCAGAAAATTCTGTTTCCACCATTCGCAAGAATGCGAACGTTACGCATACGGTTGAATTTATTCCAAAGGTTGTACACGAAACCTTGCATCATACAAAAGCTTTATCAAACCAGCTAAAAGAAACAACTGCTTATGAGACTTGTAAGGCCATCTGGCACTTCGTCTATCAGCACATTGCATATAGGAAAGACCAAGAAGGCTACGAACAAATAAGAAGTCCGGCAAGAGCCTGGCACGACAGACAAAAAGGGGTGGATTGTGATTGTTACTCGGTGTTTATATCCAGTATCCTCACTAACCTAAGCATTCCACATATCCTACGGATCACCAAATACCACCGGGATTATTTTCAACACATCTACCCCGTTGTCGTGCTCAATGGAAAAGAAATTCCGATTGACTGTGTAACCGACCAATTCAATTACGAAGTACCCTATTCAGAAAAGAAAGATTATCCTATGGACTTACAATACTTAAACGGCTTTGATGATTATTCAATGGGACAGCTTGGAAAAGTAAAAAAAGGCGCAGCGAAGAAAAGTCTACCCATAGCCAAAAAGAAAACATCTATCCTCGCCAAAGTCAAGGCAAAGAAAGCCGCAAAGCCAAAACCACAACCTGGTACAGCTAAGCCAAAAAAGAAAGGCTTTTTAAAAAAAGTGTTGAACACTGTCAATCGTGTCAATCCTGCAACCGTACTGCTTCGCAATGGTGTTTTGGCAGCCATGAAGCTCAATGTCAAGAATATTGCCGGAAGACTGCGTTGGAGTTACCTGACACCGGAACAAGCTGCCGGGAAAGGCATAGACCCGCAGAAGTTTCAACGCCTTGTTGCTACTCGTGAAAAGCTGGAAAAGATTTTCTATGGTGCAGGCGGTAATCCAAAGAATTTAAAGAAAGCCATGCTTGGCGGTAAGGGAAACAAAGACAAAGCGGTTGCCGGTTTGGATGGCTTTTCTCTCGCCGGTATAGAATACATGAGTACCTATACGCCACTGCCACAACTGTTAGGGCCGGAAATCTACTACTCGGAGAACGTAGAAGGTTTTGAAGGTCTTGGACAATTAGGCGAACCGGTGACGCTTGCATCAGTCGGTGCCGCAATGGGAGTGTTGGCCGGTATTGTAGCAGCACTGAAGCAAATTGGTGAAATCTTTCCTAAGGGCTCAAAGGAAGCCAAAGACTTTGATGAAGCGACAAACGAAGCGGCTGAAAACAATTTACCTGTGCCTGGAACTACACCTGTACCCCTTCCTGAAGCCGGTGGCGCTTCCTCTCCCTTGCAAATTGACAAACCTTCAATCGAAGATTCGTTTAAAAAAGACACCACTGAAAGTGGAGGTAGTGGAAGTAATAATGCTTTGATAAGAAGTTCAGGAAGTGAGGACTATTCAACAGCATCAAATTCGATTGTAGCAACTGGTGAGAGTAATGATTTAGTGCCAATAGAAAAGGATAACACAGCATTGCCGACGACGACGACATCCAACACAGTTGCCAACACAAATACAACTGACACGCCACCCAAAGAAACCTTTTGGGAGAAAAACAAATCCTGGTTAAAACCGGTTGCCATTGGAGTAGGTGGCGTGAGCCTGATAGCAATTGGCTTTGCGGCAATGAAACCGAAACATACAGCGAACAAATCACCTTCTCGTTCATCTTCTTTGTCCGGTTTACCAAAGCCTAAAAAACGAAAAGGACATCATCACCGCAAAGCGAAATCAACCAAATCTAAACCACGCAAGAAAACAGCAGTGGCCCTGCTATAATCCTCACTCTATAAAAAAACAAACATGGCTAAAACAGCTAGAAAACGAAATTCCCGAAAAGCCAAAAAAACGGCCCGGAAAAACTTCATGCAGGGCTTTGGCTCTGAACTTCAAACAAAGGGAGACCTCAAAAACACTGCTCTTGAAACCGGCAAAGGCATCCTGGTGGGTGTACTGGGCGGCGGCTTAATCGGAGCTGCCATCGGACGGCCTTCGTTACTTGTCGGCATCCTCACAACAGGTGTTGGTCATTACTCTGGTAATAAACTTACACAGCTCCTTGGCGTCGGTCTCATGGCCTCCAGCGGCTTTCAGAAAACTGCCGGTGTTAGTGGTATCGAAGGTCTGGAAGGATTGGACGGCGTGAAAGAAAGAATCCAGGCTTTCAAAGAAAGTTTCTCTGAAAAGCTTTACCTGGATAAGCTTAAAAAGAAAGGTATCACCGCAGGCACAACAAGTGGGTTTGGTGAACTGCAATACTTCTCTTATCCCAACCAGGACTTAGCTGCCCTTGACGCCATTGAAAGCCAGTTAACCGACAGTGCCATGCAGTTTCAAGGCAGCTTGCCCGACACTGAGTTTAGTGGTGCAGAAGATGAATTCAGTGGCGTAGATGACATGAATTTCTAATTCCAATCCTCACGAAAACAAATCAAAGCAATAACCGCTCTTGTGAGAGCACAAAATTTAAACTCTATGTTAGGCTTACTTGAAGGAATTGAAGAATACAACAACCAGGGCGCATTACTCGGTATTGACGGAGTAGATGACGCAGAACTCTTAGGTGCGCTGCGCCGTATGAACCCCATCCAACGTGCAAAGACCATGACAAAGATGACCAATGCGCCAGCAAGCAAAGGTTCTCGTGCAGAAATGGAAAAGTTCTTTGGCGAACTGCCTGCCTCCATTAAAGAAGGATTGGTACGTGGTGAACTTCGCCTTGCGGATTCTACCATTTACTCTATCAAACCAGTAACATCTAAAACCATCAAGATGTTTGAAACGCAGGATGATAAAGAGATTGGTCTTCGTAACGTTTCCAATGCAAAGCTGCCAAAGAACCAGGCATTCTTGGTGAGCGGTATCTTCCTTTTGGCCGGTACATCTGCTGATAATTCCAAAGACAAAATCATTGCAACTGAATTCAAAGGTTTGGAAAATTTCAACACTATCGCTAACGGTGAGTTCTCCCTCAAAAGCAATAAAAAGCAAATTGTTCCTGATACCAGCAATGTGGTTTTTAAAACGTCAGGAAATAAGAACGTTCCGGTGGGTTATTACAAACTTGCTAATCCACGCCTTATTCAAGACGACATCCTGATTGAAATGACAATCGAACTCGGTTCGATGGATAGCATTCCGCAGAACACCTACATCTATGTGGGACTACACGGAACGATCACAACGCCGTAAGAACTTTCAGTGCAATCCTCAACCCTTAAAACAGGAATGGTAGCTGCCGCAGTAATGACTTCGGCGCTACTGTTCCTTCTCAAAAAGAAAATGGACAAGACGGAAATAGCCTATAAAAACATTCGTGCCTTCTTGATTATGATACAATACGCTGAAGGCACTTACGGCAAGGATGGTTACAAACGATTGTATGGTGGTGGTAGTTTCAATGACTTTGCCAAACATCCGAATAGTAAGCAAACAAAATGGGGCATTACCAGCACCGCTGCCGGGGCCTATCAAATTCTTTCAAAGACCTGGAACGAGATACAACCCAAACTCGGCCTGCCCGACTTTAGCCCGGCAAGTCAAGATAAAGCAGCCATTGAGCTAATTCGCCGTCGCAAGGCATTGGATGATGTGTATGCCGGACGGTTTGCGCAAGCCATTGCCAAATGCCGTAAAGAATGGGCTTCGCTTCCGGGAGCCGGTTACGGCCAAAACGAGAAAAACGTGCAAAACCTGCTTGCGGTTATCAAAGTAGCAGGTGGAATGACTGCTTAACTCTCATAAAAACAGATAATGCCAAAACGAATAAAAAAGCGGTACGACATAGAAGTGAATGCGGCGAATGCCATTCACTCCAAAACCTTTGAGTTGGATAAAACTGTAACAGCCATACACGGGATGTTGTTTGCTTCGGACAGAGACGACCTAATGTATTACCGTGGGTCAGCAAAGGTAGAAATCAACTCTGATGAAATCTTTCCAGAAGGCTATGAAGTGAAGCTCCTTATGAGTGGCTTAAACGTTTCACCAAATGATCGCTACTACAACTTAGGCGGTGTGCTTCCCGGCAACTTCAAAGTGAAAATTGAATACAAAGACACACCGGACACAAGGCTTCAGTTTGCCAGCTATCGTGTGAGCATTTATCTGGACGTAGAAATCAAATCCTGATGCAGCAGAAAGTCATTATACAAAACGAACAAATAAGCCGCAAGGGAGAGATTAAATATTTTCAAATCCCCTTACTCGGCACACCGATAAGAATTATTGGTGTAGAAGCAAGTGCGTTTTTGTTTACGCAAGCAAATCAGCCGGCACCGCCAACAAATAATGGTGGAAACACACCGCCGACAGCACCAGTGACACCTATTGCACCAGCAACCAACAATTGTCCTAATCCAGGCAGCGCTTCTATTGATTCGGTAAGTTCTACTACAGCTAACGGTGTCACTACCCAGGTATTTAGAATTGGAGCTGCTGTAAATCCAACTTTCGTTTACAGTTGCGGCGTTTATTCAGTTGTCATCTCAGTTACTGCGGTTGAAGGTGATACACCGGCATCTATTGCGACGAAGTTAGCGGCAGATGTAAATGCTACATCTCTTGCTACCTGGAACCAATATGGTAGTAATAACCGAAACTATAAACCAACGGCCAATGCCAATGGAGACTTATTAACCCTGACTACAGATTCGCAACACTCCTTTTTTGCATCAGGCACGGGTTCTTGCACCCCAGCACCTCCACCGCCACCACCACCTCCACCTATTACCTTGTTGCAGTATGACCCGCTGTTTACGATTGTGCAGAACGAGAAAGCCGGAACTGTGTCACTGCAAAGCCCGGATATAACTGACATCTTCTTGCAGTGTGAAGCATGGCGTGAAGACAAGAACATAAGCTACGGCGATTTCTTGTTCACTAATGAAATACAAGGTGAATGGCTGAAAGGAAAAAAACGGTTTAATACAGATGTTTCAATCACCACTGCTTCACCTATACTAGAAGCCTATTACAAAGACAGTTGGGGATTGTACTTCGGCAAGGACGTGAGCTATGGACTAAACATTTTTATCTGGTACGAAAAGTTAACAGACAATGACAAGTGATTTAGCCCTTGATTATATCAGCAGGCGGATGCAAGAAATGGGGCACGGTAAAAAATACCTCTTGCGGTTTCGTCATATTCTTTTGAAGGAAGCCGAAGTAAGAGAGGTAACAGCTTACAATCAGATCTTCATTTTGATTGAACCCATTCAAACCATACGAATAGAAAGCGACGTAGGCTTGTTTGATTTAAACGAAGACCACGCCAACGAAATTCAGTACGAACACAGAGGCCGGATAAAAATTACGAACCTGTCGCTATCACCAACGAACGCCAGGTTTTTACAAGCAATTCCGATAAACAATACATACAATGCCAGTGATAACGGAACACTACGACCAACTCAAAATTGACAAGCTGAAACATTACCTGGAGATGCAGGCGCAAAAAGGTCAACCTGTTCCCTTTGAACTGTTTGTAGATAATTTGAAAGTAGTACCTCGTACCGAGGACCCGAAAGAGTTTGACAACTACGAGTTCTACATGAACGAGGACACAGAAAAAGTCCGCATCCTGATATACAGCTACGGACAGTCACCACGCAACGACCAATATTGTTTCATGGTGCAGAAAAACAAATTGGACAAAGGCTTGAATGGCTTAGGCGAGATTGAAAATATCGTGCAGGAAAAGCTAGCGGCCAGAGACAGAGAACACGAGATGAACCGCCTGCGTGAAGAACTGGAAGCCACCAAACTGGAATTAGAAGAATCGGAAGAATACAACGAAAAGCTGGAAAAGGAAATCGAGTTTCTTAAAGAAAACAAGTTCAAGCTAAAAAACATTGACATCGGTGAACTGGCTTCTGTTGCTATTGAAGGCATTGTACGACGCAATCCGCAGTTCCTTACCCGTCTGCCTGGCGGCGAAGCGCTGGCAGGTGTCATCATGCAGGACAACAAAGAGAAGGAACGGATGCTATCGCAGCCGCCTGCACCAGAATCACAGGTAACAGTGCAGAAAGAAATCGAGCCAGAAATTACCGAAGAAGAAAAACGGCACCTGGTTTACCTGCGCAAGCTGGAACAAACTTTTAACCGGGAGCAAGCCGAAATGTTCAACGCAGTGATAAATGCAATGGTGGAAGAACCATCCATTATTCCGACCCTACTAGAATTGATTAACCCAAAACAATAAACCGAAATGAAAAGCTACACGTACAAAATCACGCTGGAAGAAAAATCAGAAGCAGATGCCGATGCAAAAGTAGACGCAATGGCGGTGCTGGTTAAAAAGCTGGATGCATCAGAGCTTACCAAGCTGGCGCACATTGTAAAAAACGACCCGGTAAAAACGGCACTTGCCAAACAGTACCTGGGCGTATAAACCTTAACCACTGATCCAATCCTTATGAAAAACAGTTCCGCTTACGAACACGACGATTTTACACTCAAAGAAAAACTAACCTATGGCATTGTAGGTCTGGTTGTTCTAAGCGGAACTTTTCTTCTTGGCCGAAGTGTAGTAAGGGGCGCAAGGTCAACCAGCGAACAAAAGAAGACCTATGAGGACGGCAATGCTGCCTCGTTTGCGCAACAGCTAAAGATGGCTTTCGAAAACGATAACTATTTCGGATGGGGAACAGACGAGGAAGGAATAAGAGACGTGATTCGCAAAGTACCAAGCAAGGATTATTTCAAGCAAGTCATTAACTCGTATCAAAAGCTATACGCAAGAAGCTTGATGGGAGACCTAAAAGAAGAACTAGCAGCCTCCGAATACAATGAGATGCTCGCCATCATTGCCGGTAAGCCGGATAAGATAACCGGCAACTACTCGCCCATCGTAACAAGCCAACAGTATTTAGCCTGGGCCAAACGACTAAAGGCAGCCTTTGATATTACCTATTGGTTTGTTCCAGGTACGGACGAACCTGCCATCAAAGCTGTGTTTATGGAAATACCAACCCAAGCCGATTTTCAAAAAGTAGCCGCTGCCTATCTCAAAGAATACGGTAACGAATTAATGAGCGATCTAAAAAGTGAATTGGAATTCTGGGAGATTGGTTCCATGATGGACATTATCAACAATAAACCGAAAGTATAATCCTATGACAAGAACAAAGAAACCTTCCACTGCGAAAGCGCCGTCCAAGCGCAAGGCAAGGAAGAAAAAGATAATCATCACAACATTGGCTGTCGGAGCTACTGGCATCATCGGCTATTTCGGCTGGCAATACTTCAAAAAGAAAAGAGGAACAACGCATGATGATTTGGATTCGATCATAAGCAACATGAATCAACCCATCGTCACAACGCCTGTGTTGCCGTCAATAAAGCCAAAGACGAAAACCAAAACGACTTATACCAATACGGCGACCGATGAACGAAACGATGACTTTCCTTTGAAGAAAGGTAGCAAGGGTGAAAATGTAAGGCGGTTGCAAGAGGCTCTCGTTACGAAGTATGGCAAACAAACGCTTCCAAAATATGGAGCAGATGGCGACTTTGGTTCAGAGCTGACGGCTGCCCTAAAAAAACTTGGGCTTCCTGCATCCATTACGGAAAGCACATTGAATGTTATTGCGCAAGGCACGACTGTCAATCCTGCTACCGTTGGTAAGGAGTTATACAGCGCCGCCAATGCAAAGGACTACACAAAAGCTATCTCCTTGCTGAAGAAGATGAAAAACACCGATGACTACACGGCTGCGAACAATGTCTTTAAACAAGAGCGAATAAGTGGTGTGCGGCAAACAATAGTTAACGGTCTACTCAATGTTTTCTCCACTGACGCACAAAAGCAAGCTATCAAGTTTGAGTTCCTGCGTATGGGACTTCAGTTCGATGGCAGCAAATGGAGTTTATCAGGTCTTGATGGCTTGCCCATTGTTACTCTGCTACCTACTTCTGTTTGGATCAATGCCACTGAAAGCGTAAAAGTTCCGGCCCGTATGGTGCTTGGCAATGAGGTCAGCAAACGCCTTGACTACACACTTTTTGAAAATGGAGGTAAGCATTTTCTCGTGCAAACCAAAACTGTAAAATATCTCTAAACATATTCTATGAAACGACACATCAAGTACATCATTGTACACTCAACCGCTACGTTTGATCCAAAGGTTTCTCAATTCTACGGCGATTTTCATTTTGTAGTGGAACGTGGCGGGGAAATAAAGAAAATTCACCCGGAAGCCACAATTCTCAAAAATGTAGTTGCTGCCGATAACGAAGCCATTCATATTGCTTATGCAGGGGGGCGCAACAAATCAGGAAACTTGGGTGACACTCGAACGCCGGTTCAGGAAGAATCCCTGTTCAACAAGCTCATTGCCCTTTCAGTGAAATATCCAAGTGCCCGCATTATGGGGCACGAAGAATTCGAAGCCGCAACTGGTTGCCCTGGCTTCAATGTAAAGGAATGGCTAAAACACTACGAGCCCGAAATAGCGGTTGCCTAATTTTTAAATCCATTATCATGAATACAGTACAAGAAGCCCTTCAAAAGAAGGGATACAGAATCTTTATGCGCCCTTACGAGTTAAATATTGTTGGTGTTCGTGCCGACTCAGTTAAGCCAAACTCCTTTGACGATGCCATCTATGTCTTCTTTCAGGATAAAGCGGGAAAGCTGACACAGCACAGATTTACCGCTACAACGGACCCAGGGACTTACTGGTTGAAAAACCCTATGAACCCGCAAGGAACGGCTATCCTCAAAGAAGGCCAGTATATCGGTTCGCATCAAATGGGAATGCACCGTGGTAAATACCTGGCCCTTGTGCAAAAGCGTCCTGTGACCGTGATGAGGGACTATGACCGTAATGCTACCCTTGACTTCTTGAACGGCAAATTAGATACTGGTTTGTTCGGCATCAACATTCACAGGGCATCCGAAAACGGTACGACAAAAACAGTGGATCAGTATTCCGCCGGTTGCCAGGTCTTTGCCAACGTCACGGAGTTCATCTTGTTTCTTTCGCTTTGCGAAAAACACAAGTCGCTTTACGGTAACGACTTCACTTATACACTTATTGACGAACGGGCTGTAAACCGTGAAGCAAAAAAAAATTCCTGATGGCTCTTGGGGCCGTAACCATCAGTACCGGACTTGCCTCACTCACGTATTCTTTACTTAAAACCGATACCTCATGAAAGACTTTATCAAACAAATCCTGCGTGACAAGAACGGTGACTTCTCTATCAGAGAAGCAATTATCGCCGTTCTGCTTCTTATCATCATCATTAGCTGGATTGGGCAACAATTCTTTGGAAAAGCAGTGCCCGAATTCATGTTCTATTCCTTCACTTCTTTGGTAGCAGCCGGATGCTTTGGCTATTCACTGGAGAAAAAAACCTGTACTCAAAATGACATTCCATCCATCCCTTAAAAATGCCTTCTTGTTTTTTTCCATCGGTCTTGTATTTGGCATCTTCCTCTCTTTTCTATGGGGCCAAATGTTAATACCTGAATATAAGCCAGCAGTCACTGTTAAATCGCCTAAGCAGTTGCAAAAAGAAGTTACGTCATCTGAAGCTATTTATACAAAGAAGGCTGATTCATTAAATAGCCAGAATAATAAACTGGCCGATCAATTAACAAACATGAAAGCAGCATTAGTTATTGCAAATGCCAAAACAGTCCGGTTACAAAAGGAAGTTTTCAGTCTTTTAGACAGACGCTTTGAAAGCCATCAAAAAAGTGATTCGCATTCCGATGCTAATTGTGATTCGTTGGCCGACACTGTTCCTGTTCTTATCGCTGCTTCTCAAGAAAAGGACAGCTTGTATAATTCAGAAGTTGCCGTTTTAGAAAGTCAAGTACAGAACCGGGATTCAACGGTTGCATTGCAACAGCAGCAGTATCAAATCCTAAAAGAATCCTTCACAAAGAGTCTGGAGGCGCAGACCATTCTTGCAACCGACAACAAAGCACTAACAAAAACAGTGAGGCAGCAACGAACAAAGAGCAAACTATTATCGGCGGCTTTGTTCATCTTATCTGGTGCTGCCGCCACTTATCTCTCGCATCACTAACCAACAGCACAAAATAAATTCGCCTTCCCATGAAAGAAAAAACCATTGTTTCCACCGTTACGTTACTCACTTCTTTACTAGCTTATTGGTATTCTAAAGAAGCTGAGAAAGATTCCGTTCCCTATGTGATGATGGGTGGCTTCTTGGGTTCCATTATCGGGGAGAGTATTGCTGAAAAAACTGTAAAATCTAAACCATAATAATTAATCACTATGTCGTATCAACTTTTTAATGACGCCAATTGTATTCGCATCCAGCAGACATTGGCAAACAACGAAACAAAAGTGTTGATGGTGTCGAAGGAACAGATTCGAACCATTGACATCGTGAAAACCAAATTTGTCCGCATTGATATTGGTGAAGGAGCACTAAAGAATATTTTTCTTAATTACCAGGAAGTAACCTTTCCTACAGTCAACTCAGCGGGTGAGCTTCGGGATCATATCAACGCTTTGATGAAGTCTGAAATCTACGATGGCGATGCTCCCAAGGAAGCAACGCTTGAGGAGGTTTCGGGAAGATTGGGCGGTATTGAATTCATTTTACGCGACATTCAAAAGCAGGGAGAAAGTGTACCAAAACTGGAACCCATTTTCGTAGACGAGTCTAACCCTAATGTTATTTATAAAGGCTGGGCAACGGTCGTTGGAATCGGTTCGGAGCCAATTTGGGCCATCCAAAAAATCAGCCAGATAAACGATATAATCACTCATGAATGGGCTGATGGCAACCGCTTCTACGATAATATATGGGATAACAGGCTGCAACTTCAATACGCTCCGTTTTTGGCTGACAGCATCGTTTACTAATACTAAAGCGTTAAGTCAATTAACGACAAACTGTTTGAATAATTAATAAAAGCTTATTAAAACTATTACTATGGCACAATCCGCCCCCGCCACTAATCTCATTAATGATGGCGCCGTAATACGCATCGAGAAGAATGGTAAAACTCTGTTGGTTGCTAAAGATCAGGTCAAGACCATTGACACTGTACACGACAACATTGTACGCATTGATATTGGCGAAGGTCCTCTTAAAAACATTTTTCTTAATTATCAGGAAGTAAGTAATCCAGTGGTTGCTTCTGCAAATGAGCTTCGAGATACCATTAAGGCCATGATGGTCACAGACGCCTACTTAGGAGGTGATGCAAAAGAGGTGACGCAGATTGCCATCTTAAACCAAGTAAGTCAGCTTACAAACGTCTTGGTAGCAATCAACAACCGCGAGCTCAAGGTAACGGCCGACGAGCCTTCCCGCACCGATGAATCAAATCCTTATACCATTTATCGAGGCTGGCATTCCCGCTTTGGCATTCCAGATCAACAAGAGTGGGCAATTGAGCGTATCCGTCGTGACGGTGATGAAATTATATCGGAGTGGGCGTTCGGAACCAAAAGGGCGATCTACCCCTGGACAGAGCGGGAGACGCTCAACTATGTTCCTTATGACCATGATTTGCCTATTGAATCTCCATTGCCGATTTTGCCTGACTACAATCCACCGGCTGAAGGGCCAGGCGGGCCAGTAGGCGACTCTAATCCACCGGTCTATCAGCCGGTTGAATGACCAACCAACAGATGATGTATCCAACAACACCAGAAATAGTACTTGGTAACCTCCCGGAAATTCAAATTCCCGAACTACAGGTCTCTTATAACCGTAGTTCGGGAAAATTTCTGTCGGGTGTTATATCCTCGTCATCCGACGTGGCGACTTTTATTCGCACTTCAATCGGATTAAATGAAGTAGAGCTGCAAGAGCAGTTTATCGTGCTTTATCTAAGCCAGTCAAATAATGTAATAGGTTATTATAAGCACTCCAAGGGAGCTATTAATGCAACAGTTGCTGATATAAGAATCATTTTAGGCACGGCTCTCAAATGTGCTTGCATTGCAATGATCGTAGCACATAACCATCCTTCAGGCAATCTAAAGCCAAGCAGAGCAGATGAACAAATAACGCAACGATTGAAAGAAAGTGCGGCTCTGATGGATATTAAATTGCTTGACCACTTAATCATCACAAAGGATAGTTTTCTTTCTTTTGCTGACCAGGGGCTATTAGGGCTTCAAGGTTTAGGTGCTCTTATAAACGGGCAGGAAAGTTTTGTACAGGCAGTATTAAAAAGTTTAGTTGATGGCCAACGACATAATAAAACTTCGATTGAGAAACTAGCTGCCTTTTTTGGCATTACAGATAAAACAGAAGTTAAAGAACTAACCGAGCTTGCTATTGTAACCAGAGCAAGGACACTTGCACACAGCGAAGATACAACAGCCGAAAAATACCACTCTATTTGCCGCCTTTACGAATCACAAGTAAACCTATCGCACCGCACTTCTCAATCCATACTCCTCCAACAGTATTCTACACCTGCTCCAATCGGATATATAGCCGGCTTTTTCTGCGGATTGCAGGATGCCAGCATTTCAGTATTTGAACCATCTGCAGGCAATGGATTACTGACGATTGCTGCCAACCCTTTTCAATGTACTGTCAACGAAATTGACCCAGTACGAAGAAGGAATTTAGAGACACAAGGCTTCGGACTTGTAATGAACCAAGATGCAACTAAAACATTTAGAGGACTAGAAAAAAAGTTTGATGCTGTCATTACCAATCCACCTTTCGGCAAGATGGACGCAGAAGTGATGTATGATACCTTTCCGATAAAGCCATTGGAGCATGTGATGGCGCTAACAGCACTCAACTGCATGAAAGACGATGGAAAGGCAGCGATCATCATCGGTGGGCATACATCCTGGGACGAAAAGGGAAGAGTTCAGGCAGGAAAGAACCGCATCTTTTTTAACTACCTATATAGCCGCTACAATGTTATCGATGTAATCAACATTGACGGTCACAAACTATACTCACGTCAAGGGACTTCGTTTGACGTTCGTTTGATTTTAATAAGAGGCAGAAAGGATAAACCTTTTGGCGCTGCGCCCATTTACAATTCGGAAAAAGACAAAGAGGTAAAAACCTTTGATGAACTCTTTGAAAGAGTAATGGATGCAATAGAAAACTCCCAACCTATGAAAACATTTACTGACCTGGAAAGTGAAGCCCTTGAGCTGCAACGGTTATTTGGTGGAAGTGATTTAGGCGCACCCTATGAACCTGCTTCAGAGGCTTGTATAGTGTTGAATACGCAAGTCCCAGACAGTATGGCCTTTGAAACAAGGCAAGCAATTGTGGCCATCAAAAAAGAAGTGGGCGGCGACATAGACAATTTTGTTCGGCACAGATTAAAATATAAAAGCAAAACAGAACTGTGTAAAGTGTTATCCGCTGAACAAATAGACGCGGTTGCAATGGCTATTTACAATATAGAAGCAAGAGGCCAGGGAATGATAATCGGTGACCAGACTGGTATTGGAAAAGGAAGGGTTGCTGCTGCCATGATTCGATATGCTGTTGTGCAAGGACACAAGCCTGTTTTCCTCACCGAAAAAGCAAACCTGTTCTCCGACATCTACCGTGATTTATCAGCCATTGGATCTGCACAATTCAAGCCCTTTATCGTCAACACTAAAGAATCCAAGACAGACATTAAAGACGAAGACGGAAATATTATTTATCAAGCACCTCCTGTCACAGAGCAGAATAGAATCATAGCAGATAGAGCGATTCCTGCTAACTATGATTTTGTAGTGGCTACTTACTCACAGTTCAACTCACCGGAAAAGAAGCCGGAGAAGCCGCATTTTTTGCAAGCGATTGCCGAAGGCAATATTTTCATTATGGACGAAGCGCACAACTCAAGCGGTTCTTCTAATACGGGGGAATTTTTGCAAAAGGTGATTGCAGGAACAAAAGGCGTTGTGTTCTTATCAGCCACCTTCGCCAAGCGGCCCGACAACATGCCTATCTACGCCATGAAGACTTCTATTGCGGATTGCAACATGAGCAAAGATGACTTGGTGGATGCCATTACAAGAGGCGGTGTAGCCCTCCAGGAAATTCTTTCTTCTCAGCTTGTGGCCGAAGGACAAATGGTGAGGCGTGAACGCAGCTTTGAAGGTGTAGAAGTAAATTACCTCACCCTTGACGACAAAGCAGAAGAACACAGGGCCATTGCTGATAACATCACGGACATACTTCGGGACATTATTGCTTTTCAAGGAACCTATGTTGATGAACAAATTGAGGAGTTAGACAAGATAGCAGTAGCCGAAGGAAAAGAAGTGGAACTCAGGGAAGGCACATCACAAGCTGGTGTAGATAGCCAACCCTATTTCTCTAAAGTCTTCCAGGTTATTAACCAAATGCTTTTTTCGCTGAAAGCTGACGCTGTTGCCGACCGAACCATTCAACGATTAAAGGAAGGAAAGAAGCCTGTGATTGCCTTTGCTTCCACAATGGGCAGCTTTATCGAAGGCATGGAGAACGAACACGGAATGCTGGTCACTGATGGTGATACGATCAATGCTGATTTCACCGAAGTCTTAAAACGAGGATTAGACGGCATTCTTCGCTATTCTGAAAAAGACGTGGATGGAAACAGCATTCACAAGAAGTTTGAGCTATCCGAACTACCACAAGAAGCACGAGCCGAATACAACCGCATTTGTAACAAGATTAAAAACGCTTCAACCGGCATTACCATTTCTCCTATTGATGCCATTATTAAAAGGTTGAAAGAGGCAGGTTATTCAGTGGCAGAAGTCACCGGACGGAAGTTTGAACTGCAACTCAATACCAACACAGGAAAGGGCTTAGTCTTGTCCCGCAAGCGAATAAACACAAATGATGCCTTTCGCCAGTTCAACAACAACGAAGTAGATGTGCTGATGATTAATCAATCCGGAAGCACGGGTGCATCCGCACATGCCATCCCAACAGCCAAAGTTCCCAAAGACCAAGTACGCCAAAGAGTAATGATTGTACTGCAAGCAGAACTCGATATTAATACGGAAGTACAAAAGAGAGGCCGCATTAATCGCACAGGCCAAATCCTAAAACCAATCTACGATTATGTGACTTCGGCGATTCCTGCCGAGAAGCGGCTCATGATGATGCTGCAAAAAAAGCTGAAGTCACTCGACGCTAATACTGCCTCCAATCAAAAGCAATCCAACAAGATTTTGGACGTACCAGACTTCCTAAATAAATACGGTGATAAGATTGTAAAGGATTATCTGCTAGAGAACAAAGATGTCAATGCTTTGCTTGATGATCCGTTGAGGTTGGAAGATAGCAAAGCCGATAGCGGTTCTAGGGAAGGTAACATCTTAGAAGATGCAGCACACAAGGTGTCTGGCCGTGTTGCGGTTCTTTCGACCAAAATGCAAGCTGACTTCTACAACGATATTTCAGAAAGATACAGCGACTATGCAGACTACCTAAAACAGGTAGGCGAATACGACTTAGAAGTAGAGGCCATGAACCTCGAAGCTGAAACTGTTGGAAGGAAAGTAATTAAGATGGGCAAAGGTTCGGATAGTGCCTTTGGTGATGATAGCAATTTGGAAACTGTTCGTGCCAACGTGCTGAAAAAACCATTTAGCAAAACAGAACTGGAAAACTTAATACAAGAATCACTGAAAGGCGTTGAACCGAAAACGCTCCGAGCAGAACTCATCCAGCAGTTCACCCACTTTAACGAAAAAGCGCTGGAAGCCGAATTGGAGGACATTGAGGCTAAGTACAAAGACCTTATCCTTAACATTCCGAACGAAAAGGCCATGCTCAAAATCCAGGCGAAGCAGGGCGAAGGCGCTTACCTGATGGCCTGTGCGGAAAGGCGTAAGGAATTGGAAACGGCCAGAGAAACAAAGAAGGAACAAACAAAAAGAGTATTTGAGAACCGTAAGCAGTATCTGATGAAGATGTTCAACTTCTTCTATGTTGGCAGAAGCCTGAACTATCCAATCGAAACCTATCAGGGCGGCAACGAGCTGGTGCCCGGTATTTTCTTAGGATTTACCATTGAGGGTAAAAAGAAAAACCCTTATGCACCTTCGGCTATTAAGCTCCGGTTTGCAATTGCTAACAGTTCAAAGTATCTGGCTATCCCTGCTTCATATTCGGAAGACGTAATGGCGATTATTGGCGCAAGCGTTGACGTAGGCCAACCCTCTATGAGCGACATGCTCAGTAGATGGGAAGAATACACAAAACAAAACAACGTGGACCGCAGAATACGGCACATCATCACAGGCAATTTGCTTCAAGCCTTTTCGGACTTCAAGGGGAAATTGGTGAGTTATACAACCGATGGAGGAGAGACAAAGAAAGGAATCCTCATGCCGGAGAACTGGAACCCTACCGAGCAAGTGCAAGACAAGGTGGTTGTTCCAATTCTCAAAGCATTGCCCTTAATTAAATCCCTTACACAGAACGGACACATTGCGACCAATAGTGGTCTTTCGTTTTTCCGTACACGGGAACATTATAAACTAATTGTTGCGGCATCACGTACAAAAGGTGGTGACCTATATTTAGACAAGCAGTTACTGACACTTGTTGAGAACAATAACTTTGAAAAGACCTCGGACAAAATGGTGGCCATGCTACCGGAAAGGAACATTGACAAAGCCGTTGAGTTGCTGCAGATGAATCATTCGCTTTCTGTTACTATCCAATCCTATCAACTCAAAGACCTGAAAAATGATGGTATGCGATTTAAGAACCGCAAGCCAATCCTTGTGCCTGATGAAGAAAAAGAAGAACCCGTAAACAACATTTTGCTTCTGGAACTGGAAGCCGAAGCCCTTGCCCTGGAACTTGAATTACTTGCCGCTTAAATACTACAAAATGATTAACCCTGAAAACTACTTAAACAAAATAGCCACTGTTGACATTAAAGCCATGCCGATGCCTTTGCAGAAAGGTCATGAGTTTTTAATGAAAGCTACTAGTGATGCAGTGGATTGGAACACTTATCACAACAGCACCGCCATTCGTAAAACAGTTCAGCTTTACTTTGAACGACTGGCTGAATTCTTACAGGAGAATAGTAAGGCTGAAAAAAAGCAACGCAAGAAGGAAGCCGAACGAAAGCAAAACCAAGAAATTATGCAGGAAGCCATGCGTAAGCAAGGCTTAATCGATGAACAAGGAGCCAAAGTGGATAAACCAATTAAAGGCAAAACGAAAAAGCCAATACCGGAACAACCATTGTGGGTTGAGCGAATGCCTGAGGAACTTCGGTTCATCAAACGCTACGTGAACCTTGATGGCAAAACCAAAACAAAAGAAGAAATACTTCGTTTCATCAATTCGCTGCAAAAAGCCATTGTGGAAAAGCGCATCCGCAAAACTTCACCTTATGCTGACCAAATCAAATATGTGCAGGAACGGTTGATCGAAGTGTATAACACGATGAAGGCAAAAATTAAGTTGGAACTAAAGTCGGAAACGGCTGAGGCTTTGAAAAAGCTGACCAGTGGTGAAAAGGTGATGGCATCTGTTAGTTTTATCAAACGATATATTTCCCTTAATGAAAAGCCCGGCATGAAAGAAAAAGCAAAGGGCTTGCTTGAGCAGATCAACAGGGCAATGAAGAAAGGAAAGATTACAGATAATGACCCTTATATCGTGGAGATACATGAACTGAAGAAAAATCTCAAAGCTTTTATTACGGATAAAGCAGTTAGGACATTAGAAATAGAGCAGGCCACCTTGAACGGTTTGGAAGGAATACTTGGTTGTGCCTGTCAAAACTTAAATGGCTTTGATGGGAAACCCGCAATTATGAATAGTATGGACTTCGCCAACATGGAATTTGATACGCTTGGCTTTAAAGGCAAGTGGTTAGAACTGATAGGCGACCCTTCAAGCAACTTTACGGCAATGGTCTATGGGAAACCTAAGATGGGTAAGTCTTACCTGTGCATAGACTTTGCCGGTTACCTGGCTCGCAACCACGGTAAGGTTCTGTATGTAGCAAAAGAAGAAGGCTTGGATATGACCCTACAAAAGAAACTCAATGATAAAGCAGTTGCTCATCCAAACCTTTATGTATCGTCATTTCTTCCAACCTCCCTGGCCGGCTACGATTTTATTTTCCTCGACAGTGTGAATCGGCTTGGCTTAGAGCCAACAGACTTGAATAAGCTAAAAGCAGCCAATCCTACCAAATCATTCATCTTTATTTTCCAGTCAACCAAAGACGGAAACTTCCGGGGAGCCAATTCGTTTCAGCATGATGTAGATGTGGTGGTTGAAGTGCCACAAAAAGGTAAGGCAGTGCAAATGGGCAGGTTTAATCAGGGTGGCGAAGTAGATATTTTTGATAACTCTTTTGCGGCGTAGTTAACTTTATCCCTGCTTAATAAGCAGTTAGTTTTGGTTGCGACCTCTGTTTTTACAGAGGTCTTCTTTTTTCACTATTTCTTGTCCCAAATCTGCCCAAACCTTCCCAAAACGGACAGTGCCAGCGCCAACAATTATAGGTTTGTAAAAAACTATCCTATGTCTAAAATTGTGGATTTACACGAGTGGCTTCAAGAGAATGAAGCCAACAAAAAGAAAGAAACGAAACTCTTTCTAACAGAGGCTGAAGTTCGTTCCCTCCCTAAGTTCAAGAACGCTTCAGACGAAGAAGTACAAAACATCATCACTACACTGCATAATCTGGCTCTAATATCCTATCAGGTCTTTTGCAAAGAAGAAAAAGCCCAGTCGTCAAAAGCAGCTTAAATTTTCTAAAATATTTTCATAACGTGTTGATTATCATTAGATTTGAGACAACAAACCGTTAGTTATGCCCCAGAAAACTACTAAATCGAAACAACAAGCCTTCGTCAGTCTCGGCAAGTTTGCCAAAGGAGCCAATCTTAAAGTAGTCAGCGATGAGAACTGCGTTATCTATACAAGGGTTTCTACCAAAGAACAGGCAGAGGGAAATCTTAGTCTGGATACGCAGAAGAAGGCTTGCGAATTACATGCCCTAAAGAATGGGTACAACATCCTTTCCCATTTTGGTGGAACCTATGAATCAGCCGCCAGTGATGAACGAATTGAGTTCAAGAAGCTGATTGAATACTGCAAGAAGCAAAAACTATCGTCGCTGAAAATCATCGTGTATAGTCTTGACCGTTTCAGCCGTACTGGTGACAATGCAATTTGGCTTTCTCGCCAACTTCGGGATTTAGGCATTCAGATTGTTTCGGTAACGCAGCCTATTGATACCAACAATCCGGCGGGAGTGTTGCAACAAAACATCTTGTTCTTGTTTAGCCAGTACGACAATGACCTAAGACGCCAAAAGACCATTGCCGGAATGAAAGAAAAGCTCCTGCAAGGGGTGTGGCCTTGTGGTGCGCCGATGGGTTATGATAACATTACCATCAACAGCGAAAAGTCTATCGTGATAAACGAAAAGGGAAGGCTGATTCGTAAGGCATTTATCTGGAAAGCTAACGAAGGCATTACGATGGTAGAAATCATTAAACGTTTGGCAGCACAAGGATTAAAGGTTTCTATTTCCCGAATGAGTGAAATCCTCCAAAATCCCTTTTACTGCGGTATACTTTCCCATTCACTTTTAGAAGGGGAAATGATTGAAGGCAAGCATGAGAAACTTATTTCTAAAGAATTGTTTCTCCGAGCCAATGAGCAGAAAGCCAAAATCCCACATGGCTACAAAGCCAATCTTTTGAACGAGAACCTGCCGCTAAAGCTGTTCGTAAAATGCGATAGCTGCAAAGAGAATTTGAGGGGCTATATCGTCAAAGCGAAAAACCTTTACTACTACAAATGCGATAATGGAAGTCAATGCTCTTGCAATGTCAGCGCCAAGAAACTTCACGGACTGTTTGAAACCATATTGGATGAGGTTACACTTTATGAGGATTACATTGACCTGTACCAACTTCAGCTACGCAAAATCTACAACACCCTCAATACCGAAAGAGAGGAACTTTTGCAGCAATACAAACTCAAGTCAAAGGAGTTGGAGGAAAAGATTGAACGGTTGGAAGAACGGTTCATTAACGAGGAAATCAAGGCCGACTTATACGAGAAGTTTTCCCGCAAGTTTAAGGGCGAAAGGAAGGAAATGGAAGCCTATGTCGGCATGACCACTTTTTCCGCCTCGAACCTAGAAAAGTTTGTCAAACGCTCTACCGAATATCTCATGGAACTCCCGTCTGTATGGACTTCCAGCGATTACAAGGGTAAACAAACGCTTCAATTTTCCATCTTCCCCGAAGGAATCCATTATTCGAAGAAAATCGACCAACCTCGAACCGTAAAAATGAATTCTATTTTTACGCTAACTGCCCGCCAGAAGGGACTTGTAGAGGAAAGAGGAACCGGAACTTCTGAGCTAATTTTCAGAAATTCCGGTTTGGTAGCCTCGACAGGAATCGAACCTGTATCTGGAGCTTCGGAAACTCTTATACTATCCATTGTACTACGAGGCCAAGGTGGTTATCCGGTTATCAGTTTAATCGGATTATCAGATACCTATTTTATTAGTCCGTGTGCGTTAAACGCAAAGATCTTTACTGCAATGGCGAGCAATATTACGCCAAAAAACTTTCGCACCGCAATCAATCCAGCCGGACCCAAAGCTCTTTCGATCAGGCCCATTGATTTTAACACGATAAAAATAAAAACAAGGTTGGCCAGAATGCCAAACAAGATAACCGGAGAGTCATAATTGGCTTTTAGCGAAATGATGGTGGTTAGTGTGCCCGACCCAGCAATAAGCGGAAAAGCAATAGGAACAACCGTTGCCGAACGAATGTCGTTCTCGCTTTTAAAAAACTCAAGCCCGAGCACCATCTCCAAACCCAAAATAAAAATTACGATAGAGCCGCCAACGGCAAAAGACCGCACGTCCAATCCCAGCAATTTTAAAAACGGTGTGCCCAGGTAAAGAAACAAAATCATTAATGCACCGGAAATCAATGTAACCGTTCCCTCCCGAATGCCGCCCATCTTGCTTTTCATTGAAATTAAAACCGGCACGGTACCAATAATGTCAATGACAGCAAACAAAGTAAACGTAACCGTTAAAAAGTCGCTCAGCTTAAAATCCATAATACCGGGTTTGTACAAATGTAAAGGCTTCAAAAAAGTTTATGCCTTTACCAGGTCCTGAAAGTAAAAACCTGTTTTCGGTTGCAGTGTTGTAAAGCAGTTGTCGTTGCTATCCTGAACTTGCACTTTGTCATCCAAGTCTTGTTGAAGCACCGGGGCCGCGTATTCTTTAAAAACCTTTTCACCTTTTTTGAAGTGCACCGGCTTTGAAAAAATGGGCCCGTCAAAAACAAAAGAATGATACTCGCCGTTTTCACCACAAGGGTCAACGTTTTGCGGAAGGTCGTTTACAAAAGCTTCGTTCAAAAGCCTTCCGCAAAAACTTTCATTCAATTGTGAGCTGTTGGTGCAGGCGACAATGGATTGAAAACCGAAGTCGAAGAACTCGTTCATCAAGACTTTACTGTTCTTTCCCCAAAGCGGGAAGATGCATTGAAGCCCGTCTTTCATCAATAAATTTTGGCGATAAATTTTTAAATCTTCCAAAAAGATATCACCGAATACCCCGTGCGTGAAACCTTCCTGTTTTAATTGTTGATGCATCCGGTGAACGGCTTCTTCGTAAACCTTCATGCCGGGCATTTCGGGTAATTCAATTGTATAAAGCTGCAAGCCGATGGAGGCTGCCTGCGCTTCCAGCAATTCTCTTCGCACACCGTGCATAGAAATGCGGTTCGCGGTCGTATTCACCGTTGTTACCAATGCTTCTATTGGTACGCCTTGCTGTTTTGCTTTGTACAAAGCAAGAGCGGAGTCCTTGCCTCCGCTCCAACTGAAAAATGCTTTCATAAAAGAGGAGAGATTGGTAATTGGGATATTGAGATGTTGAAGTAATGAGCGCAAACAAAATATCCCAATATCCCAATATCATTTAAAAATTAAAACGCAAGCCGCTGTACGCGTTAAAGCCGGCCGTGTTGTAACCGTAAATATCCGAATAGCTTTCGTCAAAAAGATTGCGCAGATCGGCAAAGACTTTCAGACGGCTTTTTAAGAAGCCGTATTCAACATAGAAGTTTACCAGTGTGTACGGCTTTAGTGTGATGGATTGCGCGACAAAAGTTGTGGGGTCATAGTAAACGTCTTTGCGTTCGCCAACGTTGTTCACGTTAAGAGAAGCATACAAAGCTTTGGTGATTTGCGTGCCAAGGAAAACATTCATCGTGCTTTTCGGGCGGCGAAGCAAATTAAAATAAGTTGTGTCTTTGCTGCCTTGTTTCGTTGTAATCTTTCCGTCAACATAACTGTAGAATGCGCGCAGGCTAATCTTGTCGGTTAAGTTCAATATGCCGTCAACGTCAATTCCGTAATCGTGTTGCTTGTCCTGGTTTGTGTATTGCGCATACGGGGCTTGCGGAATGGAAAGAAAGGCAATCACATCTTTTACTCTTCTGTTGAAATACGTCACGCGAAAATTCGCTTTGCCGTCTTTTGAAAACACCTGTGCGCCGCCTTCAAGGTTCAACGATGTTTCGGGCTTTAAAATTTTGTTGCCGTAAAGCGAAAACAGTTGGTAAAGGCTCGGCGTTTTATAACCTGATGAAAGATTGGCAAAAACCTTCACCGTTTTTTGAATGAAAAAAGATGGGTTTAAGTTGTACGCAAGATTGCTTCCGTATGCCGAGTGATGGTTGTAACGGCCACCGCCTTCAACGGAAAAATTTTGATAGTGATAATGCAAAGCTGCGTAAGCGCTGGCTTGGGTCTGTTTGATGCTGTCGCTGCTGAGGGATGTTTTCTGCGGAACCGGTGAATAAATATTTATCTGTGTAGCGTTGTAATCATAATTCGACGCACGGTAATCTGCGCCTGCAGTTAACTTAACGGATGAAAAAGGATAAACAAAAAAGGCTTCGGCAAAATGTTCCGCGGCTTTGTAACGGGATCGATCATACTTGTAATACCCCGGAACGTCACTTGAATCGTTCAAATAAGCACGGTCGGTTTTGTTGAATTGATAAAGAACGTTCAACTGGCCTTTGCCCAGAGCCAAAATATTCTTCACGCCGGTTTGCAAATTCTTTGACGAGTAGGTGAAATCTTTTTCATCTACAAAAGCATCGTTGTCCAAAGCGCCGCTGTTTTTGTTGTAGCGAAAGAAAGGCTGAACGCGAAACGTCTTAGCCGTTTGAAAGCCAACGTTTGCTTGAAGATTGTTTTGATTGAACCCATCGCGGTCAAAGGTTTTTGTAGCGTTCGCCGGTTGTTTGGCTTCAGAAAAACCTTTTGTGCTGTTGTGCGAATAACCGATGTTGTAATCAAAATTTTTTGCCGCGCCGTTAATGCCGGCATTGCCTCTCCAGGTATTGTAGCTTCCGTAATCAATTACACCGTTTGCCGAAACAGCTTTTGTTCCGCCCTTTCGCGTAATGATGTTGATAACACCGGCAATGGCGTCGCTTCCGTACAAGGTGCTTTGGCTACCTTTTAAAATTTCAACGCGGTCCACTTCGTCAACGCTGATGTTGCGGATGTCGAAATTGCTGCCGATGCCCGAGGCATCGTACACTGGAACGCCATCAACGGTAATAAGCGTATAATCCACCTTGGCGCCGCGCAGGTAAATATTTTTTTCCTTGCCGGCATTGCTCGTGTAGCCGTTAATAAATACGCCGCCCAATTCGGTAATCAGTTGCGCCAAATCACGGCTCCCTGCTTTTTCAATTTGCTGCCTGTTAATGGTGACAACCACTTTGCCTGTCTCGGTTGTTTTTGTTGAAAACTTGTTGGCGGTAACGGTTAGGTTTTCGAGCGTGTCTTGCGCAAGTAAATGACTGCTGAAAAAAAGTGCAGCCACAGAAAAAAAATTTCGCATGTTGGTTTGAATTTTTTTTGTGACGGCGATCGAAAAAAGAAATAGAGAGAGATTTTCCGCGGCAAGTCTCTTCTCTGCTTTTCCTCCGAAAGCATGAATGTTGTTACTTGCAACGGGCAGGTCTTCTGGCTTCATTCTGCTGTTGCGGCCTTCCCATGATGCGGGCATCAAAGTGGCGCGGGGCAACAGTTTGAGCGATCGAACAGGAGCGCTGCTTGCGACTCGCTGCTACGGCTCGTGAACGTTACAGCTACGGGGATAGCGCCGGACTTTCACCGGCTTCCCTTTTCATTCTTCGTTTAATGGAAGAAACCAATTGCAGCGCAAATGTAGGGGAAAGGGGTTTAGACGAAGAGGCAAAGCCGCGCAGATTTTTATGTAACCAGCGTTTCGAATTCTGTTCATCGTCTGTTGCGTCGCACACTTGTGCGTTCAGAACTTTATTCAACTCTTTTTACACTGAAGGGCCACGAAGAAATTTCTTGTGCATCTCTCTGCTTAAAAGAGTTGAACGGCAAACAATGCAAAAGATCGTCTCCTTCTTCAGCGGCACAAGCGATTAATGATTGCTTTGTGATGCGGGAACTGCTGCAGCAAGCTTTCTTTATTTGCCATTTCAAAATCACTAAAATCAAAACCCGGCGAAACGGTGCAACCGGCAAGCGTAAAGGGTGTATCCACTGCGGGTTCGGCAGCAAACCAGGCACCGGCCGGAACAACAAATTGAAAGCTCTCGCCTTTCGCAAAATTGTTTCCCAGTTGCAAGCACGTGTAACCGCTTTCTTTACTCAGGCAATGAATGAGCAACGTTCCGCCAGCATAAAAATGCCAAAGCTCGTCGCTTTTAATGCGGTGAAAAGCCGAGTAATCGCCTTTTTGCAGCAGGTAGTAAATAGAAGTGGAATAATTTCTTTCGCCGCCGAAGGAAGACGGCAAGGCCTGTTCTTTTATCGTGCCTTTTGCGCGGTAAACTTCTTTGTAAAAGCCGCCTTCGGGGTGCGGGTTCAGATTTAGTTGACGAATGATTTCGGGTGCTGTCATGCAATAAAGTTGACGAGAAATTTTTGCAAAGCCGAACGTGCGTTAAGCAGAACGAAAGGAGGACGTTGCGTTATGCATAAACTGTCTTGCTTTCATTTGTCGTCGGCGCAAGCGTACCTTAAACGCTGTTATTGATCATGGGAATTACTTATCGCGAATACATGAAAACTCTTGCGGCTTTGTGACTTTATGCAAAAGCGCAAAGTCATGAAAATTATTTTTTTAAAACACTTGCACAGAAACAATTGTCACATTATGTTTGTCGCCGTTGCAGCAAACGCAACACCCTAACACAAATCCGTATCATGAAATTATACTCTCTTTGCTTTCGGCAACGATTGCTTGCTACATACACATTCAACAATCCCGACAAATTTTAAAACACCGTTTCTCTTTAACCGGCTTGCGCCGGCAGCTAACCTTATTTTTTTTAGGCGTTGAGGATGTACCCCGGGTTTCTACCAGGGGTTTTCTTTTTAACCACGGATTGTCGGGATTGTTTTGCGGTGCAGTCGCATTGACCATGTACAAAAGTTTGCCTATTGCTTACTGCCTGTTTGTTTCCGTTCCTGGCACAATTCAATCAACACGCCGTTAGTGCCCTTTGGATGAAGAAAGCAAACAAGTTTATTGTCCGCGCCGGGTTTTGGTGTTTCGTTTAGCAGAACAAAGCCTTCGCTTTTCAAGCGTGCCATTTCTGCCACAATATCTTCTACGTCAAAAGCAATGTGGTGAAGGCCTTCGCCTTTTTTGTCAACGAATTTTTGAATCACGCCGTCTTCTTTTGTTGATTCCAGCAATTCAATCTTCGTTTCGCCATGCTGAAAAAATGCGGTGGCTACGGCTTCGCTTTCCACGGTTTCGGTTTTGTAGCAAGATGTGTTCAGTAGTTTTTCAAACAGCGGCACGGAAGCCGACAACGATTTTACCGCGATGCCAATGTGTTCAACCTTACGCATAATGAGAAGTTTGGTAAGGCGATAAAATTACACTGCCGTTACGTTTGCTTTTTCAACGGTACGTGACCGGAAGTAAATTTGTGCTTAACCTTTATGCTTCATCTCCCAATTTATCTTGACCATAACGCCACCACGCCCTGCGACCCAAGGGTAGTGGATACGATGCTGCCTTATTTCTCGCAAAGCTTTGGCAATGCTGCAAGCCGCCATCATTCTTTTGGCTGGCAGGCCCAAGCCGCCGTTGACCAGGGAAGAGAACAAGTGGCGCAGTTAATCAATGCCGAACCAACCGAAATCATTTTTACCTCGGGAGCAACCGAAGCGGTTAACCTTGCCATCAAGGGTGTTTACGAAACATACAATTCAAAAGGGGCTCACATCATCACCTGCAGCATCGAACACAAGGCGGTTTTGGATACCTGCAAGCATTTGGAAAAGAAAGGCGCGGACGTAACGTATCTGCCCGTGAACGAAAAAGGTTTGGTCAACGTGGAAGAACTCGAAGCAGCAATCAAGTCAACAACAATTCTCATTGCCATCATGTACGCCAACAACGAAATTGGAACGATTCAACCCGTTGCCGAAATTGGCCGCATCGCCAAAGAAAAAAACGTTTTGTTTTTTAGCGATGCCACGCAGGCCGTTGGTAAAATTCCGGTTGATGTAATTCGCGACAACAGTGACTTGTTGGCCTTGAGTGCCCATAAATTTTACGCGCCAAAAGGCGTGGGCGCCTTGTACGTTCGGCGAAAAGCACCGCGGGTAAAGTTGACGGCGCAAATGGACGGCGGCGGTCACGAACGCGGCCTGCGCAGCGGCACGCTCAACGTTCCGGGCATTGCCGGTTTGGGTAAGGCTTGTCAACTTTGTTTAGATGAAACGCAAAAGGATGCGGCGCACACAAGCCGCCTGCGCGACAAGCTTGAAAAGGCCTTGTTGAAAATTGAAGGAACGTCTGTTAACGGTGATGCAAAAAGCCGCTTGCCGCAAATCACCAATCTTTCTTTTGCCGGCGTGGACAGCGAAGGCTTGCTAATGGCGTTGGGAAAAGAAATTGCGCTGTCTTCCGGCTCGGCCTGCACATCGGGTTCGCTGGAGCCTTCTTATGTTTTGAAAGCATTGGGCTTGAGCAACGAAGCCGCACACGGTTCGCTGCGCTTTGGCTTGGGCCGTTCCACCACCGAAGAGGAAATTGATTACACCATCGAGAAGGTTTCGGCAGCGGTGCAAGACCTTCGCGGGTTAAATCCGTTTTGGAAAGAAGTAAGCGCAAAACTCAAACGTTAAAAGTCAACGTGAACAAAGTGTTTTTGCCTTTTGAATTTTTAATTTTGAATGATGACAACAGCAACATTTGAAAATGCAATAACGATAACCGAGAAAGCCAAAGAGCAAATTCGCAAGCTCATGACCGATGCGGGCCAAACCGATTCCTCGTATTTTTTGCGGGTAAGCGTGGTGGGCGGCGGTTGCTCGGGACTAAGCTATAAAATGGATTTTGACAACGAAATCAAACCTGCCGACCAGGTTTTTGACAACAAAGACCTTAAAATCGTGACCGACCTGAAAAGTTTTTTGTACCTCGTAAACACCGAGCTTGATTACAGCGACGGGTTGAACGGCAAGGGCTTTCATTTCATCAATCCAAACGCCAGCCGCACCTGCGCCTGCGGCGAAAGCTTTGCAGTGTAAATTTTTCAACCCCGGCAACATCATCCCGTGCTCTGTTTGCAGCACGGGATTTTTCTATCCGCAGGAAAGTCACATTGCCTTACTTTGCAACCTCGCATTTTAAATTTTACATTTTAGATTCGGCATTTTCATGTGGCCCATTTGTAAAAAAGAACTCCGCCAAGCCTTTAGCTCGCTCACCGGTTACATCGCCATCGTTGTTTTTTTGCTGGCAAACGGCCTGCAGTTGTTTGTGCTGCGAAACAACATCCTGGAGTTTGGCTACGCTACACTGGATCCTTTTTTTTCCTTTGCGCCCTGGATTTTGCTGTTTTTAATTTCGGCCATTACCATGCGCAGCTTTTCGGATGAATTCAAAAGCGGCACCTTCGAAATTTTGGGAACGCGGCCGCTTAGCCGCTGGCAGATTGTAACGGGCAAGTTCTTTGGTGCTTTCGTCGTGGCGCTGATTGCGCTTTTGCCGACGCTTGTTTACTACTTTACCATCAATCATCTTGCGGCCACAACGGGCATTGATTCCGGTGCGGCCATTGGTTCTTATCTCGGTCTTATTTTACTCACGGGATTGTTTACGGCCATTGGTGTTTGTGCCAGCAGCTTTACCACCAATGCGGTGGTGGCTTTCATCATCAGCCTCATTGCCTGCGTGCTTTTTTATTACGGTTTCAGTGCGCTGAGCGAATTGCCGCTCTTTCAAAACGGTGCGGATTATTATATCGAAATGCTCGGCATCAACTTTCATTACCAAAGCATTAGCCGCGGCGTAATTGACACGAGAGATGTAATTTATTTTCTCGGCTTCATTCTTTTCTTTTTACTTCTTACCCAACAAAGCCTTAGCAAACGATGGCTGAAAAACCGAAAACGAAACACGTTGTGGTGGATTGGCTTATTGGCAGGTTTGGTAGCAATAAATTTTCTGGCTTCTGTTTTTCATGCCCGCTTTGATTTAACGCAGGAGAAGCGTTATTCACTTACGTCAACCACGAAGGATTTGCTGCGCAACCTGCAATCGGACGTGGTGATTGACGTGTTTTTGAAAGGCGATTTTCCGGCGGACTTTCGTAAGTTGAGCAACGCCACGCAAGAGTTTTTGACGGTGTTGAAAGACGCTAATCCGGCCCGCGTTAAATACCGTTTTGTTTCGCCCGATGAAGATGCGGGCAATGGCAAAACCTGGGGCGATTCTCTGCGCAGTGCCGGTCTCGGTCCCATCAACGTAAAGGCACAGGTAAAAGCCGGGGAAGAATCGAAATACATTTATCCTTATGCTTTGCTACGCGTGGGCAATCAAATCGAAGTCGTCAATCTTTTTCTGAGCAATAAGCCTGACGTTACGCCAAAAGACCTTAACAACGCCGAAGCGATGATGGAATACGGCTTTGCCAAAAGCTTGGACAAGGTGACGAACCCGCAAGTCAGAGCCATTGCTTACGCGGTGGGAAATGGCGAGCCCGTGGACAACCGCATTTACGATCTGCAGCAAATAACCGCGGCCGATTATCGCATGAGGCCTTTTGACCTGAACGTTTTTCCGTACATACCAAAAGAAGCAACGGTGCTGTTGATGGTAAAGCCGGCGAATGGATTCAGCGAAGCCGAAAAGCTAAAGATTGATCAATACATGATGAACGGCGGCAAGGTGTTGATGTTTATTGACAACCTGCACGCCGAACAGGACAGCCTGAGTTTTAAACGCGAGTTGATTGCTTACGACCGGAATCTGAACCTTACTGATTTGTTGTTTAATTACGGTGCCCGCATCAACGCCGATCTTGTGATGGATCTTCAATGCGACTTCCTCCCTTTTGCCGTAGGTGGCACAGCAGACAAGCCGCAGTACGAATTTTTGCACTGGAATTATTACCCGCTTTTCGAAACCCGAAACAATCATCCCATCAACAAAAATCTTGGGCTTGTAGCCGGCCGTTTTGTGAACTCGATGGACACCGTAGAAGCCGAAGGAATTAAAAAAACATACTTGCTGCAAAGCAGCAACAACTCCCGTACCATCAGTACACCGGCGCTCATTTCAACCAACGAAAACCGCAACGCACCCGAAGACGCGAAGTTTAAAAAGAACGGCATTCCCGTTGCCGTTTTGCTCGAAGGAAAATTTTCTTCGCTGTACAAAGACCGCGTTAGCAAGGCGCAGATGGACAGCCTTGCGCAATCGGGCGGCTTTAAGGAGAACAGCGGTGCGGACGGTAAAATGATCGTTGTTGCCGACGGCGACATGGTATTAAACGATGTGTCGAACAAGCAAGGACCTTTGCCCATGGGCATGAACTTATTTACAATGGGTTCGCAATACGAATACCCTTTTGCCAACCGGGATTTTTTACTGAATTGTTTGGAATATTTAACGAGCAAATCAAGCATCATTGCTACACGCGATAAAGAGATCGTGTTGCGCCTTCTCGACCCCAAAAAAACCGAAGCCGAAAAAAGCAAGTGGCAACTGGTGAACATTGCTTTGCCCTTTGCGCTGGTGATTTTTTTCGGCATAATTTACCAGAGCCTTCGCCGCCGGCGCTTTGCTTCATAATAAATAAAAGAATACTCTTTCCATAACAGCCCGCTAATTCCATCCTTTAAGCCGGGTTAGCAGGAAAGACAAGCGCCTTCCCGTTTCTGCATCCGCAATATCTTTACCGCTTAAACACGGATTGGATTTATGACGGTGGATCAACTTACGTACTTGGTATTTGGATGTGTTTTACTCGTTGCCGTTGTAGTTGATTTGGGCTTGCTGAGCAAGCGGTCAACGGAGATCAACATCAAAAAAGCCTTTGGGCAAACCTTGTTCTGGGTTTTGCTGGCCTTTGGCTTCTTCGGCTTTTTGTGGTGGAAGGAAGGCAATGTAACGGCACTCGAATACCTGAGCGCTTACCTGATGGAATGGAGCCTGAGTATTGACAACATTTTTGTTTTCATTCTCATCTTCAGCTTTTTTAAAATCCGCTCCGATCACGTGGCCCGCGCCTTGCTCATCGGCATCATGATGGCCATTGTATTGCGTGTAATTTTTATTACGGTAGGAGTGGTGTTGGTCGAAAAGTTTGATTGGATACTTTACATCTTCGGCGCTTTTCTCATTTATACCGGCATTAAAATTTTTACCGTTAAGGAAGAAGGCGGATTCGATCCGGAAACCAATCCCGTCTACCGTTTGCTGAACAAAGTTGTTCCCATTTACCATCACGATGTGAGTGGAAAATTTTCCGTAAAACGAAACGGCAAACGTTATTTCACCAACATGTTTGTGGTAATTGTTTTGTTGGCCACAACGGACATTGTGTTTGCGCTCGACAGCATTCCGGCCGTGTTTGCCATTAGCCAGGACAGGCTGGTGATTTATACCTCAAACATTTTTGCAGTGCTTGGCTTGCGTTCCTTGTTTTTTCTTCTGCGCGGCGCGGTGGCCCGTTTCGAATATTTGCAGCAGGGCATTGCCATCGTACTCATTTTTATTGGCGGCAAAATGCTGGCCGAAGAATGGCTGCATCGTTATCTTACCAAAAACCAACTGGTGCTTATATCGCTTTTGGTGATTGTGCTGTGTCTGGTTGGTTCCATTGTTTATTCGCTCCAGGCTTCGCGTAGAAAGAAAAATGAAAATGATTTGATTTGACAACGGAAAAGACTTGCAAATTGTTTGCGACACGCAATATCCCAATACTTCAATATCCCAATAACTTACCTCATGTCTTCGTACACACTTGCGCAAATTACTAAGGTTGTAAACGGGTCGTTGTCGGGCAACGGAAACATGGGGATTGCGCAGTTGGTTTACGACAGCCGCCGCATTCAACATCCGCAAACCGCTTTGTTCTTCGCTTTGCAAACGGCCAATGCCGATGGACACGATTACGTTAACGAAGCCTACAAAAAAGGCGTTCGTTCGTTTGTTGTTAGCAAGAATATTTCACTTAAAGAAGCAAACGTCATTTTGGTTGGCGACACCTTAACGGCTTTGCAGAAATTAGCCGCCTGGCACCGCGGCCATTTTCACATGCCCGTTATCGGCATAACGGGTAGCAACGGCAAAACGGTGGTGAAGGAATGGCTCAACGCTTTGCTGGAAGACGATTACCAAATTGTGCGCAGTCCTAAAAGTTTCAATTCGCAAATCGGCGTGCCGCTCAGCGTGTGGCAGATGGAAGCGCAACACACGCTGGGCATTTTTGAAGCCGGTATTTCGCAGCCCGGCGAAATGCAAAAGCTCGAACGCATCATTCAGCCGACCGTTGGCGTGCTGACAAACATCGGCGAAGCACACAGCGAAGGCTTTACGTCAACAGAAGAAAAGCGAACCGAAAAACTGCGGCTATTTACACAGGCAGACGTTGTCATTGGCGAAGCAGGAAACCTTGCTTCTTTGTCAACCAAAAAATTTACGTGGAGCAAAAACGAAGAAGCAACGCTGCGCATTCGTCAAATAAAAAAAGAGCGAACGTCAACGGTTATTGAAGCGGATTACAAAGACGAATTTCTTTTGCTCTCCATTCCGTTTACCGACGATGCTTCAATTGAAAACAGCATTGCCTGTTGGTGCGTATTGCTTCAATTTGGGTTAAAGCAAGAAACCATTCAAGAGCGGATGAATGCTCTTCATCCCGTTGACATGCGCTTGCAATTAAACCACGCCATTAACGATTGTCTTCTCATCAACGACAGTTACAGCGCCGACACAACTTCATTGCGCATTGCGCTTGATTTTCTGGCGCAGCAAAGCGCCGGATTAAAGCGTACCGTCATCCTTTCTGATTTTTACGAAAGCGGAAAAAGGGAAGAAGAACTTTACGCAGAAATTGCGCAACTGCTCAATCAATACAAGGTTGAAAAAGTCATCGGTATCGGAAAAGAAATTGCAAGTCAACTGCCGTTAAAAATTGACGCCGTCAACTTTCAGTCGTACACCACAACGGAAGATTTCCTGCAACAATTCAAGAGCTCGGACTTTTACAAAGAGATTGTTTTACTGAAAGGCGCACGCAAGGCGGGCTTTGAACGCATTGCTTCTTTGTTTGAAGAAAAATTGCACGGTACGGTGTTGCAAATTAACCTGGCTGCTGTCACACACAATTTAAAAGAATACCAAAAGCGGCTTAAGCCTTCAACAAAAATCATGGCGATGGTGAAGGCCTTTGCCTACGGCAGCGGCGGCGCGGAGATTGCTTCGGTTTTGCAATTTAGCAACGTTGCGTTCCTGGGTGTGGCTTATGCCGACGAAGGCGTGGAGTTGGTACAAGCGGGTGTGAACATTCCGATCATGGTCATGAACGCCGAACCTTCGTCTTTTGCTGCTATTGTCGAACACGAACTACAACCCGTTGTTTATTCCAAAGCTTTGCTGCAAAGCTTCGGGGCTTACATCAGGCAACAAGGCTTGTCTGCTTATCCCGTTCATCTCGAAATTGAAACCGGCATGAACCGCCTTGGGTTTTCGCTCAGCGAGGTTGATGAAGTGGCAAGGCATCTTGCAGCAAATTCTTACCTGTCCATTCAATCCGTGTTCAGTCATTTAGCCGGCAGTGAAGATCCGGGCGAAGACGCTTTCACACAACAACAAGCGGCGCGTTTTCACGAAGCAGTTTCCGTGCTTCAACAGCACATCACGTATCCTTTTTTAAAACACATTTCCAATTCGGCGGCCATGGTTCGACACCCGGACTTGCAATTGGACATGGTTCGTTTGGGCATTGGTTTATACGGCATCGAACCTGATGCGGAAGACGTGCTCCGCTTGCAACCTGTGGCTACGCTTCGCTCAACCGTTGCGCAAATCAAGCAAATAAAAAAAGGAGAGTCGGTAAGCTATAACCGAAGAGGCATGGTAAACCGAGATTCAAAAATCGCGACCGTTCGCATTGGCTATGCCGATGGTTATTCGAGACGCTTTGGCAACGGCATAGGCAAGATGCTCGTGAACGGAAAGCCAGCGCCGGTAATTGGAACAGTTTGCATGGACATGACCATGCTTGATGTAACCGATATTGACGGCGTGAAAGAAGGCGATGACGTGATTGTTTTCGGTGCGGATTTGCCGGTACAGGAAGTTGCAAAACAGGTCGGTACCATACCGTACGAGATCATGACTTCTGTTTCGCAACGGGTGAAGCGGGTTTATTATTTTGAATGAGAAACTTCATTCTTATTCGCTAACTGTCCGCAGGCCGCATCAATGTCTTTGCCCCTGCTTCTGCGCAAACGTGCGTTCACCTTGTGTTTTTCCAAATAAGCCATGAACTCGTTCATGCGCTGCTCCGAAGGCTTTTCAAACCTGGCAAAATCAATGGGGTTGTATTCGATGATGTTCACCAAATCGGCCGGAACCTGGCGATAGATTTTAATGAGGTCTTCGGCATCCTTCACACTGTCGTTGAAATTATTGAAGAGAATGTACTCCAACGTGATTTCGTTCTTTGTTTGTTTATAAAAATGATTCAGCGCTTCAACAAGTGCTTTCAGGTTGTTGGTTTCGTTGATGGGCATGATCTCGTTGCGCTTAACATCATTCGCGGCGTGCAGCGAAAGCGCCAGCTTGAATTTCACCTTGTCATCGCCCAACTGCTTAATCATTTTGGCCACGCCTGCGGTAGAAACCGTTATGCGCCGCGGACTCATTGCCAGCCCGTCTTCCGCCGTAATTTTTTCAATTGCCTTCAACACGTTTTTGTAGTTCAGCAGCGGTTCGCCCATGCCCATGAACACAATGTTCGAAAGCTTCTTGCCGTGAATGCGTTCACTTTGCTGGTTGATTAAAACCACTTCGTCGTAAATCTCATCGAAGTCGAGATTGCGTTTCCGTTCAATGTAACCCGTTGCGCAAAAGCGGCAACTGAGCGAACAACCAATTTGCGAGGAAACACAAGCCGTGTTGCGGCTCTCGGTTGGAATCAAAACCCCTTCGCACAAAAAACCTTCGTGTGTTTTGAAACCCGATTTCACCGTTCCATCGGCGCTGTATTGCGTGCTGTCGAGCGTTAAGGCCGGCAACGAAAAATTCTCGCCCAACTTCTGGCGAAGTTCTTTGCTCAGGTTGGTCATGTCGGCAAAAGACTGCGCACCTTTTTGCCAAATCCACTCCCATACTTGCTTTGCACGGAACTTTTTCTCGCCATTTAACAGGAGGAAATCTTCCAGTTCGGCATAGCCGAGCTGGCGAATGTTGTGAATTTTTTTTGCCGTGTGAGAAGCTGTCGCTGCCATCGCGCAAAGATACTTTATCCGCTTTAGGCGGATGCTTTTTGCGCCTTATCTTGCGAAGTCTTTAACAGGCCTTGAGCTGTGAGCGTTCAGCTATGAGCTGTCGGCCTTTTCACTTAATAGCGAGAGCCAAAAGCTGATTGCTCACGGCTGATAGCTGAATGCTTAAGAAATGAAAAACGTTTACGTTATAGACGCAATTCGCACGCCACTAGGGAAATACGGCGGTGCATTGGCCACGGTTCGCCCCGATGATTTGCTTGCGCACGTAATTAAAGAATTGCTGGACCGAAACCCTTCGGTTGATCCGTCGAGCATTGAAGACGTGATTGCCGGCGATGCCAACCAGGCCGGCGAAGACAATCGCAACGTGGCACGGATGGCCGCCTTGCTGGCCGGTTTGCCTGTAACCGTTCCGGGCAATACCGTTAATCGTTTGTGTGCTTCAGGATTGCAAGCCATCATGGATGCTTCGCGGCAAATTGAATGCGGTGACGCCGAACTGATGATTGCTTGTGGTGTAGAAAGCATGAGCCGTGCGCCGTTTGTAATGCCAAAAGCAACAACGCCGTTTCAACGTACAACCGAGGTTTACGATACGACCTTGGGCTGGCGTTTTGTAAACAACAAACTTGCTGATGTTTATTACCCGTACAGCATGGGCGAAACCGCCGAGAACGTGGCAAGGCAATGGAATGTTAGCCGCGGGGCGCAGGACGAATGGGCTCTGTCATCACAGGAAAAATATTTTGCCGCATTGGAAAAAGGAATCTGGAAAGAAGAGATTGTTCCAGTAGAGATTCCTGCTGAAAAAGGAACGACTAAACTTTTTGATTCCGACGAACATCCGCGTAAAACATCGCTTGAAAAACTTGCCTCTTTAAAACCGGCTTTTGTAAAAGATGGAACTGTGACGGCGGGCAATGCCGCAGGAATTAATGACGGCGCTGCGGCGATGTTGCTGGCAAGTGAAAGCGCGGTAAAAAAATTTGGATTGAAACCCGTTGCCAAAGTGATTGCCTCAGCCGTTGCCGGTGTTGATCCAAGCATTATGGGAATCGGTCCTGTGCCAGCCACGCAAAAAGCCTTGAAGCGGGCTTCGTTGTCTGTTGCCGACATGGATTTAATTGAATTGAACGAAGCCTTTGCTTCGCAGGTGTTGGCATGCATTCAGGATTTGGGCTTGGATAAAAGCAAGATCAATGTAAACGGTGGTTCTATTGCGCTTGGTCATCCCCTTGGTTGTAGCGGTGTGCGGCTTTCAACAACACTTGTCCACGAAATGAAACGAAGAGGCAGCAAATACGGCCTGGCAACAATGTGCGTTGGGGTAGGACAAGGGGCAAGTATAATTTTTGAAGGTATCGTCTGAACCGGAATTTGTGAGACGATTGGAATTGGCGGGATGTAATGGTTTATCAACGAGAATTGTTATGCGAGTTATGCTTGTTCTATTTCTGAGTATCGGTTTTGTTTCCTGCTTTCTTGTTAAAGATTACAAGCGAAAGGAATTGACGTATGTGCAAAACGGCCAATCGCAGACCGTATCCATTCTTGTTCCCAAAGGTTACGTGAAAGAAGAAGCAAAAGATACGGCGGGTATCTACCTGCACAGTTTTCAATATCCCGGCGGCGCTACCTTGTATGCCGCTTATCTCACCGATACAGCCTACGAATTGCAATCGTTCAACAAAAGCCTTCATCAGCCGTTGGAATTGCCGCAGGGCGGCCTTGTTTACAAAGGCCAGGACTCAACCGATTTGTTTTACCGCGAGATAAGGCAGAGCCATTTGCGCTTTGGCTACCGCAGCGTTTCTTCGGCTAACGAAGTTTTTTTTGATTCGGCAACGAATTATGCGGCATGGCAGAAACAGTGAGCGGTTCGCTTACACTTCTTCAAAACTCACGTTGCGGTACAACTCGTTTACCGGGCAGGAAAAATGGATGGTTTCAATTTGAAAAAGGTCTTCAGGATCTGTGGTTTCCCGAAAGTTCCAGAAACTTGTCTCCTGTTTAATAAAACGCTCCACTGAAATTTCCAGCGAAGAAATAAGGACGTATTCTTTTAAAGAAGGAAGGCTACGGTATAACCGAAACTTTTCACCCCGGTCATAGTTTTTTGTTTTTTTTTTTGAAAGCACTTCAATGATGACGGCAGGGTTTGTTATTGTGTCATTTCGTTTATTCCAGCGATTAAGTTCGCCGCAAACAATGCTTAGATCCGGATAGGTGAACAACGTGTTTGCTTCGTTGTGAATTTTTAAATCGCTGGGAAAAACTTCGCAGCCTTTGCCTTCTAAAAAATTATCCAGGCTGTTTAAAACATTCCTTACAATTCGGTTGTGCGCAATGCTGCCGCCGGCTATCGCAAACACTTCGCCCTGATAATATTCGTGCTTTTCTTCTGCTTCGTCTTCCAACAAAAGATAGTCTTCAACGCTAACGTATTTTGGTGCGGGAACTGCGCGCATGATTCAAATTTACGCCTTCCTCAAAACAACTTGTATAGCAGCCTTCTCACCAGGCGGTAATTGGTAATGATGGAAAGCGCAATCAGGACTATGGCCAAAACAATCACACTCCAATGCACCGTCGTATGAAGTTCTTCGCGGTCGTACATCGCAAAATGATGAAAAGCCCATTGCATGAATTGTGTGAATGAAAGTGCAACCAACACAATGGAAACGTAAACAGGAATAAAACGCTGCGACACATTCTTGCTTAACCAAAGCGGCGAATAGCCTATCAAAAGCAGAAGCTGAAGATTTTCCTTGCTGCGGGCAATGACGAGTTGCAGGTAAAACGAAAACAACATCAGCGCCATTACCACCACCAATAATCCAAACACGCCAAGTCCGGTAAAGATGCCTTCCATTACTTGTTTGGTGCGGCCCATTTTTGTCTTGTCCCTGTTGGTTACATAACCTTTTTGGTCTAAAAAGGAAAGCAGTTCAGGGTTGTTGGCATCGGTGGTTTTGATGTAAAGCCGCGAGTAACCCTGCGTTGGCGTTTCGCCGTAATTCCTGTTGGCCCAGTCCAAAAAAGATTTGGGCACAATGACGGTGTTCAGCCGGTCGCTGAAGGCTACGACACTGCCGTACAAATCCAATCGTTGCCCTTTGCCGGAAACCGAGAGAACGACGGGTATGTTCATGGCCGTTTCCTTCGAAACCTGCGATAAACCTTGCGAAGGCGCAAACACGTTGAACATTTCAAGGTAATCGGACGACACAATGATGGGCACTTTCAACTGTCCTTCCACCCAATGAAAGGTGGGCGGCACGGTGTCTAAGAATTCGTCTTCAATGCTCTCTACGAAAAGGTCAGTTTTAAAGGGCAGGATATTTCCCGCACTCAGTTGCACGCGAAAAAGGTTTGATTGCAAGGGTGCTACATCGGTGACAAAGGGTTTGCTTTTTAATTCTTCCACCTCTTTGTCGGTAAACACATTTTTTTCCGGCTGGCCCATCGTTTCGTTCGTCACTTTTTTGGTAATGGAAATAAAATCAAAACCGTTTTTGCGGATGCTGCCTTCTTTCATCAACTGCTGAATGTTGACGAACATTTGCACGGAAGCCAGCAGCAGCAAAACGCCAATGCCCAAACCAATGTACGAGAACCAACGTGAGGCCGCGTTGGTGCCGGTTTGCAAAAGAGGTTTTATGGGTTTGAAAGAAAGCATGAACAGTTTGTAGTTTATAGTTTGTGGTTAGCGTGTTGTGCGTGGATGCTTTACAGATGATACAGTTTTGTGAAAGGAAAATAATCGATGCGTTCAAGGTCGGCGAAGACGATGGCCGCGCCGCGAACTTTTGCTTCTTCCAGCATCAGGTCCATTGCCCGCATCGAATTGTTATTGTCCAAGTGACTGAAAGGTTCGTCGAGCAGCAAAAACTGAAAGGGTTGCAACAGGGCGCGAATGATAGCCACGCGTTGCTGCTCACCGTACGAGCAGGTTTTGCATTTCGAATTCAACTTGCTGCCAATGCCCAAACGCTCGGTCATTTCTTTAATTCTTTCAACGGGATGGAAGGGCTGCAATTGGTGCTTGATGAATAAATTTTCGTACACAGTTTGTTCGGGCAGAAGGCGCATGTCCTGTAAAACAATGCTGACTTTTTCTTTTCGCTGCGCGGCAAAGTCTTCGGCATTAAAGGTTCTGATGGAACGCTTTTCGCCGTAACTGATCTCGCCGTGGTAATCGCTTCGCAGGCCGTACAAAAAGTGCATGAGCGATGTTTTACCGCTGCCCGACGGGGCCACAATTTTCACCATCTCGCCGGGCTGAAAGGAAAGCTCTTTGCCCCAGACTTCGGAGGTTTGTTTCCGTGTGTCGGGGAAATAAATTGGGAGAAGGTTGTTAATGGTTAATTGCATAAGAATCCAAAATTCAAAAGCCAAAATTCAAGATTGCTGCGCAGCGGGACGAACGTACAAGAGTGCGACGCAACTGGGCTTCATGGATAGACAGGCTTCTGGTTCATAAAAATTACACCGACAATATCGTTCATAAAAAAGCCGCAGCGGCAAACATACTCACTGCGGCTTTTTATTGAAAAGGTTTTGCTTAATGTTTCGGCTCTTCCACAACGGGTGGCGGAGGAGTGGTTGTCGTTGTTGTTGAATCAACCGACATGTTTTGCGTATCGTTTTCCATTGCCACTTTGTTTGCTTTGTAGGCCGTGTGCATTTTTTCGATGTATTGATTCAATTGTTTCAGGCTGTTGGTTTTGCCGTCAACCATGTTGATGGTAATTTCTGATGTAGCCACGCCGTCTTTGTATTCATCGGCTACCATTACTACGTCCTGCCACACGGCTGCGGATTCGGCCAGCATGCTTTTTGCCATCGCGCCGCCTTTGAAATCCGTTTTCAACAAGCGCTGTACGTCAAGATAAAAGCCAAAAGGATGGCCGCTGATCTTGTCGGTAAAGGCATGCTTGGTTGTGTTGCCGCTTAAAAAACCGTTCACCGCCGCAGCCTTGTTGCCGGCCACAAACCAATCGTTGTTCAACTGGTAAGCGAAGGAGCCTTCCGGCACTTGCGGCTTCACAATGTTCATTAGTTTTTCGAACGATGCTTTTTGATTCACGTTCGTGGCAAAAAGAAAACTCATGTCGGGGCTTTTGGTTGATACCGTCATTGGTTTTCCGTCCGAAGACACACCGTAACTGATGGTCGTGTCTTTCATTTGCAAGTCAGACAGCGCCATTACAAACTGGCCTTTCGTAGCGCTCAACACTTCGTCAAGTGAAGTATTTGCTTTGGAAAGAAACATGTTGGCCATGCCGTCCACACCAATGGTTTTCAAAAACTCTTTCAATCCCTGCGGGTCAGTGTTCATGGCCATTACACCAATTACATTGTCGGAAGGAATGCGGTCGAGCACAGAAGCGTCCACGTTTTTGAACTTCCATTTGTCCATCGCCTTCTGCATTTCCTTGCCGTAGAACTGCTTCATCTTTGCGGCAATCTTGCCGTCTTCAAAATTGACGGTGCCGGCGGCTACGTTGTCTTCCAGCAGGCTGCCAAATTTCATCATGCTCAGCATGCCGGCCATGTCGGAATACAAAACACCGGAATTCACCCACACGTGCATGTCGCCGGTTTCTTTCATTACCGAGGCAAAGCGGTCGTCATCAAAAAGGCTGGCGTCGCTGTTAGTCATAACCTGCTTGACAAAAACTTTAAGGCTGTCGGCTTTGTAGCGTGTGATTTCGTTCATGCCGCCGCCCATTGGGTTCATGCCGCCCAAGGGCACGTCGTTTATGACGGCAAACTTGCTGTTGTTCCAGGTAACAACGGTATTGTCATCCGAAGCAATCGAGTTCCACTCTCCGTCTTTTTCGGTCTTGTCCTGGTGACTGATTTTTTTGGCGAGGGTTTCAAAGGCTGCCGCGTCTTTTACGCTGCCTTCAAACACACTAAAGCCGCCGCGGCCTCTTTTCTTTAGAAAGAAGGCAAAGTCGCTGCCGGCATCAATGCCCGAAGCCTTTGGGTCGTCCATTATTTTTTTTGCCAGCGAATCTTTGCTTTCGTTATAAGCGTCTTTGAACCAGTCGGTTTTTTTGATGTCGTCCCAACTGAGTTTGGAGGAAAGCGAAGCGGAATTGATGTGAAGAACAACGGCCGCGTCTTTTGGAATGGCGAGGCCCGATTTGTTGGCGCTCTTGCACGAAGCCAGCAGCAATGCGGCGCCGGCAAGCGCAGTTAGAAATGGTGTACGTTTCATGTTTTCTTTTTTAAAGAGCTCAAATAAACAAAAATTCTTTCAGCTTTTCGAACGGCAGCTTTTGCTGCTGGCCGCTGCGCAAATCTTTTACAACAGCGGTTTGTTCGGCCACTTCCGCAGAGCCGATGATGATGATGAACGGAATGTTTTTTTTCTCGGCGTACTTAAACTGCTTGTCGAATTTTTGCGCTTCGTGAAAAATTTCGGCGGGCACGCCGGCGCTTCGCACTTCTTGCAAAAGGCGATAGGTTGTTTTGGCCTCTTCGTCGCCAAGGTTAAAGAATAAAACTTTGGTTCCCTTCTCAACGGTTTCGGGAAAGAGTTTGAGGTCTTCCATCACATCATAGATGCGGTCAACGCCGAAAGAAATGCCGACACCAGGAACATTGGGAACGCCAAACAAGCCTGTTAAGTCATCGTATCTGCCGCCACCGCCGATGCTGCCTATTTTAACTTCTGCAGGTGCTTTAGCTTCGAAAATTATTCCAGTGTAATAATTTAGTCCTCTTGCAAGAGTCGTATCTACAACTATTGTTTTATTGTCGTTGCCATGATTCAGTACGTACTCAATTTCATCAATACCTTCAAGCGCAATAGGAACTTTCTGAAATAAAACTCTTAATTGGCGTAGCCTTTCCTGATTCGTATTTGGGTGCGTTGATATAAAAAGAAAACCATTTGTTATGAAGACGACATCTCCTTCATCCAAGCCAATTTTCCTTAGTTCTTCCTCGACGCCTTTTAATCCTATTTTATCAAACTTGTCCAAGGCTATCGTTATTTCTAGAAATTTCTCTGCGGCCTTAACCCTTTCTGCTAAGCCAGTCAAAATCTTTCTTGAATTAATTCTTAATTCATAATTCTTAATTCCTAATTGTGTAAAGGCCTGATGGTAAATATTGGTGAGTTCAACTTCGTTCAACAACGATTTGCTTCCCACCACATCGGCATCGCATTGATAGAACTCGCGGTAGCGGCCGCGTTGCGGTCTGTCGGCACGCCACACCGGTTGAATCTGGTAGCGCTTGAACGGAAAAGTTAGCTGGCCGTGATTCATTGCCACATAGCGTGCAAACGGTATGGTGAGGTCATACTTCAACGCACGTTCTGTAAGATTTTTATCGTTCTTTCCCTGCAAGGCATTTTCAAAAGCAGCTTTTGATTTTTCGATGTTCTTCGCATCGCCTAAGCCGTTGTTGAGGACTTTAAAAATTAGCTTGTCGCCTTCTTCGCCGTATTTGCCCATCAAGGTTTCCAGGTTTTCCATCGCCGGTGTTTCCAGCGGTTGAAAACCGTAAAGCTCAAACACGGCTTTGATTGTATTTAAAATGTATTGGCGTTTGCGCACTACTTCGGGACCAAAATCTCTTGTGCCTTGCGGGAGGGAAGGTTTCATCAAAAATTATAAATTAAGAATTCAGAATTAAGGATTGCGAGCCAGCAATCATTTTTCAATTTGCACATTTGCGTATTTGCTGATGATCGCATCGCATGTTTCGTCAATCAATTTGTACACCTCGTGATAACCGGGTTCGGTGCCGTACCAGGGATCGGGCACAGACTTGTTTTTGCCGGGATGGAGTTCGTTTAAAAACAAGTCCACTTTTGCCGGGTTGTATTTTTCTTTTGCAATCCATTTTATTTCGTCCAGCACATCGTCTGCCATCGCGTAAATTTTATCATAGCGGTCAAAATCTTCTTTTACAAAACGTCTCGCACGCTGATCGCAAATGTCAATGCCGTTTAGTTTGGCCACTTTTTGCGAGAGGCGATGCGGTGCTTCGCCCACGTGATAACCGTTGGTGCCCGCACTGTCAACCACCCAATCAAGTCCGGCTTCTTTCGCCCTGTGTTTCAAGATTCCTTCGGCCAACGGGCTTCGGCAAATGTTTCCCAGGCACACCATCAAAATTTTCATCTGCTAAATTTTTGCAGCGCAAAACTAAGCCTTTGCGGGTGGAAAGAATTTTGATAAAACTTATGGAAACAAATGCGCAGGTCATCTCAACTGTAAACCACACACCATGACCAGCCAGCAAATTTTACAAGCGGATGTTCTTGACATTTTGTTCGAAAAGCGCAACAAGGATTACGGCGCTTATTTGCTTCGCAGAAATTATTCGGCGCAACTTTTAAAGGCGATGGGCATTACCGCTTTGCTCGTGATTGCCTTGTTGTTTTTGGGAAATTCATCGTCAACAAAATCGGTTGTTGCAAAATTGAATGACAACGGCTTTGTGGTAAAACAGGTAGAATGGCCCAAAGAAAAAATCGAACCGCCAAAACCAAAAGTACAGCCGCCCGCAACCCAACAACCGGCGAAGACGGAAGTGCTGCTTGATAAAATAAAACCCGTTGAAAAAACAACAACGATCATTGCCACACAGAAAGATTTGGACGATGCTTTGCCCGGCACAGCAAAGGTTGATGGCCCGCCCGCAACCGCAATACAAGCGCCGCCGTTGCCGCCATCAACCGGTAATGGAACAGCAGAAAAAGAGACGGAAAAAGTGGCTCCGCCTTTGCCCAACCGCCAGCCGCAATTTCCGGGCGGAGCAGAAGCATGGCAAAAGTTTTTAAGCCGCAATCTTGCACCGCCTGCTGATTTGGAACCCGGCGAAAAACGTTCGGTGCTTGTTCGCTTTTCGGTTGATCAGGATGGCGTGATTACAAACTTTGTAGTCGTTCAATCGGGCGGCGCTGATTTTGACAACGAAGTCATTCGCGTGTTGAAAAAAATGCCGCATTGGCTACCCGCCATCCAGAATGGGAGAGCCGTGGCGGTGAACTTTACACAGCCGGTAATCTTTCAGGCTGCGGAATAGCGTTGCGCAAGACCGCGTTTTTAAAAATCATAACTTGCCGCACCCAAAATTTTTTTATGCTCGACGATTTTCAGGAGAAGCAACGGCAGCAAGGAACACGCATGCGTTCGGTAATGGATTACACCATGGGCATCGTGTTCTTTTTCCTTGGGCTTTTTTTTATCCTCTACCGGCAGTTCGGCATTCGCATCATGGCCAGGGAGCCATCGAACCTTGATTATTTTATCGGTGGCCTTTTTGTTGTTTACGGCAGTTGGCGTTTTTACCGCGGCTATAAAAAGAATTACTACAGATGAAAGGCTTGCAAAGAATTGGTTTTTTAATTTTTGGTGTGGTTTTTTTGGCCGGTTGTAAAAACAGCGGAGCAGAAAGGCCCGACCGCTTTGACAGCGGCATACTGCACATTAGTTGCGACGAAAGTTTTAAACCCGTGATGGATGCGCAAATTCAGGTTTACGAGGCACAGTATCCCGACGCAAAAATTATTGCGCATTACAAACCCGAAGCTGACTGCATCAGTGATTTTCTGGTGGATTCGGTTCGGCTGATCGTTGCCACGAGAGGCTTCTCGGAAAAAGAAAAGACAGCCATCTCCGATTCGTTGAAAGTAGCGCCGGAAAAATTTACAGTGGCTTATGATGCGGTGGCGGTGATTGTTAATCCGCTGGCGGAGGATTCTTTTTTTACCGTAAATGATTTAAGAAAGCTCGTCAGCGGAAATTCTAATAAAAATCTAATTCCGGTGTTTGATGGCCTGAAAGCCACAAGTACGGTGCGGTTTATGCTTGATTCCGTGCTTCGCGGCAAACCGCTTGGAAAAAACGTTGTGGCCGCTGAAAGCAGCCAGGGAGTTATAGATTACGTGGCGAAGACCAAAAACGCCGTTGGTTTTTTGGGCATCAGTTGGCTTGGCAATTTCGACGATTCTTTGCAGCGGTCCTATTTAAAAAAAGTCCGGCTGGCCCGCCTGGAAAGTACCGACAGTGCCGGTGGGTATGTGTTACCGGTCCAGTATTTAATTTACAGCCGCTCTTATCCGTTCATCCGCGATTTGGTATGCGTCTTGAAAGAACGTTATACCGGTCTGGCCAACGGTTTTGTGAATTTTCTTCGCAGCGACCGCGGCCAGCTTCTTTTTCGCCGTTCTTACCTGTATCCGGCGGTCCGTGCCTTTTATGCACGCGACACCGAACTAAAGTAGAAGCATCGAAAAATTAACAAGCGGTGGTTGAACGAAACCGGATAATTTTAAATCTTAAAAAGAAAAAAGAAAAATGAAGAAGTCAGCAGTTGTTTTCCTTTTTGCTGCGCTGTTCTCGATCAGCGCAATGGCTCAATCCGTACAGGAAGGCGTTAGCAATTGGTATGCGGAACGCTACCAGAGTGCCCGTTCCATTTTTGAAAAATTAATCGCGGCCAACCCCAATAATTTAGAAGCCGTTTACTGGCTTGGCCAAACCTTGCTCGGGCAGGGCGACGTGGCCGGTGCAAAAGCCTTGTACCAAAAAACATTATCAACTAACGGCAACGCGCCGTGGATTTTGGCTGGCATGGGACAGATTGATTTGATGGAAGGCCGTGCTGCCGAGGCCCGCGCCAAGTTTGATGCGGCCCTTGCCGGAAGTAAAGGAAAGAAAGGTAACGATCCTTCGATTCTTACCGCTGTGGCCCGCGCCAATGTGCAACCATATAGCGATGACAAGAAGGTAGGCGATTTGGATTACGCCATTGCTAAATTGAATGAAGCCGCACAATTAGCCCCGAATAACGCGGACCTTTTCGTTGTGTTGGGCAACGCTTACCGCAAAAAGCATCAGGGCGGCGATGCCGTGCAAGCCTACCGCAAGGCGGGCACTTTTGCCCCGGCTTTGTACCGTACTGCCAGCATTTATCAGTCGCAGCAAAACTGGGATGCCGTGTTGGAATATTTGAATTCTACCATTGCTGCCGACCCTAAATTTGCGCCGGCATACGAAACGCTTTATGCCTACAGCATCACCGAAAAAAGAGACCCGGAAGCCGCTGATAAATGGGGTAAGCTCTACGTTTCCAATTCAGACCCAAGCGCGGACAACGATTATATTTTGGCGTCAACAGCCTACGTGCGGAAAGATTTTCAGGGCGCCATTAACATCGCAAACAAAATTTTGCAGGCTACCAACAACAACCCCAAGGCTCGCGTTTACCGCTTGCTTGCCTATGCGTACCAAGACTTAAAAGACACGGCAAAGGCTTGCGATTATTCCAATCGTTTTTTGACCCGCGCCGCGGCTACCAACGATGAATTATTGGCCAATGATTACTTGCTTCACGCAACCACTTGCGGCATTGGTAATCCGGTTATTGTGCAGCAGGACATTGCCAAGGCCCTGCAGATTGACACAGCAAGGAGCCAGCAGGTTTCTTTGCTGAATAAGTTCATTACATCAGCCCGTGCGGCCGGCCAGCGTGATTTAGAAGCCAACCTGATGTTGACTTCTGCACACCTGCGTGGACAAGCCACTCCTGCCGAACTCTTTTACATTGGCACCTTATTTTATTACACAAAGAACTTTCAAACCAGCGACAGCGTGCTTACTGCTTACATTACAGCGGCGCCTGATTCACTTCAGGGTTATTACTGGCGTGGGTTGACGAGATTGGGAATTGATACAGCCAGTACACAAGGTTTGGCCGTTCCTGATTTTGAAAAAACCGTGCAGTTGGCCGAAGCCGATAAGGTGCGGTTTAAACCTCAAGGCACACAGGCTTCACAACTTCTGACCATTTACCAGGCCAATGTAAAACACGATAAAGCAGCCGCTTTAGCAGCCGTAGCTAAGGGCCTGGAGTTTGACCCGACAAACGAGACCTTGTTGGGAATCCAAAGACAGCTTTCGGGTGGCAAAACAACGCCGCCACCGGCAAAGACGGAAACAAAAACAAAGACTTCTGCCGACAGTACAAAGACGAAGACAAAAACAAAAGGCAAATAAGCGTTTCACCTTACAAAAAGCCTCCTCTTTGCGGGAGGCTTTTTTATGCGGTTTAAAGCTGCAAAGAATGCTCGGACGTTTGGTAATCCTAACTTATTTTTGCTCGCATTCCGAAAAACTATGTTTCCTCTACTTCAAGCAGATTTGAGCAAAGCCATATCCGATGTGAACTCAGCCGCCAGTTGGCTTCCTATTGCTTTCCAGTTTTTGTTTGCGTTCGGCATGATCGGCACGTTGCTGGTTGTAACGCACCTGCTTGGACCTAAACGCAAAACCACCGACAAACTGCAAACCTTCGCATCGGGTATTGAAAGCCACGGCGAAGCCCGGCAGCCAATGGCCATCAAATATTTTCTGGTGGCAATTCTGTTTGTGTTGTTCGATGTTGAGATTATCTTTTTTTACCCTTACGCGGTTAATTTCAAAGGCCTTGGTTGGAGCGGTTTTTGGGCGGTGTTTATGTTCGTTGCCTTCTTTTTGTGCGGCTTTATCTACATCATCAAGAAGAAAGCATTGGAGTGGGAGGATTAGAACTTAAAATGTAAAATCTAAAATGAAGAATGTAAAAACTAAGCCAGCCGGTTTTCGATTTTACATTTTGCATTTTACATTCAAAATTTAGAATTATGGCTCGTCCGGTTTCATATAATATCAAAGAAAAGCCTTTAGAAAAGGACATCAGCATCGTGGACATGCCCGATGGCTATCAAGGCGAAGGTTTCTTCGCAACGAAGTTGGGTGACGTAGTAGGCTTGGCAAGAAAGAATTCTCTCTGGCCGCTTCCCTTTGCGACAAAATGTTGCGGCATCGAATTCATGGCAACGATGGCTTCGCATTACGACCTGGCAAGGTTTGGGGCCGAGCGGGTTGGCTTCTCGCCGCGGCAATGCGATTTGCTGATGATAATCGGGCTTATCTCAAAAAAAATGGCGCCTGTTGTAAAGCAGGTTTATCTGCAAATGGCGGAGCCCCGGTGGGTGATGGCCATTGGCGCTTGTGCATCCAGCGGCGGAATTTTTGATACCTACAGTGTGTTGCAGGGCGTGGACCAGGTGATACCCGTAGATGTTTACGTACCAGGCTGCCCACCAAGACCGGAAGCCATTCTTGACGGGTTTATGAAAGTGCAGGAAATTGTAGGAAAGGAAAGTTTGCGAAGAAGAAACAGCGATCATTATAAAAAATTGTTGGAGAGTTACGGAATACAATAGCAATTGCCGAATTATCAAATTGTCGAATTACAGAAATGGCTTTAAGCAACGAATACATCAAGCAAAAACTGCAGGCAACGTTTGGCGAAGACGTTTACGGATTTGAGGAGCCTTACGGCATGCTTACCTTTGAAACCAAGCCCGAACTTAACCTGAAACTGATGCGGTTTTTATTTGACGAACCCGCATTGGGTTTTCAGTTTCTGACCGACCTGACGGCCGTTCATTATCCGGCGTACCAGGGCCGCGAACTGGCGGTTGTTTACCACTTGCACAACCTGGTGGAAAACTGCCGCATCCGCTTCAAAGTGTTTGTGCCCATTGTAAAGCCGGATGTTTTTAGCGCAACAAAAATCTTTGAGGCCGCCAACTGGCTGGAGAGGGAAGCCTACGATTTCTACGGTGTCAATTTTGTTGGACACCCGAATTTAATCCGGATTCAGAACGTGGACGAGATGGATTACTTCCCGCTGCGGAAAGAATACCCGCTGGAAGACCAGACGAGAATTGACAAAGATGACGAGATGTTCGGCAGAGGCGGAACGTTTGATTTCGGCAACAGGCATCCTGATGGTTCACCCATGACCATACCGGCTGCTGAAAAAGCCGAATAGACTTGTTGCCGCACAAGAGTGCGACGCAACGAGTGTTCAATAGATTTACAAAAGCTGACTACAAAAATTGATGTCTACGACAGAAAAACATATCACACTTCCGGAAGGAAGCATCGAAAAAACAACCACCAAAATAAACCTTGGTCCTACGCACCCGGCCACGCACGGTGTGTTTCAAAACATCCTGGAACTGGACGGCGAAAAAATTGTTTCCGCTGAACAAACCATTGGGTATGTGCACCGGGCCATTGAAAAAATTGCCGAACGCCGACCGCTGTATCAAATTACGCCATTGACTGACCGGCTGAATTACTGCTCGTCGCCCATCAACAACATGGGATGGCACTTGACCTGCGAAAAATTACTGGGCGTTCAAACGCCAAAGCGGGTTGATTACCTCCGCGTCATCATCATGGAGTTGGCACGAATTGCCGACCACTTGATATGCAATTCGATTGTGGGAGTGGATGCGGGAGCTTACACTGGCTTTTTGTACCTGATGCAATACCGCGAACTTATTTATGAAATCTGGGAACAGGTTTGCGGTGCCCGCCTTACAACCAACATCGGACGCATCGGCGGTTTCGAACGGAACTTCAACAACATTGCCTGGGAAAAACTTGATAAATTTCTGGCTGAATATCCTAAGGCCTTAAAAGAGTTTGAAAACCTTTTTGTGCGCAACCGCATCTTCATGGAACGCACCATTGGCGCAGGACCCATCAGCGCGGAAAGAGCCCTGAACTACGGCTTTACCGGCCCAAACCTGCGGGCTGCGGGAGTAGATTATGATGTAAGGGTTCATACGCCTTATTGCAGTTATCAGGATTTTGAATTTAACGTTCCTACCGGCACTACCGGCGATTGCTACGATCGTTTTTTGGTCCGCGAAGAAGAAATGTGGGAATCCCTGAAAATTATTGAACAGGCTTATCGAAAAGTGCAGGAGTTTAAAGGTGCAGAAGCCGAAGTTTTTCATGCCGACGTTCCTGAATATTATTTGCCGGAAAAGAAGGATGTGTACACCAAAATGGAGGCGCTCATTTACCACTTCAAAATCATCATGGGTGAGGTGGACATGCCGCCCGGCGAAGTGTATCACGCAGTAGAAGGCGCAAACGGAGAATTGGGCTTTTACCTGATCAGCGACGGCGGCCGCAGCCCGTACAGAATGCACATCAGGAGACCGTGTTTTATTTATTACCAGGCATACGAGGAATTGGTAAAAGGCAGCATGTTGAGCGATGCCATCATTGTGATGTCTTCGCTGAATTTGATTGCCGGTGAGATGGACGGGTAAAGCCAATTAGCCAATTCGGCAATTTGCAAATGCGATTGTCGAATAGCTGAATTATCAAACTGTCGAATTGTTATAGATGAATTTTTCAGAACAAAAATTAGAAAAGGTCAAAGAAATCATTGCCCGCTATCCCGAGGGAAAGCACAAGAGTGCATTGATTCCTTTGCTGCATTTGGCACAGGAGGAAAACAACGGATGGCTGAGCGTGGAGGCAATGGATTACGTTGCCGGCCTGCTTCAATTAAAACCCATCGAGGTTTACGAAGTGGCTACGTTTTACAGCATGTACAATCTCAAACCCGTTGGCCGCTATCTTTTTGAAGTTTGCCAAACCGGTCCCTGCATGCTCAACGGCAGCGACAACATCATCGGTTACATCCAGGAAAAGCTGAACATCAAAGTGGGTGAAACAACACCGGACGGAATGTTTACTTTAAAAACCGTTGAGTGTCTTGGCGCTTGCGGCTATGCACCCATGATGCAGATGGGCAAGTTTTACAAAGAGCACCTGACCAAAGAAAAAGTAGATCAAATTATTGACGAATGCAGGCACACTGCAGCAACGAACAACTAATGAAAAAAACAATCTTTCTTGCCTTTGTTCTCTTTGCCGGTATCGCGGTCTTTGCACAATCGAAGGATGAAAAAGAACTGGTTGAACGCACTTATCTTTTAAGCCACACGGTATTTGGTTCGAAAGACAGTTTAACGCTGGAAGATTTGTTTGCCAAAAAAGCAACCTACGGTCATTCACACGGCAACCTGCAAACAAGAGAGCAGGCCATCGCAGGCATTACAAAGAACAAATCAAGATACACCGATACAGCGGTAAGCAACGTGCAGGTTTTGAAGTACGATGATGACGTTGCCATCGTTCGTCATCTTTTCAAGGCGAACGAAAACAAAGTTGACGGCACCGTTACGCCGTTAAATTTTGCGATGATGCTGGTGTGGGTAAAAGAAAAAAAGAAATGGCGTTTGTTGGGACGTCAGGCCGTAAGCATTCAGTAAGGTTTTGATCATTAAAACGATTGAATATGCAAATCACACCTTATCTCATTTTCGACGGCAATTGCGAAGAAGCCTTGAACTTCTACGCAAAGATTTTAAGCGGCAACGTTAGCGGTTTAATGCGCTACAAAGACGCCCCCGGCGAGAACCGCATGGGAATGGCCGGCGACAAAGTCATGCATTCGCATCTTGATGTTGACGGCAATGTATTGATGATGGCGTCTGATGGTCCCGGTGGCGGTCAAGGAACGGCATCGGCACACTTGAGTTTAAATTTCAAAGATGCAGACAGCATTAAAGCAGCTTACACGGCCCTGCAGGACGGCGGCAAAGTGAGCATGCCTTTGCAGGATACCTTTTGGGGCGCTACGTTTGGCATGTTAACCGACAAGTATGGCGTGAACTGGATGTTCAACTATGACAAGCCGAAGAACAATTAAAAATTAAAAAGTAAAAAGTCAAAACAAGAACACCTTCTGAATTTTGACTTTTGAATTTTGACTTGGATCGATGGGCAGAAAACTTTTATTAGAAAAAGCAGGCATCGAAAACATCAGGCAGTACGATGTTTACCGGCAGAACGGCGGCTATTCCGCACAGGAAAAAGCCTACAAGATGGCGCCTGCGGATATTATTGAGGAAGTAAAGAAAAGCGGCTTGCGTGGTCGCGGCGGCGCGGGTTTTCCAACAGGATTGAAGTGGAGTTTTCTGGCCAAGCCAGAAGGCGTTCCGCGTTACCTCGTTTGCAACGCCGACGAATCGGAGCCCGGTACGTTTAAAGACCGTTACCTGATGGAATTTTTGCCGCACCTTTTCATTGAAGGTCTGGCGATTTCTTCTTATGCTTTGGGCGCAAATACTTGCTACATCTACATCCGCGGCGAGTACGCCTGGATACCCGATATTCTTGAACAAGCCATTGCCGAAGCCAGGAATGCAGGCTTTTTGGGTAAGAATATTTTAGGAACCGGTTTTGATTTAGAAATTTATGTGCAGCGCGGCGCCGGCGCTTATATCTGCGGCGAAGAAACTGCCTTGCTTGAATCACTCGAAGGCAAACGCGGCAACCCAAGAATCAAACCGCCGTTTCCGGCGGTGAAGGGTTTGTGGGGTTGTCCAACAGTTGTAAACAACGTAGAGACACTTGCAGCCGTTGTTCCCATCATCAACATTGGCGGCGAAGAATATGCAAAGATTGGCATCGGCAAATCAACCGGCACAAAGTTGATTTCTGCCTGCGGTAACATCAACAAGCCCGGCGTGTACGAAATTGACATGACCATCTCGGTAGAAGAATTTCTTTACAGCGATGAATATTGCGGCGGCATTCCGAACGGCAAGCGATTGAAAGCCTGCATCCCGGGTGGTTCTTCTGTGCCCATCGTACCCGCAAACCTTTTGTTGAAAACGGCAAAGGGAGAGAAGCGCATGATGACCTACGAAAGCCTTGCCGATGGCGGCTTTCAAACCGGTACGATGATGGGTTCGGGTGGATTTATTGTGTTGGACGAAGACCAGTGCGTTGTTCGCCACACTCTCACACTTGCACGTTTTTATCGCCACGAAAGCTGCGGGCAGTGTTCGCCTTGCCGCGAGGGAACGGGTTGGATGGAAAAGATTCTGCAAAACATTGAATACGGCAAAGGCAAGATGAGTGATATTGATTTGTTGTGGGACATTCAAAGCAAGATTGAAGGCAATACGATTTGCCCGCTTGGTGATGCGGCGGCCTGGCCGGTGGCAGCAGCCATTCGTCATTTCAGAGACGAATTTGAGTGGCACGTATTGAATCCTGAAGAATCGCAAAAACGAAATTTTGGATTGGCACATTATGCTGATCCGTTGGAAGTATCTGTAGCATAATTACAAAATGGCTGAAGAAAAAAAACTGTTTAAAGTAACGATAGACAACATCACCACCGAAGTGGAGCCGGGAACGACCATCCTGATGGCTGCCCGTAAAATTGGTGGCGACATTGTGCCGCCTACTATGTGTTATTACAGTAAGCTGCAAAACACCGGCGGTTATTGCCGCACTTGCCTGGTAAAAGTAACGGCCGGTTCCACGGCAGATCCACGGCCGATGCCGAAGTTGGTGGCAAGTTGCCGTACGGCGGTGATGGACGGTATGGTGGTGGAAAACATCACTAACCCGGCGGTGCTGGAAGCAAGAAAAGGCGTGGTGGAATTTCTGCTGATCAACCACCCACTTGATTGTCCTGTATGTGACCAGGCCGGCGAATGCGACTTGCAAGACCTGAGCTACGAACACGGCACCGAAGGAACCCGCTCCGAGTTCAGACGCCGAACCTTTGAGCGTATTGACATTGGCCCCTACATTCAATTGCACATGACCCGCTGCATTCTTTGCTACCGTTGCGTGCACACGGCTAACCAAGTTGCAGGCAGCCGTGAACACGGCGTTTTAGACAGAGGCGACCATGCGCAAATTGCAACTTATATTCAGCAGTCACTGGAAAGTCCAATGATTGGGAACGTGATTGACGTTTGCCCGGTGGGTGCGTTAACGGATAGAACCTTTCGTTTCAAGAACCGCGTGTGGTTTACCAAGCCAATGGATGCGCACCGTGACTGTCCACATTGCAAAGGCAGCGTACGACTGTGGCTGCGCGGAGATGATGTGCTGCGTGTGACGGCCCGTAAAGACCAATGGGGTGAGGTGGAAGACTGGATTTGCAACGAATGCCGCTTTGAGAAAAAGAAGGTAAGTGATTGGGTAATCGAAGGTCCGACGCAGTTGAATCGTCATTCGGTTATAAATGCCGGCCATTACACGAATGCAGCAAAGCCAACCGAATTTTTAAAAGAAGTGATGAACGGCCATGCCCCGCGACTGTTGCTGGACATTCACACTGTTAGTGGCGTAAACATGGTAGATCTAAATGATTTACCCGGGCCGGCCACCGGCGCTACGTTCAACGGCAATCCAAATGCGTTTGGACATAACCCAACGGACGTAAAGGAAGGCGTGGGCAGAAACATGGCTGGAACCGACAGCACGAATCCGAATACACCGTAAGAATACTGAACAGACGAATGAGAAGAGATGATTTAGAAGTGCGAAGAGATATTGCTGAATAGACTTGCCAAACGCACAAGAGTGCGACGCAACAAAAGCCGAAGAGAATTGCAAAAGTTAAGTGCATAAATAAAAAGTAACGGTTAAAAGGCTGATAGCCGTAATCTGATTGCTGAAAGCTCAACTATGTTATTACAAATTGATTGGTTCATTATTATTGAAAAGTTTATTCTCATCGCGGTGATTGTAACCACGGCTTTGATTGTGGCGATGTACAGCACCTATGCGGAACGGAAAATCGCGGCTTTTTTGCAGGACAGGAGAGGGCCAAACCGTGCCGGTCCTTTTGGGTTATTGCAACCGCTGGCCGATGGCGTAAAGCTGTTCATGAAGGAGGAAATTATCCCGCTGACTTCATCCAAAACACTGTTCATTATGGGACCGTTGCTGGCCATGATTACCGCAACGATGACGAGTGCCGTAATTCCCTGGGGCTGGACGATTGACGTGGCCGGACGGCAGGTGCCCTTGCAAATTGCCGACGTGAACATCGGCATCCTTTACATTTTTGGCGTGGTGAGTTTGGGGGTATACGGCATCATGATCGGGGGATGGGCTTCCAACAACAAGTTCTCGCTGCTGGCGGCCGTTCGTGGGGCATCGCAAATGATCTCTTACGAATTGGCAATGGGCCTTTCGTTAATTGCGGTGCTAATGCTTGTCGGCGACCTGCGCATGAGCGCCATCGTTACGCACCAAACGCAACACGGATGGAATATCATTTACCAGCCTTTGGGCTTTCTCATCTTTTTTGTGTGCGCACTGGCCGAATGTAATCGCACGCCGTTCGATTTACCCGAAGCCGAAAACGAATTGAACTTTGGTTATCACCAGGAGTATTCGTCCATGAAATTGGGCTTTTACCTTTTTGCTGAATATATCAACATGTTCATCAGCGGTGTGGTGATGTCGACGCTTTTTTTCGGCGGTTATGACATTCCCTTTGTGAACGAAGCAGCGTGGGGAGCGCATTGGTGGGTGGGATTGATTGGCTTTGCCGTACTGATGGCGAAAGCGTTCGCCTTCATCTTCCTGTTCATGTGGATCCGCTGGACCATCCCGCGGTTCCGTTACGATCAGTTGATGAACCTTGGCTGGAAAGGCTTGCTGCCGCTGGCTTTGGTAAATATGCTGATCACAGCCGTTGTGGTTTTGCTCTTAAATAAATAAACTGTTTTCCGGCAAATGCCTGAAGCAAAACGGCTAATTTTGCGGCCGTTAAAAAGGAGAAGAGAAATTTAATGCAAGCGTTAACCAATAGAAAAAAACAAGTCGAACGCAAGCCGATGACGCTGATGGAAAAGCTTTACCTGCCTTCCATCTTTAAAGGCATGGGCATTACGTTCTCGCACTTGTTCAAGAAGAAACCCACAATTAGTTACCCGGAACAGCAGCGTCCGTTTCCCTCTGTGTTTCGCGGCCTGCACATTTTAAACCGCGACGAGGAAGGCCGCGAACGCTGCACCGCCTGCGGCCTTTGTGCCGTGGCTTGTCCGGCAGAGGCCATTACAATGGAAGCCGCCGAACGTCAGCCCGGTGAAGAACACTTGTTCCGCGAAGAAAAATATGCGGCCAAATACGAGATAAACATGTTGCGCTGCATTTTCTGTGGCTTGTGCGAAGAGGCTTGCCCGAAAGACGCCATTTACCTAACGCAAACCGTTGCGCCGGCTAACTATGGCCGCAAGGGCTTTATTTATAAAAAAGAAGATTTGCTGATTCCCGATCCAACAACCGACCGCGAGGCCTACGAGAAAGCCAAGGGCACAATTGGAACGGGTGTGAAATAATATTTAACCAACTGCATGGGCATTACACAAATTCTTTTTTGGGCACTCACCGCACTGGCACTCTTTAGTGCGTTGATGGTGATTACCAGCAAAAATCCGGTGTACAGTGTGCTTTGGCTCATTGTCACCTTCTTCACCATTTCCGGTCATTATCTTTTGCTGAACGCACAATTTCTCGCCATTGTGAACATCATTGTTTACGCTGGCGCCATCATGGTTTTGTTTCTCTTCGTTATTATGCTCATGAATTTGAGCAAAGACACCGAGCCGCAAAAAAGCAAATGGCTCAAACTGGCGGGCGCCGTTGCGGGTGGTTGCTTGTTGCTGGTGTTGGTAGCGGCTTTGCGCAACACCGAAACACGCATGACGGAATTGGGCAGCGGTGATATTGGCCTTATTCAAAACCTCGGGCGGGAACTGTTTACGCATTACGTGGTACCGTTCGAAATCGCAAGCATTCTTTTTTTAAGCGCAATGGTGGGAGCGGTGATCATCGGCAAGCGTGAGGAGAAAAGTCCTGTACACGAAGAAATCAAAAAGGTAGAAGCGATTCAAAACGAAATGAACGTTTCCGAATCCGTTTCGTAAACCGAAAGCAAATCATGGACATAAAATATTACATCTTCCTTTCCGTTGCCTTGTTCGTCATCGGCATTGTGGGTGTGCTCACCCGCCGCAACGCCATCATTATATTCATGTGCATCGAACTGATGCTGAACGCGACAAACCTGTTGCTCGTGGCATTTTCAAAAATGCATTACCTGGCCGGCAAGGCAACGAACGCAACGGCGGGCATAGACGGACAGTTGTTCGTATTCTTCATCATGGTAGTAGCCGCGGCGGAAGTCAGCGTGGGTTTGGCCATTATTGTGATGCTGTACCGCAACACGCATTCGGTGGACGTAAACTTTTTGAACAGACTAAAACATTAAGCAGCCTTCAGCTATCAGCTGTCAGCATTCAGCTGATTGCCGATAGCTGACAGCTGATAGCTCAAATATGAAGAACTTAATTTTACTCATACCGCTTTTGCCTTTTCTGGGTTTTTTGATTAACGGCTTGTTGCGCAGGCAACTTAGCAAAGGATTGATTGGCGTGATTGGCAGCGGAACGGTTCTGGCTTCCTTCATCATTAGCCTTTACGCTTTTTTTAACCTTGATGCCATCGGCGGCGGACAAGCCATTAGCTCCAGTGCAAGAATCGTTGGCAATCCCGTTCTTCGTTATTTTGATTTTATCAACGTTGGTGATTTAAAAGTCCCCTTCGCGTTTCAGATTGACCAACTTTCGTCTCTCTTTTTATTAATCATTACCGGCGTTGGTTTTCTCATCCATCTTTATTCAACGGCTTACATGCACGAAGAAAAGCGGGAGCACTTCGGCCGCTACTTCGCTTATTTGAATTTGTTTGTGTTCTCGATGTTGCTGCTGGTGATGGGCGCCAATTACGTCATCATGTTCATCGGTTGGGAAGGCGTGGGACTTTGTTCTTATTTGTTGATTGGTTACTGGTTTAAAAACATTGATTATACAAAGGCTGCCAAGAAGGCTTTTGTGATGAACCGCATCGGCGACTTTGGGTTTCTGCTCGCTATCTTCTGGATCATTTCAAAAGTGCACACCACCAATTTCACCGACGTCTTTTTGCATCTTTCAAGCTTTTCTACAAAAGATTTAATCGGCATTACACTGTTGTTGTTTTTGGGTGCAACGGGCAAGAGTACGCAAATTCCTTTGTACACCTGGTTGCCCGATGCCATGGCCGGTCCTACGCCGGTGTCTGCGTTAATCCACGCGGCAACGATGGTGACTGCCGGCATTTACATGATAGCCCGCAGCAACGCACTCTATTCATTAGCGCCAATTACGCTGAACGTTGTGGCCATTATTGGCGCGGCTACGGCCTTGCTTGCAGCAACGATAGCACTTCGTCAAAACGACATTAAAAAAGTGTTGGCTTATTCAACGGTCAGTCAACTCGGGTATATGTTTCTGGCACTGGGAACCGGCGCTTACATAGCCGCGGTATTTCACGTCATGACGCATGCCTTCTTTAAAGCCCTTTTGTTTCTTGGCTCTGGCTCTGTGATTCATGCCGTCAGCGGCAATCAGGACATTCGCGCCATGGGCGGCCTGCGCAAAGCCTTGCCCGTTACTTACACAACGTTTTTAATTGGCTGTTTGGCCATTGCGGGCATTGCGCCGCTGAGCGGTTTCTTTTCAAAAGACGCCATTTTGCTAAGTGCTTTTGAGCACAACAAAATTTTGTGGGTGATTGGTTTGCTTACCGCAGGCCTTACCGCATTTTATATGTTCCGCTTGCTGTTCATCACCTTTAGCGGAACCTTTAGAGGTACGGAAGAACAACGGCATCACATTCACGAAAGCCCCGCGGCCATGACGATCCCGCTCATCGTTCTTGCGGTGCTTTCCATTGTGGGCGGCTTTGTAAACGTTCCGGGAGTGTTCATGCGCGGCGGCGAAAAACTGACGGCCTTTTTAAGCCCTGTGATTCCGGTTAACGAAGGCGCAGCTGTTTCGCATTCTACCGAATGGATGTTGATGGGATTAACGACTGCGGTTGCAGTGATCGCCATCGTGATTGCCTGGAGTCGTTACAGAAGATATAAGGAAGAAAAGGAAACGCCGCTTGCCCGCACGCTGGAAAACAAATGGTACGTGGATGAACTCTACGACGCCATCGTTGTAAAGCCATTGAACAGCTTGGGCAAAGCAGTAAACACGTTTATCGAACGCGGCACCATTGACGCCATGGTAAACGGTGTAGGAAGGCTTGTTAATTACGGAAGCCGGCAACTGCGCTGGCTGCAAAGCGGACAGGTAGGCGCTTACGTGCTGCTGATGGTGATTAGCATGGTGTTGTTGTTTATTGTGCAGTTCTTTCTGCGGAAATAAAAATTAAAAAGTAAAAAGTCAAAACGAGGCTAGTTTTTGCGTTTTGATTTTTGCATTTTGACTTAATATGATTGTACTGTTACTTTTTTTGGTTCCATTAATCGGCGGGCTTGTTTCTTTTTTTCTTAGAGAAGACAAGGCTATTCGCGGTTGGGCTTTGTTGGTTTCTTTTGTGGCGCTTGCGCTTGCAATCGTAGGCAATGTTTCATCAACCGCTGAAACTTCTTTACAATATTCTACGCCGTGGCTGGGAACGCTCAATTCAAATTTTGCGCTAAAGCTGGATGGCCTGGGAAAGATTCTTTGCCTGCTCACGGCCGTTGCTTATCCTGTCATTTTCCTCTCCACCTGGAACTCGACTTACCGCAAGCCCTATAACTTTTTTGGTTTGATGTTGCTCACGCAAGCCGGTTTGATTGGCGTGTTCACGTCAATGGACGCACTGGCCTTTTATTTCTTTTGGGAGTTGGCTTTGATACCTGTTTACTTTTTGTGTTCGGGTTGGGGCGGTGAAAGAAGAGTACAGGCAACGTTCAAGTTTTTCATTTACACATTTACCGGCTCGGTGCTCATGCTCATTGGGCTTTTGTATCTCTATTTTCTTACACCCGACCGTTCTTTTTCCATTGAATCGTTTTATCGTCTTGCAGAAATAAAAGGCTGGAACCAATCGCTGGTGTTTTGGCTGCTCTTCGGCGCCTTTGCGGTGAAGATGCCCATCTTTCCCTTTCACACCTGGCAGCCCGATACTTACGAGCAATCGCCAACAGCGGTAACCATGGTGTTAAGTGGTTTGATGGTGAAAATGGGCGTGTACGGCATGATTCGCTGGGTAATGCCGGTGGTGCCGAATGCGGCTTGGAGCTGGGGCGATGTGGTTTCAACCCTGGCCGTTATCGGTGTTGTTTATGCCTCCATACTTGCCATTCAGCAAAACGATTTAAAACGCCTGATCGCTTACTCTTCCATTGCGCACATCGGCATTATGGCGCTGGCTATTTTTTCTGAAACACACATTGCTTTGCAGGGTGTGATGATGCAGATGTTTAACCACGGCATCAATATCATTGGCTTGTGGATCGTTGTGGAATTAATCGAGCGCCAATTTGGTACACGCAAACTTTCGGAGCTTGGTGGCCTTGCGGCCAAGGCGCCTTCGCTCGCCATTTTGTTGGTGGTGATGGCACTGGCCAATATTTCGCTTCCGCTGACCAATGCTTTTGTGGGTGAGTTCATGATGTTCAGCGGCATCTTTGGTACAACGCTTACGAAGTACAACGTTGTGTTCACCGTGTTTGCTTTATTGAGCATTATTCTGGCTGCGGTGTACATGCTCACCATGATTCAAAAAGTTTTCTTTGGCGAGGTGAACGAACGCACTGCGAATGCGGTGGATATTCGCTTGTCCGAAAAGCTGGCGTTGAGCATTCTGGTTGTTCTGGTGTTTGCCTTCGGCGTTTATCCGCAACCTTTGCTGAACATCACCAACGGCTTTGCAGAATCAATTATCAACACGTCAACCAAGGCATTGTCTCAAACTCTTTCCAGATAATATGAACGCAATAATTTTTTCGGCGGTTTCAGGTGTGATCATGATGTTCAGTGGCTTTGGCCTGAAGAACAGCGCGGTGCGATCGCTGGCATTGGCGCTTCTTTCGCTTGTCATCGTCAGTGCTGTATTTGAATTGCGCGGCATCGCCTTCTTCCACATCAACACGGGGGGCATGTTATCGTTTGATCATTTTGCACTTCTCTTTACCTTGATTGCAACGGTGTCAACGCTGGTGTTTTTTCTTTTGTCGGCAAGAGATATGGAGAAGATTGGCCTAAATTATTCCGATTATTTTGCGCTTATCTTTTTTGTATTGAGCGGCGTGATCATTTCGGCTTCTTTCCAATCGCTGCTCATGCTTTTTTTGGGCATCGAAATCATGTCCATTCCACTGTATATTTTGACGGGAAGCGACAAGCGAAGCCTCAAAAGCAACGAGGCTTCGCTGAAATATTTTTTGATGGGTTCTTTTTCAACGGGACTGATGCTGATGGGCATTGCGTTGATTTACGGAGCGGCGGGAACCTTCAGTACCGTGAACATCATTCTGCCCGAAGGCAAAGTGCCGGTCTTGTTTGTAACGGGCTTGTTGTTTTTGCTTTTTGCGCTTTCGTTTAAAGTATCGGCGGCGCCTTTTCATTTTTGGACCCCGGATGTTTATGACGGTGCGCCAACGGTGATCACGTCTTTCATGGCAACGGTGGTAAAGGCTGCGGGCTTTATCGCTTTCATGCGTTTGTTTTCCGATGCCTTCCGCACTATCGGCGGCGAATGGAAATTGATCGTTGCCATTGTCGTTGCGGCCACTTTATTTATTGGCAACATTACGGCCGTTTTTCAACAAAGCGTCAAGCGCATGTTGGCTTATTCGTCCATTTCGCAGGCGGGCTTTATGATGCTAGCCGTTTATACCCTTACTGCCGAAGCAAAGGAAGGTTTGTTGCTTTACGGCGCGGCTTATTCGTTAGCGACTATCGGCATTTTTGCGGTGCTGGCTAAAATGAAAGATTACACCTTTGACGGCTTCAACGGCTTTGCCAAACAACAGCCGCTTGTGGCCGCAACCCTGGTCATCTTTTTACTTTCATTAGCGGGTATTCCGTTAACGGCTGGTTTCCTTTCAAAGTTTTACATGTTGAGCGCAACCGTATCGGTGGGCAACGTGTGGCTAGCCGTCTTTGCCGTACTGATGGCGGCTATTTCTGTTTACTATTATTTCCGGCTCATTCAGGCCATGTACTTTAAGGATGGAACGGCTACGCTGCCTTCTGTTTCTATGGGCTTTAAAGTTACGCTTGTGGCCGTGGCGGCCATAACGGTTATTCTTGGGGTATATCCCAATCTGCTTCTTTACTGGTTGTACTTTTAAGGCGGGTAACAAATCGTTATTTCGATAGAAACCTCTCTGAAATCCAGAGAGGTTTTAGTTTGAACGATTATATTGGACGGCTACTGACTAATCGCTTCTCCCGACTATCTTCGGTTTCATAAATGAAGTTCGCCGATCTTCTATCTCTTTCCTTTCACACCGTTCGCAGCAATCGTTTACGAAGCGGCATTACCGTTGCCATTATCGCCCTCGGTATAACAGCATTGGTAGGTATCATCACGGCCATTGGCGCAATGAACCAAAAGCTTACCGAGAGCTTTTCCAACATGGGCGCTAATGGTTTTACCATCCGGTTTAAAGACCGCGGCTTTCGCGTGAGCAACAACCGCGAACTAAACGTAAAACGCAAGAGTGAAAAACAACAAAAGAAGTCAAACCTTAACCGGCCCATTACTTTGGAAGAAGCCGAAAGCTTTGCGATGCTTTACCGTTATCCTTCGCAGATAAGCTTGATGAATTTTGCGGGCAACAATGCTAACGTCTCTACCGCTTCACGAAAAACGAACCCAACTGTTGCCTTAATTGGCGGTGATGAAAATTATCTTGACTTAAACGGCTTCAGCATACAAGGGGGTCGAAATTTATCCAGAGCCGATGTTGTTTCCACAGCGGCTGTTTGCCTCTTGGGATATGACGTTGCCAAAAAATTATTTGGCGATGATGTTTCCATTGCAACGGGCAAGGAGGTGCGCATTAATAACGGCCTGTACAAGATAATCGGAGTATTGAAAAGCCGCGGATCCACGTTTGGCTTTAGCCGCGACAATGTGGCAATTGTGGGTTATAAAAACCTGGCTCAATACTTTGCTGCGAACTCGTTTGCCATTGGTGTAAAAACAAGCGGCATCAACCGGGTAGAACAAGCTATGGGCGAAGCGGAGGGAACGTTCCGAAACGTTCGAAAGCTTTCCGTAACGGAAGAGAGCAATTTTGTTTTGGAACGCAGCAACAGCGTCGCGGAGAAAGCCATGAAGAGTTTGGGTTACATAACGGCTGCCGTTACCATCATTGGTCTCATCACCTTAATTGGCGCTGCCATCGGGCTCATGAACATCATGCTTGTAGCGGTTACGGAACGCACCAAAGAAGTGGGACTGATAAAAGCCATCGGCGGAAAGCGTTCATCCATCCACACCCAGTTTTTAACCGAGGCGGTTTTGCTAAGTTTGGCCGGGGCCGTCGTTGGCATTGCATTGGGAATTGTGTTGGGCAATTTGTTTGGTATAGTGTTGCAAACAGCCTTTGTTGTTCCCTGGAACTGGATCGTATACGGCGTTGTTATTTGTACGGTTGTGGGCTTGGCCGCAGGCCTTTATCCAGCGTTAAAAGCGGGGCGTTTAAACCCTGTTGAAGCCTTGCGTTACGAATAAGAAATTTATTTAGGTGGAAAGCCCGAATGCCAACTATCTTCTTAACTTTAGCCGGATTTAAATTCAGTTTTCGTTCCTGTCAGTAAAAAAAAATCAGTACGTCAACAATCAATTCATTTTTTCAGTAGAATTGCGACTGAAACCCAAATCAATTTTCAACTTCAACTTTTAAAATCAACAATCATGGCAGAGTCTAGACCGACTGCAAGTGCAACTTCAACAGTGAAAGCGGCAACATCCGTACAGGCAAAAAAAACGAGCAATTCAATTTCGTGGGTTGCACCCGTGTTTTGTGTCATCGCCGGTTATTGCATCTGGCGTTTTTTAATGGGCAACCCCAACGGTTTTAATACACCCGGTCACGACGGTTGGTTCTGGCCAACGCATAGAAATCCCAAAGGCGCCTTTAACCGCATTTACGAAGGCGGTATCATCGTACCGCTGCTGATTGGCATGTTCCTGATGGTGATAACTTTTTCTATTGAGCGTTTTTTAACCATCAGCAAAGCGCTGGGCAACGGCTCTATCGCCGATTTTATTCGCAAGGTGCAATACCATTTGGCCAACCGCAACGTGGACGCTGCGTTGAGCGAATGCGACAAGCAACGCGGTTCCGTGGCTAACGTGATGAAAGCCGGTTTGCGCCGTTACAAAGAAATGATTACCGAACAAGGTTTGGATACTGATCAGAAAGTGTTGGCCATTCAAAAAGAAGTGGAAGAAGCGACAGCCCTGGAGCTTCCAATGCTTTCTAAAAACCTGGTATTCCTTTCTACCATTACATCGGTTGGTACATTGATCGCCCTTTTGGGTACGGTAATCGGTATGATTAAATCATTCTCTGCTCTTGGTGAAGCATCCGGTGGTGGCGACGCAAGTGCCCTGGCGGTTGGTATCTCCGAAGCCTTGTACAACACGGCCCTCGGTATCGGCACATCGGCTTTGGCGCTCATCATGTACAACGTATTCACCACAAAGATTGACAGCATTACTTACGGCATTGATGAATCAGGCTTCACCTTAACACAATCTTTTGCCTCTTTGTACAAATAAGAGCGCAAGGGTTTATGGAATAAGGAAGACAATTCACTCTCATTATCAAATTTTTTTCAAACATGCCAAGTGTCAAAATACCGCGCAAAAGCACAGACTTCGACATGACGCCCTTTGTGGACGTTGCGTTCCTGATTCTGTCGTTTTTTATGCTGGCAACAAAATTTAAACCACCGGAAAAAGTTTCCGTTGTTACACCCAAATCCGTATCGGCTGATAAGTTGAAGGAGCAAGATGCCTTGCAGGTGACGTTCGATTCTTCGGGCCGGGTGTTCTTTACGATGACCCTTTTGAAACCCGATCAAAACAACGGCTTTTACGATGAACTGATCTCTTCAATTAATGCGGCAAAAAACCTGGGATTAACACCGGCCGATAAAGCGGCTTTCAAAAAAGTTCCGATTGTAGGCGTTCCCTTTTCCCAACTGAAGGCTTCGTTGGAAGGACAAAAGGTTCCGGAAACGGGCATACCGGTTGATTCGACAAACAACGAACTTTCTCAATGGGTAGCCAGTGCAAACGACGTGTTTCGTCAGCACTCGGACCAGAACATTAAAGTGAACTACATGATCAAAGGCGATAACCACGCAGTTTATCCAGCCTTCAAAGGCGTCATTGATGCGTTTCGCCAGAACCAGGTTTTTCGCTTTCAACTGATTACAGATCCGCGGGGCGTACCGTCGGGAACCGAGTACTACGACATACTTGAAAAGAAACGATCTTAACAACAAAAAAAAGTTACCATGGCACAAATGGATGTAGCCGCCGGGGATAGTGGCCACAAGAAAGGCCCGGGGGTGAAGAAGTCTAAAAAGCTTTCAACACGGGTGGACATGACGCCGATGGTTGATTTGGGGTTTCTGCTCATCACGTTCTTTATTTACACAACAACGATGAGCACACCCAACACGACAAAGCTGAACATGCCCAAAAAAGAGGAGGATAAAACCCAGCAAATGGAAGTGGAAAAATCGGGTCTGCTCACCATCTTGCTTGGAAAGGGTGACCAGATTTATTACTATGAAGGGGAGTTAAAACCCGATGGATCAAACTTTATGACGAGCTCTTATGATCCAAATTCGGAACAGGGCATTCGTAAAGTGCTTCAAAAAAAGAAGGCTCAGGTGATTGCTGCCTGGACGCCCAATCCGGCCATTAAGGATGACTCGAAAGACCGGGCGTTTACCGTCATTATCAAGCCCAGCAAAGAGGCTAACTACGGCCGCACAGTAGACATTCTGGATGAAATGACGATCAACAACATTTCGCGTTACGCTATCATTGACATCTCCGATCCTGAAAGTACGGTACTGAACCTGGCGTCCCAACGGAATGGGGGTAAATAGCCTCTGATTTATGGAATGCTTTAGCAGAAGCATCTAATAACAAACAACAACATGGAAGCAAACAAAATACTGCAGTCAGACATTCTTGATCTGGTCTTTGAAGGCCGGAACAAGGACTACGGGGCGTACGAGTTGCGCAAGACGTACAACAAGCGCATCGTTATGGCACTTAGCATCGTGGTGGTGATACTGGTTGGCATATTCCTTTACTCAGTCGTTCTGTCGAAGCTTTTTGCTTCGAAGAAAAGTTCGGCTGACCTGGAACAAACAGAGATTACCTTGAAAGACATCAAGGATGAACCACCGCCGCCACCGCCGCCACCGCCGCCACCGCCGCCAAAAACACCGCCTCCTCCGAAGATTGAAACGGCGAAATTTATTGAAAACATCAAGCCCGTAGAAAAGCCGGTGGAACCACCGCCGCCGCAAGAAAAACTGGATCAGGTGCAAGTAAGTAACGCAAATCAGGAAGGTGTAAAAGTATCAGGTCCGCCGCCGCCACCGCCTGTTGACGCGGGCAAGGGTGTGGTAACCCCACCTCCACCGGAAGACGAAAACAAGGTTTTTGAAAAGGTAGAAATTGAAGCCAGCGTTAACCCGGCCCAATGGCGCCGCCACCTGGAGAACCAGTTGCAGCGTTACATTGAAGATGCGGTGCAGCAAGGCATGGCACCCGGTAATTATACAGTGAACATCCGCTTCCTTGTTGAAAAGGACGGAAGTATTGCCGACGTAAGAGCGCTAAACGATCCAGGGTATGGATTGGCTACCGGGGCGGTAGAAGTGGTAAAGAAAGGACCCAAATGGTCGCCAGGCGAGCAGAACGGTAAAAAAGTTCGTTCGTATCACACGCAGCCCATTACTTTCCAGATCCAGGAGCAATAGAGCAACAAAGATTTCGATCAACAAATTTGAAACCTCTGTCAAACGGCAGAGGTTTTTTATTTTCTCGTTGTCTCTAATGCAAGTGCATAAGAGAGAATAGATTTCGGTCTCTGCTTTTCTTCCGTCTTATTTTTGGCAAATGAGTTTACGGTTATCGGGCTGGGATGATACGATTGTTGCCTTGGCAACGCCTCCGGGAATTGGGGCGCTGGGCATTGTTCGTTTGAGCGGAAAAGAAGCCATCAACGTGGTAGCTTCTCTTTTTCCTTCAAAGGATTTAACCAAACAGGCGTCACACACTTTGCACGTGGGATATTTAAAAAGCATGGGCAACGTATTAGACGAAGTTGTGGTTTCGCTTTACAAGGCACCCCGATCGTACACAGGTGAAGACATTGCTGAAATCAGTTGCCACGGGTCGCCTTTTATTCTTCGGCAAGTAATTGATGCCTGCGTACAAAAAGGCGCACGAATGGCAAAGCCGGGAGAATTTACACAAAGGGCTTTTTTAGCCGGCAAACTCGATTTGGCCCAGGCCGAAGCCGTTGCTGACCTCATTGTAAGCAATACAGAAGCTTCGCGTAAAACGGCACTCAACAACATGCGCGGCCGTTTTTCGCATTCGCTAAAAGACTTGCGCGAACAACTTATCAAGTTCTCAGCCCTCATCGAACTTGAACTCGACTTTTCGCAGGAAGATGTTGAATTTGCCGACCGGGCACAGTTAAAACAGTTAATTGAAAACGCGAAGATCCAGACAGAAAAATTGCTGCGTTCTTTTCAATTGGGCAATGTCATTAAAAACGGCGTGAGCATAGCTATTGTTGGCAAGCCCAATGCCGGCAAGTCCACATTGTTAAACACCTTGCTAAACGAAGACAGGGCCATTGTCAGCGACATTCCCGGCACCACGAGAGACACCATCGAAGAGATAATAAACATTGACGGCATTTTGTTTCGGTTGATTGATACGGCTGGCATACGTTCCCATTCTGCTGACGCAATTGAATCGGTTGGCATTGAAAGAAGCCGCCAGAAAATGCAGCAAGCCGATGTGGTGTTGTACTTGTTTGATGTGAACGAAACGCCGGTTGAAGAATTGGTGAAAACAATTGATGATTTACAGCGACAGCAGATCAATCATCTCTTGGTTGCCAACAAAGTTGATTCGTTAGACGAAGGAGAAGCACGACGAAAATTTTCAGGTGTTGCCAACGTTATATTTATTTCGGCCATATCGGGTTTGCACACCGAGGTCTTGAAAGAAAGAATGGTGGACGCTGTGTTACGGGATAAAGTGCAAGGAGAAGATGTTGTGGTTACCAATGCCCGGCATTATCATTCCTTGCAGGAAGTGAACAAATCATTGAGGGACATAGAAGAAGGAATGACCAACAAAATTCCCGGAGATTTACTGTCTCTAGATATCCGCCGCTGTCTTCATTATTTGGGTACAATCACCGGTGAAGTCAGCAACGATGACTTGCTGGACTATGTATTCAGCAAATTCTGTATCGGAAAGTAAACGGGTTTTTTTGCTATTTCAAATTGACAAGATCGAAAGAGTAAGGCAAGACTTTCTTTACTTTCCGTTATCCATAGGAAACAACAGGCAAAAACGGGCGCCTATGCCCGGTTCGCCTTTGGCATAAATATAACCGCCGTGAATGTCCATAACTTTTTTTGCGATTGACAAACCGATGCCAGCGCCTGTATATTCTTTGTTGCCGTGCAGCCGCGTAAAGGCGTGAAAAATTCTTTCGGCTTCCTGCTGGTGAAAGCCGATGCCGTTGTCGGAAACTTCGATTAAGTGAAAAAGCTTTTGTTGAGACGCTGCCGGCAACGGAATGGCAACTTCATTTCCCGTCAACATTCGCGAATTGATTTTCACCCTTGCAGGCA